>NZ_JBVHOQ010000005.1:0-298491 GCF_055568375.1 Streptomyces sp. NPDC026062
GAACACCACCCCCCAGGTCATCTCGGACAGGGGGACCAAGTCATGCCGGGCCCGGAGGCCAGCGGCCCCGTTGCGGAGCCGTGGAAAACATAACGGGGAGCCGGCTCGATGGGATACGCGATCCCGGCTGCCCTCGGCGCCCAGGTGGCCCGCCCGGACGCCGAGGTATGGGCGGCCGTTGACGGCGACGGGTGCTTCCAGATGACCAACCAGGAACTCGCCACGTGCGTGCACGAGCGGCTGCCCGTCAAGGTCGCGGTCATCAACAACTCGTCCCTGGGTATGGTGCGCCAGTGGCAGGAGCTTTTCTACGACGGCGACATCCAGCACACAGACCTCGACACCAGAGATGGACCGCTCAGCCCGGACATCACCAAGCTGGCCCTCGCATACGGTTGCGCAGCATGGAAGGTCACTCGCCCCGAAGAAGTTGACCGAGCTTTGATCGCCGCCTCGGCGGTGCGCGACCGGCCGGTTGTCCTCGAATTTGTTGTACCCAGAAGCGACATGGTTTGGCCCATGGTGCCGGCGGGGGTCTCCAACGAAGAGGTCCTGATTGCACGCGACATGCGCCCGTACCTTGGACCGGACCCCGTCGCTCGGAGAGACCCGGGGCCGTGACACCTGAGATTCAGCCCTCACGCGTTGACCGGGCATAGCCTGGGGCCACCGGAAGGAGCACGGCGGTGAAAGATCCCCCCGATAACGAACTGGAATTAACCCTGTCCGGACTGTCACCACCCGGCAGTGCGCATGTAGCTGAACACCTCGCCTTGGCGCGTGGGCGGGTGAAAGAGACGCTACCCGCTCTGGGTGGTCAAGCACGGCTGGTTCAAGTTCGCAAGATTCTCCTAAGTCCGGGCGACACCACGGGCTGGCACTTTCATCACGGGCCACTACTCATTGTGGTCAGAGAAGGAGTGCTCACCCACACCTTGCCCGGGACCTCAGCACAGAGGCGGTGCTGGCCGGGGAGGCTTTCGTCGAGTTGCCCGGGCGCGAACACGGACACATCGGCAACAACCTGGAGACGACGCCGCTGGTGATGTACGCCATCTACTTCCTGCCATCCCTGGACTCCCCTCTCTCCGAACCTATCGCGGCTCCCGGACCGCAACCGGATGCGGCCCCGCACACCGAATGAGGCAGCAGTCCCCACTGCCATTGCTGTCCACGCACACAGGCATCTGCACCACGGTAGCAACAGCAGTTGCGACGGCCCCGTACAGGAACGAGGAAGAAAGTCATGGATGCTTTCTGCTTTGACGGAGTCGGCCAGACAGAATGGCGGTCGGTTCCGGATCCCCGTATTCGGGATACAGAGGATGCGATCGTCCGCGTGGACGCGACCACCATCTGCGGAACAGACCTGCACATCGTCGACGGTTCGGGAGCCCGCATCGCGCCGGGGACTGTACTTGGTCATGAGGCGGTCGGGACAGTCGTCGAAGCAGGCTCCGCCGTACGCAGCGCTGTGGAAGGACGCCGAGTCGTCATACCCTGCATCTCCTCCTGCGGCCGCTGCCCCTCGTGCCGACACCACTCCTACAGCCAATGCACTGGCGGCGGCGCATGGCAACTAGGCAACCTCATCGACGGCACACACGCCGAATACGTGCGCGTCCCCTTCGCCGACTACAGCACCTACCCGCTGCCTGACGACGTCACCGACGAACAGGCCCTGCTGCTCTCGGACGTCCTACCCACCGCCTACGAAGTAGGCATCCCACCCGGAGCGGTCACGCCAGGCATGAGCGTGGCTGTCGTGGGGACCGGTCCGATCGGCCTCGCCTCCATCCTCTGCGCCCGCCTCTTCAGCCCGTCCATTGTCATCGCAGTCGGCCGCTCACGCCCGCGTTTGGATGCGGCCGGACCCTTCGGGGCCGACCACCTGCTCACCCAGAGCGAAGACGTCGCCAAGCGCATACGCTCTCTCACCCCCGGCAGACAGGGCGTCGACCTTGCCATCGAGGCTGTGGGCTCGGACCAGGCGTTCGGCCTTTGCGCGAGTATCATCCGGCCGCGGGGGCGGATCGCGAATACAGGAGTGCACGCAGAGCCGGTATCCATGCCGTTGAACGCCTTGTGGAACCGCAACATCACCATCTCCACCGGCCAGGTCGACACCTACACCATTCCCGACCTGCTCGTGCTGCTGCAGACTCGACGCATACAGGTCGACCGGCTGATTACTCACCGGATGCCACTGCATCGTCTGCCCGATGCCTATGCCCTGCTGGCAGACCGTCGCGACGAGCTGGTCATTAAGATCGCTCTTCAGCGCAAGGCTTCCCTTGAGTAGGCGTTGCGTCAGAAGCCCGCAGTGTCCGAAGGTTGTGGCGCGAAGTACGGCACCTACGCGTACGACGCCGGTGCCGCCAACTTTGCGTGGTCATAGCCACGATCCGCGTGTCGCAGGTGAGGGCTCGTTTCAGTGGGTGGTTCGTGATTCTTTGAGGTGATCTGCTGTCGCCTGGTGGTGTGGTGACAGAACGGAATCTGCCGGTCCGCGGTTGGTGATCTGGTGATGTGGCCGGGTGAGTGAACGCAAGCCCTACCCAAGTGATTTATTGGACGAGCAGTGGTCGTTGACCACGCGGTGATCACCGCGTGGAAGGACCGGCACCACTTCATCAGCGGCTATCAGGGCGCCTACGATATGCGGGAGATCGTGAATGCGATGCTCTAGCTGGGCCGGACCGGCTGCCAGTGGGCCTGTCTCCTGCGGGCGGGCATCTCGGGACGGACTCAAGCAGTCACATCGCTCACGCCTTGGTACGCGCGCTCATGGCTGTGCCCTCGAATCCAGTCGTTGCCACACCCGGACACGATCAGCAGACCCGCCACCCCACACAAGCCCAATCGGACACCCAAGTCCGGTTGTTGTGGTTCCTGCGCTCGGCCCACAGGCCGGGCCCTCACCCGCTTTGAAGGTTTCACAGATCGCGCAGCACAGAACAGAGGACTCTCCGCCCCGGAGGCACAGAGAAAATGTACGGCAGGGCTTCTCCCCGACGGTTCATCAGAAAAACACGATCAGTCCGTTGCCCGGGCATTCGGCGTCAGTCCGTTGCCCACGGCCGACGTCGCGGTGCGCCGGAGACGGCCGGCCGGGGACGAAACTACCGGCACGGGCCCCCGCCCGCTCGCCAGCCTCGGCAGCACCAGGTCCCAGAATCCGGCGATCGTCTCCGCTGACAGCCATCCCCTGCCACTGCCGCCGAGCACCTCGAAGCCCACCGTCACTGCCACGATGGAAGGCGAGGCATCGGCGGGCGACACCCCTTCGGCCAGTCCGCCTTCCGCATCGGCACGCCGCAGCATGGCCTCGACCCACCGCTGCCACCCCTGCCGGAGCCGAGGCTCCTGCCCCCAGGCGGGGTCACTGCCCAGACCGAAGCCCGCCTGGATCACAACATCGTCGGCCAGCCCGCTCATCAGCTCGTACGTGGTGTCCACGAGTACCTGCAGAGCGCAGCCTCCCCCGTTCACCCCTCCTTCGGTGATCCGACGCACGGCCTTGGCCGCCTCGTCCTCGACGGCCCGGGCTAGTGTCTTCTTGTTTTCGAAGTGGAAGTGCAGCGCGCCGTTGCTCACCCCGGCCCGGCGGCTGATCGCAGCGAGCGAAGCGAGGGCGAAACCCTCCTGCGCGAACACTTCGGCGGCGGCATGGATCAACGACTGCCGTGTGCGCGCCGCACGGTCCTGCATGACCATCAAATGCCTCCTGATTACAGGGCTCGGCGACACGGTTCCCGAAAGGGCGGACCCACTTTGTCCCGCCGCTCCCGAGCCACTGCGAGGGGTTGCGGTGCTTGCGGGACGACAGGCAGACACGCCTGGGCCGGAACATCACGAGCGGGGCGCTGAGCAGCTCGCGGGTCCCGGCGGGGTCGGTGACGACGTCGGCCGGGCCGCGCCCGGCAGCGCTGTGCGAGCGCACCTGTCCGCTCCGCCCCTTGCACCCCCGCTCGCACAGCGCCGGCAGTTCCGCCGCAGGGCCATGGGCATCCACAGGCTCACCGGACCCGGCAAGCCTCCCCACCGACATGCCACAGCCCCTCTCGATGTTGCCTCGCGGCATTGAACCAGCATAACAAACCATCTAAGCGGTTTTCTGTCCAGGTCGATCCAGTCACTTGAACGCACCCAGGCTCGCACTGACACCGACCCTGCGGCACCCTGTACGGAGTGCGTTCCCAGCGCCGCCGCGCGGACAGGCCCGCACACCTTCCCCACCCCCGAGCAACGACCCGCTTCCCCGCAAGCACGGAAGGAGAACCTCCACGGACGGAGAGCCTCGACAAGGACACCCACTCCGCCCTACCGTGCCCCACTCGAATCACCCCAGCTGACTCATGGCGGAAATCCGCCCATGAAGAGCCCCTTTCCAGCCGGGAAAGTCTTGAGCGGCAGGGCCGAGTGGCCTCACCAGGGGCAGCCCGTCGAGAGGCAAGGCGCGAGGGCCACAATCGGAGCTCGCGGTTTCGCTGCTACCGCTTGCGAAGAGACGGTAGAAATTAAACCGGTTGGTATGTATCTTTGGTGTCCCACGAAGGGCTCACCCGGTTCTCGTTATCGTCGTTTTGGGGGAAAGATGACTGCAGCAACGATCCAGCTTGCTCACCCGCTCACGGACGAGAACTCCGCACGGGCTGCCATCCGGCCGGCTCCGTCGGCCACGCCGCCGCTGTTCCGTTTTCCGTCACTGACGACCACGGTGCCCATGGAGTTCGTCCACCGGGCGGCTGTCGCCGAAGTCATGCTCACCGACTGGAAGCGTGAGGACGACGACCGCTTCAAGGTGATGGCCCAGTGGCCCCGCGGGCACAGCTTCTTCAGTCCCATCGGCGCACACCACGATCCACTGCTGGCTGCAGAGACGATACGCCAGGTGGGCTCGCTCCTGGCACACGCGGAGTTCGACGTTCCGTTCGGCCACCAGTTCCTGATGTGGGACCTCGCGTACGCAGTCGAGCCCGATCAGGTCCTGATCGGCGGCACACCCGCATCGCTCGACATCGACGTCACCTGCACCGAGGTCAAGCTGCGCAGCGGCGCCCTGACCGGACTGCGCTACGAAGCGGTGATCCACCGTGACGGGAAGCCTGCCGGGCGGGGAGGCGGCGCCTTCACCTGCACCACACCGGCCGTGTACCGCAGGCTCCGGGGAGACCGCCGCACTGCCGGGGACATGCCCGAAATCCCCCTCACGGCCCCTGCCTCGCCCGGCAGCGTCGGACGTGTGTCACCCGTCGACGTGGTGCTCTCCCCCGCCGGGGAGCAGAACCGCTGGCAGTTGAGGGCCGACACCCGCCACCACGTCCTCTTCGACCACCCGGTCGACCACGTTCCGGGCATGGTGCTCCTGGAAGCGGCCCGCCAGGCAGCGGCAGCGGCCCTCGACAGCCCCGCGATGCTGCCCGTCGGCATCACGAGCGAGTTCCACCGGTACACCGAACTGGACACACCCTGCATGATCCAGGCGCAGCACCTGCCCGCGACAGCCGGTGCCGAGAAGCGGGTCCTGGTGACCGGCCATCAGGACGAGCACCTGGTGTTCACCTCCACTGTGACGACACTCTCACCCGAGGGCTGACCGGCTTGCACCGGCGACTTCGCCCTCCTGGGGCCGCTTCGGGGCGAAGGCACCGGCGTGGTCCCCGGCCCAATCGGCGAACGACCGGGCGGGCCGCCCCGTCACCTCTCGGACACCGTTTCCCACAGCCGCCTTGGCTCCGTCCCGCTGTCGTCGCGCACTGCTCAGCAACGCGTCCGCCAGTTCGGGCGAGTGGCGGCGCAGCATCGCGGCGCGCGCTTCCTGCGGGGTCAGTTCCTCGAAACGCAGCGGCACACCGAGCACCTGCGCGAGCAGCCGTGTCTGTTCGGCCGCGCTGACCGCCTCCGGCCCGGTCAGCGTGTGGGCCACGCCCTCGTGTCCGTCCTCGGTGAGCGCTCGCACCGCCACTTCGGCGATGTCGCGCGGGTCGACACACGCGTTCACCGATGTTCCGTACAGGGCCCGCACGGTCCGCTCCGAGCGGACCGAACCCGCCCACGAGAGGCAGTTGGACATGAACGAACGGGGCCGCAGCATGGTCCAGGCCATCCCGGACTGCCGCAGGAGTTCCTCATTGGCACGCTGCCAGCGGGTGATCAGGTCGTCGGCCCTCGTGTCGGTGACCGAGGCCGCGGACAGCGTCACGACGTGATGCACGCCTGCCGCCCGCGCCGCACGGAGGAAGACGGCGCCTTCGTCACCGCCGACCCGGCTCGTGACGAGGAAGGCCTTGCGTACTCCGTGCAGCGCCCGAGTCAGCGAGTCGGGATCGGTGTAGTCTCCGGCGACTGCCTGCGCCTCGGGCCTCGTAACGGTGATGCCCACGGGGTTCCTGGTCATGAGACGCAGCGGCACGCCCGGCGGGAAGGAACGCACCACTTCCCTGCCGACCGTCCCTGTCGCACCTGTCACCAGAATCATCGGGCCCTCTCCCTCTCCGTACCGGCTTCGCGGCAGGGTGCGGGAAGCCGACCGCGGCGCCGGGGTTCGCGGCCCCGCAGTGCCGATCGATCATGTTCTACACCCGTTCGTTGCGGGCGCCGACCGCTGTAAGATACATACTAGCCGGTTTTTTTTCATACGCTACGGTGCCGTCGGCGCAGTAGTCATGTAAGTGGAGGAGGCGAGAATGGCGAAGCAGGATCGAGCCATCCGTACACGTCAGACGATCCTGTCGGCGGCGGCCCAGGTGTTCGAGAAGAACGGTTACCAGGCGGCCACGATCGCCGAGATACTCAACGAGGCGCGAGTCACCAAGGGGGCCTTGTACTTCCACTTCCAGTCCAAGGAAGAGCTGGCCCAGGGTGTGCTCAGCGAGCAGGAGCAGCGCCTGGACGTCCCCGCACGTGCCTGCAAGACGCAGGAACTCGTGGATGTCATCATGCTGCACGCCTACCGGCTGCAGACCGACCCGATGGTCCGCGCCGGTGTACGGCTGTCCCTGGACCAGCAGGCTCATGACCTCGACCGCAGCGGCCCGTTCCTGAACTGGGGCGAAGTCCTGAGGGGACTGCTCGAAAAGGCGCAGGCCCAGGGAGAGCTCCTGCCTCACATTCTGCCCCGGGATACCTCCGACGTCCTGGTGGGCAGTTTCGCCGGTGTCCAGGCGATGTCGCAGGCGATCAGCCAGTACCAGGACCTTGCGGGGCGAGTCTGTTCCCTGCTGCGTCATCTGCTGCCCAATGTGGTGCTCGCGTCCGTCCTCACCTCGGTGGACATCTCGCGCACACGGGGGGTGGCGGTCTTCACCGAGCTGACCGGGGTACTCGACGAGGAGGCCGGCGTTCCGGCCGGCTGGGCCGGCTCCCCTTCCGGGACGGGGACAGGCACCGGTCCCGGGCTCACTTCCTTGCCGAACAGCGCCGTCAGCGCGTAGGCCAGTGGTCCGCCCCCGTCCGACGCCCAGGCGACATATCCGTCGGGGCGCACGAGTACCGCCGAGCACGGCGCGGAGGGTGTCGGCGGGCAGTGGGCCACACGCAGGGACCGCTCCCAGGCCCGTGCCGTGTCCGCGTAGCGACCGCCTTCCTCGCCGAAGAGCAGCAGGAGCGGTTGACCGCCCTCCCCCAGCAGCCCGATCAGGTCCGACGGGCCGTTGGCGGTGGTCAGCTCGATGTTGTTCAGAAAGGTCCCTTCCCACGGGGAGCGACAGTGCGGGCTCGCGGGAAGCACAGTGTCCTGGGCACTGATCATCCCGCTGAGGAAGTCGTTGCCGCCGCCCGACTCCAGAAGGCCGGCGAGCAGCGTCCGCAGAGAGCCGAGTTCGGCGCCTGTGCCCATCAGCGCGACCTGGGCGCGGGTGTTGTCGATGACCTTCTGAGCGGCGGGCCTGCGTTCCGGGCCGTAGGTGTCGAGCAGTCCGTCGGCCGCGCCGCCCCGTACCACGAGGGCGAGCTTCCAGCTCAGGTCGAGGGCGTCCAGCACTCCGGTGCTCAGGCCCTGCCCGCCGATCGGGAAATGCACGTGCGCGGCGTCCCCGGCCAGGAAGAGACGTCCGGCGCGGTAGGTCCGGGCGAGCCGGGTGAAATCGCTGAAGCGGCTGAGCCAACGGGGGGCGGTCATCGTGACGGGGTGTCCGGCGATCCAGGACACCTGCCCGCTCAGCTCGGCCAGGGTCGGCGGAACATGCCGGCCGGAAGAGCCGTCTCCGCGGACGAGTGTGTGGATGAGGGTACGGCCGTCGGAGCCGTTCTTGGCGATGAGCCAGCCCCTGGGCTTACGGTGCCAGCCCACCGGGATCGCCTGATCGTCCGGGATGCGGACCAGTCCCGTCATCGCGGACATGGTGGGCGGGCTGACGTCGCAGGCGATTCCCGCGGCCTCGCGGACCATACTGCGGGCCCCGTCCGCTCCCACCACGTACGCGACGGTGAACGTCCGGAGCCCTCGCGGGCCCTGCGCGGTGACCCGCACCCCGACGCTGTCCTGCACCACCTCCGTGACCCGGTGCTCACGCAGCACCCGTGCCCCGTTGGACCGCGCCCGACTCTCGAAGATCCGTTCGAGTTCCGCCTGGGGGCACTTCAGGATCGGGCTGGGCTCCGCCTCCGGAGCAGTGATGGACAGGCCCGGGATACCCGCGAAGTGGAAGGGCATAGTGGCTGCCGTCCCGGCCGCCCGGGACGTCTGCTCGAAGAAGTAACCGCTCCTGGCCAGAGCCTGGACCGCCCTGGCGTGAAGCGTAGTGGCCTTGGGTCTCCCGGAAACAGCGGCCTCCGGCTCCAGGACCACCGTGTCCACATTCTGCGCAGCCAACTGCGCCGCGACCAGCATGCCGACCGGGCCTCCCCCGACCACCATTACCTGTGCGGGTATTGGGCCAGCCATCCTGAGCATCTCTCTTTCATTCCGCCCGGAGCGCCCCGCGCCCCTGGTCATCAACGGACCGCATATGGAAACACAGAAGAGGGCTCCGGCGCTCTCTCGAACCGGCGGAACACCTCTTCCCCAGAAATGTACCGGTTGGACGGTTCTTTGCTGCGCCACGGCCCCTCCGGAGCGGAAGCCTCACCGGAGGGCCCGTGGCGCGGGGGACGGGATTCACGGTCCCCCGAGGCAACCGAATCGGCGGTTCGGGCCGAGAATCCTTGGCGACCGCCCCGGCCGCCCCGCCCCGCCCCGCCGGGAAGCTGTTCGCGTCCGGCCCGCCGGCCACCCATGCGGTGAGACCCTCAGGGCCGCTGGAACGAGACTTCCGGATTGGCGGGTGTCGGACCCGCGAGCAGTGGTTGCCGGACGCCCTTGAGGTGCAGGTCGAAGAAGGCGGTGACGTAGTCGCGGGTGATGCTGCTGGAACGGTCGGCGGCCAGTGGTGCCGTGGGATCCGTGATGCCCAGCTCCGCCCCGAGGACCGGTATGTCGGTGAAGGTGAAGTGCCCCGCCCCGGCAACGGTGAGCCACCGCTTCCAGCCGTCGAGGTGCTGCCAGTCCCGGTCCCACGTGGTGTCGGTCGTGCTGCCGGGGGCGTGCTGGACGTCGGTGCCGAGCATCATGAACGGCCGGCCTCGGAGCCCTGCGGCGGCGACCGGGTCGTAGAAGGAGCCGTCCATGTTCACACCGGCGCGCACGCGTGGGTCGAGGGCCATCGTGGACGCGGCGCTGTTGCCGCCGATGGAGTGCCCGGCCATACCGACGCGCTGCCGGTCGATCATCGAGGAGTGGCGCCAGGCAGGGTGGCTGCCCGTCAGCCGGTCCAGCAGGAATGAGACGTCCTCGGCCCGGCCCCGGGCGACCTCCCCCAGGCCCGCGTCACCAGTCCGCTCAACAAAGTCACAGGCGGTGCAGGGCAGAACGCGTCCACCCGGAAAAGCGGTCATGACGGACTCGTAGGCGTGGTCCACCGCTGCGACGACGTAGCCTCGCGCAGCCAGGCCTGTCGCGAGGGACGTGAGTGTGGAACGGCTCTGCCCGAAGCCGGGCGACAGCACGATCAGCGGGAAGCGGCCGCGGTCGGGCGTCGCGCCGAGGCGGGCGTACGTCTCGGTGGCCCCGACCACCCCGGGATCGACGAAACCGCCGATTCCCCGCGACTCCAGCAGCAGTTCCGCCTCCTTCGTGCTCATGTACGGGGCGGGCACTCCGCTTCCGGCCTGTGCCGGGTAGAACATGGACACCAGCAGTTCGCGTGCTCCGGCCTCCGGCGCATAGGGGTCGAGGCGCCCGCTGTCCCGCAGGTGCAGAGTGCTCTCCCCGACTGCGTACGGCCCGGTCGGCGCGGGAAGCCGCAGCTGTGGGGCGGTGGCGGTGGGCTCGGTCCGGCTTTCGGCGGACGGCGGAGAGGACGCGGCGGCGGGGGCGATGGCCGTTGCGCCGAGGGCAAGGACGAGGAGCGAGGCGGCCATGCCGCAGTGGCGAGTTCTCATGATCCGAACGCTAGACCCGGCCCCGGTGCCACAACGTCCGCCCGCAGGCTGCTGTTTGGTACCTCTGTGGGCGCACGAGTGGGGGTGTGTGTCATACCAAGGGCCTACCGGCAACACGAAGTTCAGCGTTCAGCTTCCCTAAGCACCGTGACGAGCAGGCCCGTTGTCGGATCGTAACCGTATGGGGCAGGTCTTGTGGAGAAAACCTGTGCGAGTGAGCTGGCTCGCCCATACCGTTCGGGATGCGCGGGGGCCGCAGCCGTCGGAATCGCGTGTTCTGGGGATGTCGGACGTGTGGGGGAACTTCAATGAATGTCCAGCGTGCATTCCGCGGTCGGACTGGCGTGTTCCGCGGCAGGAACGGCGTGGTCTTCGCCCTGATCATGGCGCTGACCATGATCGGGCCGACTTCGGCCGAGCCCTTCCGCAGCGTCGCGGCAGGACCGGACGCGGGGTCGGCGGTCACCGGGCCGGAGGGGCCGGAGGGCACGTCGTTCAACCCCAACCAGATAAAGGACATCAAAGCCGCCGATCCCGGCGCCGGAGTGAACCTGATCGAGGCCCCGGCGGCGAACAGCGGCGGCGACGCGCGGCTGGCCTACCCACTCGAAGTGCCCAAGGGGCGCGGAGGCCTGCAACCAGAGCTGTCGATCACGTACAACTCGTCGGGCGGCAACGGCTGGACCGGCGTCGGCTGGGACTTGAGTACCCCGTCGATCACGGTGGACACCCGGTGGGGCGTGCCGCGCTACGACGGTGAGAAGGAATCCGAGTCGTACCTGCTGAACGGGGAACAGCTCACTCCGGTCGTACACCGCGGCGCACTCCAGGCACGCACTGCGGAGAAGGTGTTCCACCCGCGCTCCGAGGGCGGGTTCGACCGGATCGTCCGGCACGGCGACAAACCGTCCAACTACTGGTGGGAGGTCACCGACAAGCAGGGGCTGCGAACTGTGTACGGCGGGGCGCAGGACTCCACGCTCGCCGACGGCGCCGGCAACATCGCGATCTGGGCGGCGCGCGAGGTCCGCGACGGGCACGACAATCTGCTGCGCTACCACCATGTCCGGGTCGACGACGGCGGGGTCGCGAACTCCGGCCTCCAGGGCCGTGCGCTCTACCCGGAGCGCATCACCTACACCGGGCACGGCGAAACCGAAGGCCGCTACTCGGTGACCTTCCTCAGGGACCGTGACAGGGACGAGCCCCGACGCGGCGACGCCCAGATCGACGCGCGGTACGGCTTCAAGCGGGTCACCGCCGACCTGCTGCGCCGGGTCGAGGTCAAGCTCGACGACCAGCTGATCCGTGCCTACGAACTCAACTACCGAGTCGGCGCGTTCGCCAAGACGCTGCTGCAGTCGGTGTCGCAGTTCGGTGAGGACAACCGGGTTTTCAACACTCACGTGTTCGACTACTTCGACGACGTGCGGGACAAGTCGGGTGCCTACACCGCGTTCGAGGCCGCCGCGGCCTGGACGGTCCCCGACGACGACCTCGGCGTCAACATCCGGGAGGGTGAGGCGAGCGCGCTGTCGTCGAGCACGTCGGTCGGCGCGGGCGGGCATCTCTACGTGGGCTACAACCCGGTCGCGCCGGTCAAGTCCGGTTCGGCCGGTGTGAAGGTCGGAGTGAACGCCGGGGTGTCCGACGGACTGCTGGCACTGCAGGACGTCAACGGTGACAACCTGCCGGACAAGGTGTTCCGCAAGAACGGTGAGGTGTTCTATCGGCCAAACCTGTCCGGCCCGTCCGGGCAGCCGAAGTTCGGGGACACCCCGGTCAAACTCACGGGGCTGCCCGGCATCTCCCGGGAGACCACTCTCTCGGGCACCGCGGGCATCGAGGCGTATGCCGGCGTCAACGGCCAGCTGGACTACGTGTCGACCACGACGACGTCCGACCGGTACTTCACCGACGTCAACGCCGACGGCATCGCCGACCTGGTCAACAACGGCCGAGTGCTCTACGGGCGCCTGGACGCCGACGGCGAACCGGCCTACGGCGCCGACAGCGCCGGAACCGAGGCCCCGGTGGGAACGGGCGCCGCGACGGGCACGATCGTGGGCGACCAGACCGCGGCCTTCGAACGCGCGGTGGACAACTCTCCGTTGATGGACAGCGTGCGCCGCTGGGTGGCGCCGTACGACGGGACCGTACGGATCGAGGGCGGGGTGCGGCTGGAGAAGGACACCGGTCCGCAGCGCCCGGAGTACGAGAAGGCCGACGGTGTCCGGGTCACGATCCAGCACAACGACAAGGAGCTGTGGGCACAGCGGATCGGGCCGGACGACTACATCGAGTTCGCCCCGACGGGGGTGAACGCGGTACCCGTGCGCAAGGGCGAAGCCGTGTACTTCCGTGTGCAGTCCGTTCTGGACGGCAAGTACGACACCGTGGCGTGGGATCCGACGGTCAGCTATGTCGGGATGGACGCGGGCACCGACACCAACGGCCTGAGCACCACGGTCTTCGACGCGAAGAACGACTTCACCCTGGCCGGACGCCCGTCCGTGGTCACCGTGCCGCTGACCGGCACGCTGAGGATCACCGGCGACCTGGTCAAGGCGACGGCGACCTCGGACAGCGTGACCGTCCTGATCACACACGAGAAGACCGACTTCCTGGGCAACCCGGTCACCAGCGAGCTGATCCGCAAGGTCCTGCCTGCGGCGTCCACAGGCACGACGCCGATCGACGTCAGCGTCCAGGTGGCCGCGCGGGAGCGGCTTTCGTGGAAGCTGTTGGTGGACTCCCCGATCGACGCGAACGCGCTGCGCTGGACGCCGAAGGCGCACTATACGAAGGCCAGCGGCGTCGAGTCGGTCGTGGACTCCGCGGGCAACCCGACGGTGGTGGTCAACCCCCCGTACGAGCTGAACGTGTACCCGGTGAACTCTCTGACCGGGCCGCAGGGTTCCTACACGGCCACACGCACCGGCACGCTGATCGTCGAGCCCGACATCCAGCTGAAGGCGAACTCCGAGAACGCGAAGATCTTCCTCACGGTCAAGAAGCGCAATGCGCTGCTGGGCAAGCGGACGATCGACCTGGTGCTCGGTGCGGGCCTGCCCTCTTCCCTGACGCGCTTGAACGTTCCGGTCACCGAGGGCGACGAGCTGTTCTTCGACATGACCACGGCGAACACCAAGCTCGTCGGCCTCCTCAACACGCAGACGGTCAAGGTCAGCTACGATGGCTCGAACTTCCAGCAGGTGCCGAGCGCGATGCACTCGCCCGCCGTCCAGGGCGCGTTCGCACAGCCGTACCGCGGCTGGGGTGTGATCGGTTACCAGGGCAACCGTGAACGGGCCACCCGCCCCATCGCACAGAACGAGCTGGTGCTCGACCAGAGCTACCTGGACGCGCTGCCGAAGGCACCGGAAGAGGACGACCTGGCCGCGTTCACCGCGGACCCGAAGGTTCCCGCCCCACGCATCACCGTGTTCGCCCCGCAGCCTTCCACGGGCAAGTGGGTTGCCTCCGACGACAGTACGTGGGTCGGAGCGTCTGCCGCCGCCAGTTCACGGCTGGGTCTGGACACCGTCGATATCGTCACCGACGCCGACATCGCGGGGTCGACCGGTCTGATACGGCGCGGGCGTTCCCAGCAGATCTCCACGACGCTGACGCTCGGTCCGTTCGGTGGCAGCGGTGCCATCGGCACCACCGCGAGTGAGGTCGACTTCCTCGACCTCAACGGTGACCGCTTTCCCGATGTCGTCGGCGCCAAGGGGATCCAGTACTCCGACATGGACGGCGGACTCGGCGCCACCCGCGGCACCCTCGGCGGCAATGTACGCGAGACGGATTCCGTCTCCGGGGGCGTGTCGCTGAGCGCGGGCAGCCCGGTCCGCACTCTGGCCACCGCAAGTGGCACCGATGCGCCCTCCGGAGATGCCTCGGCCACCACTGCCCGCACCGGCGTCGAGATGCCTTCTCTGGGCATCGGCGGCAACCTCGGCGGCGGTGAGTCGGATGCCAAGTTCGACCTCACCGACATCAACGGCGACAGCCTCCCGGACAAGGTGTACTCGAACGGGGAGGCCCAGCTGAACCTCGGCTACAGTTTCGCACCCCGCGAAATGTGGGGCGGTGGGCCCGTCAACGACGCCTCGACCCGCAACGCCGGTGTCAACCTGGGCTTCAATCTCGACAACTACGGCTTCGCGGGCGGGGTCTCCGCGACGCTGGGGACCTCGAGGACCAATGCCACACTGGCCGACGTCAACGGCGACGGCCTGACAGACCGTGTGTTCACCGACGGCACCAACCCCGTGAAGGTCGCGATCAACACCGGTGCCGGCTTCACCGCACCCACACCGTTCCGCGGCGCGTTCAGCGACATCGCGGTGGACAAGAACGCCACCCTCGGCGGCGGCGCGTACTTCACCTTCGGCTTCCCTGTCGGTGCCGGCCACATCGTGTTCAACCCCGGTGCGGACGCATCCACCAACATCGGCCGGGCCGAGGTGGCGCTGCGCGACATCAACGGCGACGGCCTGGCCGACCATGTCAAGTCGACCCGGGACAACGAGCTGCTCGTCGCGGTCAACAAGAGCGGCCGCACCAACCTGCTGCGCTCGGTCAGCCGCCCGATGGGGGCCCGCATCGATCTGGGCTACACCCGGTCGGGCAACACCGCGGCGATGCCTGACAGTCATTGGGTGCTCTCCAGTACCTCCGTGTTCGACGGGCTCGACGGCGACGGCGCTGACACGCGCCTGACCACCTTCCGCTACGAGAAGGGCCGCTACGACCGGGCGGAGCGCGAGTTCCTCGGCTTCGGCCGCGTCGTGACCGAGGACCGCGACCCCGGTACGGACAACGCCGTGCGCCGCACGGTGACCGACGAGTACCGCACCGACGGGCACGTGGGCCGCGGCCTGCTCACCCGCACGCTGACCGAGGACGGTGCCGGCCGCCCGTACAGCGAGACGCTCAACACCTACCGGCTGCTGGACACCTCCACGGGCAAGGAGGCCGACCCGAAGAGCCGGACAGCCACTGTCTTCCCGCAGCTCACCCGCGTCGAGGACAGGCGCTACGAAGGCGCGGCCACCGCAGCGAAGTCCACATTCACCGACCTCACCTACGACGCTTTCGGCAACGTCACCCGCGCCTTCGACGCGGGCGACGAGGGCACCGCGGACGACCTGGAGACCACCTTCGAGTACAGCGGCTCCGACACCCGCTGCCGCGACCGGCATCTCGTCGGCATCGCCAACGTGATACGGCAGAAGGCCGCCGCCACCGGCACACTCCTGCGTCACCGCGAATCCACCGTCGACTGCGCGACCGGCGCTGTGCGCCAGACCCGCGAATACCTCGACGACGACACCCCGGCCGTCTCCGATCTGACGTACCACCCGGACGGGAACCTGAAATCGGTGACCGGCCCGGCGAACGCGGAAGGGCAGCGCTACACACTCGAGTACGGCTACGACGCCACGGTCGGCGTGCACGTCGAGTCCGTCGAGGACAGCTTCGGCTACCGCTCGTCCACGGCGTACAACCTCAAATACGGCGAGCCCGAGCGGAGCACCGACCAGAACGACCAGCCGCTCAGGATGTCCTACGACAGTGCCGGCCGGCTCGACAAGGTGACCGGCCCCTACGAGAAGGACGGTGACCAGGCCACCATCACCTTCGGCTACCACCCCGAGGCGACCGTCCCGTACGCCACGACGAAGCACCTGGACCGCGCCGCCTCAGGCGTACGCGACGACACCATCGACACCGTCACCTTCAGCGACGGCCTCAAACGCGTAGTGCAGACGAAGAAGGACGCCTCGGTGTCCGCCTCGCCCGGGGCCACGCCCACCCAGGTGATGACGGTCTCCGGCCGGCTCAAGTTCGACTCCCTCGGCCGCACCGTGGAGAAGTACTACCCGGTGACCGAGAACAAGGGGGCCGCGAACACCACGTTCAACGCCTCCTTCGACTCCGTGACGCCCACGAAGGAGACCTTCGACGTCCTGGACCGGTCGGTCAGGACCGTGCAGCCGGACGGCGTCACCACCAGCACCGGATACGGCTTCGGTGAGGACCGTGCGGGCACGACCCGCTTCGAGCAGACGGTGACCGACGGAAACGACAAGGAGCGCCGCACCTACACCGACGTCCGAGGGGCCACCACCTCGGTCAAGGAGTTCGACGGCTCCTCGGAGATCTGGACCAGTTACGCCTACGACGCCACAGGTCTGGTCACGACGATCACCGACGACAAGAACAACATCACGCGCGCCGGTTACGACGCGCTGGGACGCCGCACCTCATTCGACAGTCCGGACGCCGGACGCTCCGAGACCCGCTACGACCTCGCAGGAAACGTCACGTCGAAGATCACCGCGAACCTGCGGGCGGCGGACGAGGCCGTCGAGTACGACTACGAGTACTCGCGGCTGAAGGCCGTCCGCTACCCGACGTTCCCGGACAACAACGTCTCCTACGAGTACGGCGCCCCCGGCGCACCGGACAACACGGCCTCGCGCGTCACCGAGGTCCACGACGCGGCAGGCACGGTGAAGCGCGCCTACGGGGCGTTGGGCGAGGTGACCGAGGAGACCCGCACGATCACCGCGGTCCGCGACGCCCCGCGCACCTACACCACCGCCTGGCGCTACGACGCCTTCAACCGCGTGCTGCAGATGACCTACCCCGACGGTGAAGTCCTCACCTACGACTACGACTCGGGCGGCCAGGTCAACCGGGCCACGGGGTCCAAGAACGGCACCGGCTACACGTACCTGGACCGGCTCGACTACGACAAATTCGGGCAGAAGATCCTGCAGCAGACCGGCAACGGGGTACGCACCACCTACACCTACGACACCGAGGACCGCCGGCTCGAAGCCCTCAAGTCCGTGACCCCGGGCGGAGCGGCGTTCCAGAACCTGGGCTACACCTACGACAAGACCGGCAACATCACCTCGCTGGCGAACAACGTGCCGCAGGGCGGGGAGATCGGCGGTCCCAGCAGCCAGACCTACGGATACGACGACCAGTACCGGCTCACCTCCGCGTCCGGCCAGTACACGGACAAGAACAACGCGCTCAACACGTACACACTGAGCCTGGGCTACGACTCGATCCACAACACCACGAGCAAGTCGCAGACCCACGAGGTCACCGGCGGCACCCCGGCCTTCCCGGTCGGAGGCGGCGGAGCCGGCCCGATCGAACCGGTCGAGGACCCGTCGAACCCGGGCGATGTCCAGGACCGGACCACGTACGACTACACGTACACCTACGACGGCGCCAAGCCGCACGCCCCGGGCAAGGTCGGTCCGATCAGCCATGCCTACGACGCCAACGGCAACCTGACAGGCACGGTCAACACGGCCGTCACCGACAAGC
This sequence comes from Streptomyces sp. NPDC026062, assembly GCF_055568375.1. Lineage (NCBI taxonomy): Bacteria > Bacillati > Actinomycetota > Actinomycetes > Kitasatosporales > Streptomycetaceae > Streptomyces > Streptomyces sp. NPDC026062. The sequence goes on from NZ_JBVHOQ010000005.1 coordinate 17,782, forward strand.
GCCGGCAGTACGTCTGGGACGAGGAGAACCGCCTCGCCTGCAACCAGGACGCGGCGACCGGCACGGTCGAGCAGAGCCCCGCGGGCTGCGCTGACGCCACCGTGTCCTATGTGTACGACGCGACGGGCGAGCGGGTGGTCAAGAAGGGCGAAAAGCTCTCGCTGTACCCCAACCGGAACTACAGCGAGCGGGACGGCACCGGCTACAAGCACGTCTTCATCGGCGACAGCCGCCTGACGACCAAGACCGTGGCCGACGGAGCCGAGAACGCCCAGTCGTTCTTCCACACCGACCACCTCGGCTCGTCCGGATACGTCACGGACGGCACGGGCGCGGTGACCGAACACCTGGAGTATTTTGCGTACGGGGAAACCTGGGTGGAGGAACGGACCGGCCAGGAGGACACGCCCTACCAGTTCACCGGCAAGGAACTCGACAGTGAGACGGGCCTCAGCTACCACGGCGTCCGCTACTACAACCCGCGCACCCAACTGTGGGCGGGCCCGGACCCGGCCCTGCCGGAGTATCTCGACACCAAGCTCGCGGGCGGGATCTCCGAACCCCGCAACCTCGCCGCGTACACATACGCGCACAACAGCCCCGTCAAGCTGGTCGATCCGACCGGACGGGCGCCCGAAGAACCGCCCACGCCCTACGACACGATCAAGAACTTCATGGCCGGCGAGATGTCGGTCAACTCCCGCTCCGACCAAGTACAGGAGATGAGGGCCCTCAACATGGACCCCAGCCGGGCACGCTGGCTCAAACCGGGCTATTGGGGCAACAAGAAGGAAGCGGCGAGCATGTGGAAGGAACTCGTCAAGACCGGCGGCCCATGGGATCACAAAGGCGCGATCAAGAAGATGAACGGGGACAAGGAGTTCAGCTGGACCGACATCACCGGGTCGGCCGAGAGCACCGGCCACGCCCTACAGATCCGGGACGACTTCTGGTCCAACGCCCACTACGGCTACGTGGGCACGGCGGCAGGGTTCGGCCGCCTGATCCTGCAGGGGGGCGCGAGTGCGGTCGACTTGTGGGAGAACAAGGAGCTTTCCAAGGCGGACATTGAGTCCATCGGGTTCGGGATCACCCTGTACGCCCGGTACGGGGATGGCGTGACCCCCGAGATACTCCATGCCGAGATCCTGCGCAACTACGAGATCATGCAGGTCATGGGAGTAATCCAGGAGAAGCCGCAATAGCTCTCAGCAGACACGAGGCACGCCCAGGGCGGCCGGCGCTCCCCGGCCGCCCTTCGCCTCCGCAACACGGCCCAGCGGAACGGCGGGGCTATGTGGGAGCCGCGTGCCACAAGTACCCCGCGAACGATGGGGATCCCGTACGTCCCGCAGATGACCACTGCCACCTCTCCCGCGCCCGCCGGGTACGCCGACAGAAGGCCAGGGCTCCCCCGCTTCCTGCGCCTCAATCATCTGACGGACAGGCTCAGTCCGGCGAGAACGCGGCGGAAGCTCCTCATGAACTGCCGGGGAGCCACGAGGCGTCCGTTCAACACGACATGCCGGAGGCGGAGTCGAACGTCGGAGGCCCTCAGTCCGGCCCGTCCGGGATATTGACGCGTCACTGCCAAGCGTGGGTTGATGAACGCGTGCATGGGAGCGCTCCCATGCACCGTGCCGTACCGCACCCCCGCTTCCACCCCCTTCGGGAAGGACACCCGTGCGCAGCAGAAGCAACCCCCTACTTGCCGCTTTCCTCGCCGCCCTCCTCGCCCTGGCCGCCGGTTTAGGTCTGGCCGGCACCCCGGCCGCCGCGGCCGCCACCGCGTCCCCGGTCCGGATCATGCCGCTGGGCGACTCCATCACCGGCTCACCGGGCTGCTGGCGCTCCCTCCTCTGGGACCAGTTGCAGAGCGCCGGTTACACCGACATCGACTTCGTCGGCACGCTCAACGCCCAGAGCTGCGCCCTCACGCACGACGCCGACAACGAAGGCCACGGCGGCTTCCTGGCCACCACCACCGCCGACCAGAACCTGCTGCCCGGATGGCTGGCGGCGACCTCGCCGGACATCGTTGTCATGCACTTCGGCACCAATGACGTCTGGAGCAGCATCGCGCCGGACACCATCCTTGCCGCGTACACCAAGCTGGTCGGCCAGATGAGGGCCTCCAACCCGGCGATGAAGGTGCTGGTCGCCCAGCTCATCCCGATCAATCCGAGCAGCTGCGCCGAGTGCGCCGCGCGTACGGTCGCCTTCAACCAGCGCATTCCTGCCTGGGCTCAGGGCATCAGCACCGCGCAGTCGCCGGTATCCGTCGTCGACCAGTGGACGGGCTTCGACACGGCCACCGACACCTACGACGGCGTCCACCCCAACGCCTCCGGCGACGCCAAGATGGCGGCCCGTTGGTACCCGGCGCTGTCTGCCCTGCTCACCCCGGGGGAACCCGAGGAGCCGGGGGAACCCGGGAGTAGTGGGTGCTCGGCGGCCTTCCGCGCGGTGTCGGCATGGCAGGGCGGCTACCAGGGTGAGGTAACGGTCACCAACACCTCGTCCACGGCAGCGATCTCTTCGTGGGCGGTACCCCTCGCACTGACGGCGGGCAGCCAGGTCACCCAGGTCTGGAACGGCGCACTGACCGGGACAACGGTGCGCGACGCCGGGTGGAACGGCACGCTGGCGCCGGGGGCGAGTACCACCTTCGGCTTCCTCGCGAGTACATCGGATGCGGCGGGCACGCCCTCGGTGACGGCCCTGTGTTCGGCGTCCTGATCCCCTGTTCCCGGTAGCAGGTCGGACGGTCGGATGCCCCCGCCGGCCGAGCGGCCGGCAGGGGCATCCGGCTGTACAGCACCTGTACGACGCGCTTGAGGGCCCCCATCCCCAGCCGATTGCGGGCGCCTGGGCAGGCTGTGATGAGAACACTGCGATACGGGTCCACTCGTTGAGGGTCTGACGGGTGCACAGCTGCCATGCCAAGCCGGTCGCTCGTCCTCCCCCGGGGCGAACGACCGGGCACGGCAGTGCCCTTCCTCAGCGGCCGATGTTCCTCTTCCCTGCTGCGATGGCGGTGTCGTCACCGTGGCCGGTGTGGACGACCGTTGGGTCGGGCAGGGTGAACAGCCGCTCGTGGATGGACCGCTTGATGAGGTTCTCGTCGCTGTACGAGCGGCCGGTGGCGCCGGGGCCGCCCCGGAAGAGGGTGTCGCCGGTGAACACACAGCCGAGATCGGGGGCGTGGAAGCAGACGGCGCCGGGGCGTGGCCGGGGGTGTGCAGGACGCGCAGGGTCGTATCGCCCACCGTGATCCCGGTTTTGTCGGCGAGGGCGGTGTCCCACTGCCGGTCGGGGTGGGTGAGCGTCCACAGTGGCTGGTCGGCGGGGTGAAGCAGGATGGGTGCTCCGGTCCGGTCGCTGAGTTCGGGTGCGACGCGGACGTGGTCGTCGTGGGCGTGCGTGCACAGGATGGCCGTGACTGTGCGGCCCGCCACCACCCGCACCTCCCGCAGCAGCCCTTCCAGAACTCCGGCCTGACACTGCCCTCCGGCATCCCCCATGGCTCCACAGCCTTCCGCTAGACACCCTGCTCTCGCGGGCTCGCCCTGCCAGAAGCGCAGCCCGCGCAACGGGCCACCCCGCGCTCACCGGCACAGGAATTCGCGCGGCTGCCGATGGACGATCCCGGGCCCCTCCGCTCCCCCACGCTGTCCGGCAGCGCCCAGGCAATGTGACGTCCCGTCCGGGCTGGACGGGTCTGCCGTCTGCCGCAGTATGGGCTCGCCTCTCACAGACTCTCGTTTCGCCATGATATGCACCGTACTGACCAGCAATCGGCCCAGCCGGAAATTCGCAAGAAATCAGACAGACAGGCACTTCTATTTCGCGGGCGTACGCAACCTCGGCGTCCTCCGGCCGAAGGGCTGCTCGCGAAGCGGAACGTGTGCTCCAGATCGAAGCGGCGGAGGATTGTCCCTTAGAAGCGGTCCACGTCGTGCGGGGTGACGTCGGCCTCCGAGGAACGTAACCGCACCGGCGGGGCACCCCGTTCCGTCGACAGATCATCCGCAGTGGTTTCGGCGGATGCATGAAGCGCGGCCGGATCGGACCCGGCCGACCGGCTCAGCCGGCAGGTCGCGCAGGCCCCGGGCCAGGCGGCTGACGCCGTAGCCCGGATCGCTGAGAGGCACGGTGTCCGGATCCCCGGCCTTCCACCGCGCGGGATGAACTGCGAGGCCCGCCACCTCCGGCCAACCCCTCAGACGATCGAATCCGTTCGAGACACCGTTGGACCTTGTGGCACCATGTGCGGCATGACCACCAACCGAAAGGCCCATGCCGCGTAGACGGCCAGGACGCATCCGGGCTAAAATTCCGGACCGGCAGCAGTCATACCGCCCAAGGCCGGCCATCGACCGCCTCTCCCTGCGAGCGCTATCCGAGATCGTTCGCCTTGAACGCACGCGGAACTACCTCCAGCCGGGCGACGTGAGCTCGGCATTGCGCCTGTGGAAGGACTACGTCCACCGGCCCGCCCGCGATCTCTGGCACGACGACGAGTTCGGCAACGTGCACTGGTACTGCTGCGGCAACCCTCTTGAAGGCCGTGCCCTACTCGACGACGTGATCCGGGCCATGTCGCCCCGCGGGGCCGGTGAGCTCCGCAGGATCATCGACGAGCTCGACGCCTGGGCTGTTGCTCTTGTCCGCGGCAATCCAGTGCTCCGGCCGAGGATCGTTGCGCTCGTGGATGATTCCTCCCAGCCACGGATGCAGACCTCGCTGCGCGACTCGCAGCACCTCGTCTTGGAGCAGTTCATCGGCTCGTTCGATCACAGCGAGTCCCCAGTCGTTCCGGCGGACGCCGCCAAGTGTCACCGCTCGTTCGCGCTGTAGGTACTTCACCGCCGACTCGACGTCGGTCACCGGAGGGCTTACCTCGTACGTGGCGAGCTTGCCGACATACCAGTCCAGCCATGGCTCCCCTTCACGTCTCGCGGCCACACGCCGGCAGCCTGTGCCGATGCGTGAGGTGTGAGGAGTCGCAGCGGACTTCGCACGGCGGGTGGGGCCGTCCGATCCTGGGTTCCTGGGCGACGTGTGACTGACTTTGCCTGGGCGCAGCGCCACCCGGCAGACAGCCGAATGGCCTCTGTCGAGAGTCCGGTAAGCCTCCATATACTCACGTCTCGGTTTATCCGCCCTCCAGGAGGTGCCGTGCAACCCTCGGTCAAGTTCTGCTACACCTGCGACTCCGACGAACAGCACCGGCCCCTTACCGGCAACGAGAAGACCTGGCTGAAGAACCGCACAGGCCGGAAGAACGTCGACGAGTTCCTGATGTGCGAAGCGCCGGCCTGCCGCAATGTACGCACCGGATTCAACAAACGCCCCTTCACTCCTGTTATCCGCGTGCCCCTGCCGGACTGACGCTCACAGCCGAGACGCGCGGGTCCCTGACTTCTGCGGCCGTCGGCCTCGGCCCCGTGGTGGAGCGGATGAGTGTGGCCGCCAGGCGACACGGTTGCCTCCGGCGGCTCTTCGTCACCGCGCTCCCCCGCGGTGGCCGCAGCCGTTGACAAGGGCTCGGCGCTCACATTCTCCCACTCATGGTTCGGCGGCTTCCCTCTGCATCCTTGATGAGGACGCTCCGGCCCGGGCATGTGCGGAGCACGGCGTCGGCACTCCCCCGCGCGCACTGGGCCGATCCGTCCGCTCCCCTGTGAACGAAGGCATCTCCCGCCGCCAGGCACGCCGCGTGCGCCGCCAATTCTTCGGTCGACCCGGAGCGGCACGCGCCCTCGTCCCGGTCGAGCCATGACTGCGTCGGCCCTCAATCGCTGATCTCACACCCGGCCCGCTGATCCGACCCACCCTTGTCGCAATTTCGACCCAGTGTCGCAAGTCCGTTCACAATTAATACGGAGAGCGACGACTACGGAGGCGCGTCCCGGCCGATCCGATTGACCACAGCAGTGCGACTGTGCAGCACTTCTACCGCGCCTCGGCTCACCGGCCCCGCGTCGGGGCCTGTCCGACCGCTCACGGAACGCACGGTTCCAGCGCGGCTCAATCCTGCTGGTGACCGACCAAACATGACACTGTCGTGATCATCGTATCGAGTTAATGTCGCAGGATTTCCTTGGTCCCGGACGCGGGACGGCCTCTAGGGTTCTCGTGGATCTGGATGGATTCCCATCCTTTGCCCCCCTTTCCCCCTCTTGCCCGGCGACGTCCGTATACGCATGTCGCCACCCTCCCCAAGGAGAGCTTGGCCCGATGACTGTTGACCCGAGTTCGGACGTACGACTGGATCTGCCGCGGCAGTCCAGTCTGGGCACGGCGGCGGCCCGCAACCTCGCCAGCACGACCAAGTCCGCCCCACAGATGCAGGAGATCACCTCTCGCTGGCTGCTGCGCATGCTCCCCTGGGTGGAGACCAAGGGCGGCACCTACCGGGTGAACCGCCGCCTCACGTACATCGTCGGCGACGGGATCGTGGAGTTCGTCCAGGACGGTTCCGGAGTCCGGGTGATCCCTGAAGAGCTCGGCGAACTGGCCCTGCTGCGCGGCTTCGACGACGTGGATGTGCTGACGGCTCTTGCGGACCGGTGCGTTCAACGCGACTTCCGCTCAGGAGAGACGCTGGTCGAGCGCGGGGCCCCTGCCGATCAGCTCCACCTGATCGCTCGTGGCCGCATCGGGCAGACCAGCGTCGGCAGTTACGGCGACGAGGTCACTCTGGACGTACTGGCCGACGGCGACCGGTTCGGGGAGAACGCCCTGCTGGACGAGGATGCCCGGTGGGAGCAGACGGCCGTTGCCGAGACCTCGGGCATCCTGCTCACCCTGTCGCGCGCCGACTTCGCAGCCGTGCTGTCCACGGCTCCGGCTCTGCGGGACCACGTCGAAGCGTTCGCATCGCGTTCCCGCCGACGGCAGAACCATCGCGGCGAGGCGGAGATCGCGATGTCGGCCGGTCACGTCGGCGAGCTTGAACTGCCCGGCGCGTTCGCCGACTACGAGCTCAACCCACGCGAGTACGAACTCTCGGTCGCCCAGACCATTTTGCGTATCCACACCAGGGTCGCCGACCTCTACAACGGGCCGATGAACCAGACCGAGGAACAGCTCAGGCTCACCATCGAGGCGCTGCGCGAGCGCCAGGAGCACGAGCTGATCAACAACAGGGAATTCGGCCTGCTCCACAACGCCGACTTCAAGCAGCGCATCCAGCCGCACTCCGGCCCGCCGACCCCGGACGACATGGACGAACTGCTCTGTCGCCGCCGGGGTTCCAAGTTCTTCCTCGCGCATCCCCGGACCATCGCGGCGATCGGTCGTGAGTTCAACTCGCGCGGTCTGTACCCGGACCACGTCGATCTCGGCGGCCAGCAGGTGCCTGCGTGGCGCGGGGTCCCGATCCTGCCCTGCAACAAGATCCCCGTCACCGAGGAGAAGACCAGCTCGATCCTGGTCATGCGGACCGGTGAGGAGAACCAGGGCGTCATCGGTCTGCATCAGACGGGACTCCCGGACGAGTACGAACCGGGTCTGTCGGTCCGCTTCATGGGCATCGACGAGAAGGCGATCATGTCCTACCTCGTCAGCACCTACTACTCCGCCGCCATCCTCGTGCCGGACGCGGTCGGCGTGCTGGAGAACGTGCAGATCGCACGGTGGCCCAAGTAGCGGATCCGGCCCGCCAAGGCATGTGTGACGCCCTCGAAGCCGTCCGGGCCGGCCGCATGTGTGCCCCGAGAGCCTCAGAACAACCACCCACCCGACGAGGAGCCATGGATGCCCGCATCTGAGCTGATACCTCCGCGATCGAACCTGCCCGAGGCCGCTTCCCGCTTCGCGGCGCACGTCCTGTCCGACGCCGCACAGCGGGCCCGGGACATCAGGGCTGCCACCGGCGGCCCACCCGGTGTGTCTCGTCCGCCCGCGCCTCCCACGGTCTCCCGGCCGGCGCCGGTTCCTCCCGGCGCCCTGCCGACCGGTGCGGCCGCGACCAGCGCCGGCCTGGAACGGATCCTGCGCGGCCCCAGCGGTCTGGGGACGGCCGGCATCCGTCCCTTCCGATGGAAGGAGTCGCCGGAACCTTCGCACACGTCCGTGGATACAGCGGAAAGCCGGCCGGTTCCGGGCCTGTACTACCACCTGGTTCCCGAACCCGACCCGGTGCGGGTCGAGGAGCTCAGCAAAAGGATCAAGGCCTGGGCCTTGGACGAGGTCGCCCTGTATCCCAAGGAGTGGGAGGACCAGTTCGACGGCTTCTCCGTGGGGCGGTACATGGTCGGCTGCCATCCGGACGCACCCACCATCGACCATCTCATGCTCGCCACACGGCTGATGGTGGCGGAGAACGCGGTGGACGACTACTACTGCGAGGACCACGGCGGCTCGCCGGTCGGCCTCGGTGAACGCCTGCTGCTGGCGCACACCGCCCTCGACCCCCTGTACACGACGCGGGAGTACCAGCCGCAGTGGTCGAAGTCGCTGCATGCGGACGCGCCTCGGCGCGCGTACCACTCGGCCATGGAGTACTTCGTCCGGGCGGCCGGCGCCTCCCAGGCCGACCGGCTGCGGCACGACATGGCGCGGCTGCACCTGGGGTACCTCGCCGAAGCGTCCTGGGCCGAGCGGGACCATGTCCCGGAGGTGTGGGAGTACCTGGCGATGCGCCAGTTCAACAACTTCCGCCCGTGCCCGACCATCACCGACACCGTCGGCGGCTACGAGCTGCCCGCGGACCTGCACGCCCGGACGGGCATGCAGAGGGTCATCGCTCTCGCGGGAAACGCGACAACGATCGTGAACGACCTGTACTCGTACACCAAGGAACTCGACAGCCCCGGCCGGCACCTGAACCTTCCCGTCGTCATCGCCGAACGTGAGGGTCTGTCCGACCGGGACGCCTATCTGAAGTCCGTCGAGGTGCACAACGACCTCATGCACGACTTCGAGACCGAAGCCGCGGCGCTTGCCGTCGCCTGCCCCGTGCCCAGCGTGCAGCGCTTCCTCCGGGGCGTGGCCGCCTGGGTCGACGGCAACCACCACTGGCACCGGTCCAACACCTATCGCTACAGCCTGCCCGAATTCTGGTAAGAGAATGGATTCATCTGTGACCACCACCACCGAACTCATCACCACCGCCGTACGCCTTCCCAGCCCGGCGACGGCCTACCAAGGAGACATCGCCCGTTACTGGGACGGGGAGGCCAGGCCCGTGAACCTGCGCCTCGGCGATGTCGACGGTCTCTATCACCACCACTACGGCGTCGGTGAAGTCGAACACGAGGCGCTCGGCGACACCCAGGACAGCGCCGGCGAGAAGAGACTCATCGCCGAGCTCCACCGGCTGGAGTCGGCCCAGGCCGAGCTCCTGCTGGGGCACCTCGGTGACATCGGGCCGGACGACACCCTGATGGACGCGGGCTGCGGCCGCGGCGGTTCGATGGTGATGGCACACCGGCGCTTCGGCTGCAAGGTCGAAGGTGTCACGCTGTCGGCCAAGCAGGCGGAATTCGCCAACAACCGCGCCCGGGATCTGCGCATCCAGGACCATGTCCGCGCCCGTGTCTGCAACATGCTCGCCACGCCCTTCGAGACCGGTTCGACCGCGGGCTCGTGGAACAACGAGTCGAGCATGTACGTCGACTTGGACGACCTCTTCGCCGAACACTCTCGTGTCCTGTCGGTCGGCGGTCGCTACGTGACCGTCACCGGCTGCTGGAATCCGCGGTACGGCCAGCCCTCGAAGTGGGTCTCGCAGATCAACGCGCACTTCGAGTGCAACATCCACTCGCGCCGGGAGTATCTGCGGGCCATGGCCAACAACCGTCTCGTGCCCACGGCCGTCATCGACCTTACTCCCGACACACTGCCCTACTGGGAGCTGCGGGCTACGTCGTCACTGGTGACGGGCATCGAGGACGCGTTCATCAACTCGTACAGGGACGGCTCCTTCCAGTACCTTCTCATCGCCGCCGACCGGGTCTGACCCTCTGCCGACCGGACCCTCTTCACGGAGCACGGGCCGCTGCCACCAGCGCAGCGGCCCGTGCTCCGTTGTGCTGGGGCCGCTGCCCCCTCCTCAACGGGTCAACGCGACGGCAGGGCGGGTGTGGTGCGAAAGGCCGGATGCCGGGGTGGAAGCCGCAACTGCCGGCGGTGGATGCGGCGCGGCCACGTCCTCTGCGCACCACGAGCGTCCCCCATCCTTCACCCGGAAGCCAGAGGCGGCCAGAAATGGTGGCATGCCGTCGGGCGGCGATAAATGGGGAAGACGGGACCCACGCCCGGTGGGCAGAATGTCCGGGCTCACTGCTCGACGGGAAAGGACCCCACAATCGTGGCTCGTGCCATCACTCTGATCCGCTCCGCTTCACTGTCCGACGTCGCCGAGTACGCTTACGCAGCCACGGCGCCCGCCGATTCCCGCCTCATCTTCCTGGCCGGGGCGTGTCCACTGAATGACGACGGCTCGACGGCAGCGATCGGCGACTACGCAGGTCAGGCCCTGAAAGCCATCGAGAACATGCGGGCTGCTCTCACTGCCGCCGGCGCGTCCCTCCAAGACGTCATCAGTACGAGGGTGCTCGTAGCATCGGCCCGTCGGGAGGATCTGGTGGCCGCCTGGCAGGTGGTCCGGGACTCCTTCGCCGACCATGATGTGCCCAGCACGTTGATGGGTGTCACGGTGCTGGGTTATCAGGATCAGCTCGTCGAGATCGAGGCCGTCGCCGCCGTACTCGATGCGTGAGACCCGCGGGAGGGCCGGCACCGAAGGAACAGTCAGCTCCTTTGGGTGGATCCCCGATTCCCGTGCTCGGTCCCGCGATTCCTCACCCCGCGTCCCGACGCGGCGAAGGCGCCCCGCAGTCGCGTACTGCGGGGCGCCTTCGCGGCGGAGCCGGGAACCGATGAGACGGAGTTCCGCAGGTCAGGACAGCGTGGCCGGCACCGCCGGAGCAGGCAGGAATCCTGAATCCTGGAAGTACGTCAGATAGCGGATCAGGATCTCGTCGGTCAACCGTGGCCGGCCGACGCCCAGAGCCGCTGCGGCGGCGGCCGTCCGCCGGGAGTCGAAGCGACGCCGGTCCGTCGCCTCGTGCCGGGTCTGTCTCTCGTCGCCGAGGAACAGCTGCGCCGCGTTGTCGGGCTGTGCAGCCACACGGGCCCGCCACTGAGCCGCGGGAACGGTGGTCAGCTCGTGTCCGAGGCGGGCGGCCGCTTCGAAGACCCGGTCCAGGCCCGGCGCGTCCGGGTTGGTGAGGTGGTAGGTCCGGTCGTCGGTGGGGCCGGATACGGAGAGGGCCACGACGGCGGCACTGACGTAGTCGACCGGGACCCAGTCGGTCGACCCGTACGGAAGGTCCGGGACCGCGCCCGCCTGGAGGCAGCCCTTGATGAGCTGCCAGAGGAGGTCACGGTCCTGACAGGCGCCGGTGGCCGTGTGGCCGCTGATACGGCCGGGCCGGTGGATGGTCACCGGCAGTCCGCGTTCACGGGCCAGGCCGACGATGCCTTCGGCGACCCACTTGCTTTGTGCGTACCCGTCCGGCAGGGCGGAGAAGGGACCCGTCGGGGTCGACTCCGTGATCGTGACGGTGCGGGGGCCAGGGGACGGGGCGTACACGCCGGTGGTCGAGATGTAGTGCATCCCGGGTGAGGCCGAATCGGCGAGCAGACGCAGCAGTTCCTCGGTGCCGGACACGTTGGAAGCACGCAGATCACCGTACGGGGCTGCGAAGTTCACCTGCGCACCGTTGTGCAGGACCGGGCCCAGGCGGCGGACCAGGGCAGTGCGGTCCGAGGGGGAGAGCCCGAGGCCCGGGGCGGCGAGATCGCCCGGGACGGGGTGGATAAGGTCCGCGTACCGGGGGCGCCACAGGCCGTAGCGCTCCAGATTGGTCCGCAGCCGGTGTGCCGCGCGGCGGTCGTCCTCCGCCCGTACGAGGCAGTCGACGGGGCCGCCGGTCGTCTCGATGAGGTCACGCAGGAGGAAGGCACCGAGGAAGCCGGAGGCACCGGTCAGAAGAGGGCGGGCGGAAGGCCGCAGGGGTCTGCGTGCCGCGGCCTCGGCCGCACGCCCCGTCCTGGAGATGTCCGGTGCCAGCCGGACCTCGGCGGCGAGGTCCGGGGTGGTCTCCTCCTGGTGCCCCTCCCCTGTTTCGCCTGCCAGCAAGCGGTCGACGCCCTCGACGGTGGGTGCCGCGAACAAGGCACGCAGGGAGGGGCGCCGGCCGAACCGTTCCCCGATCCGCCGGGCCAGCGTCACGGCCAGCAGCGAGTGTCCGCCCAGGGTGAAGAAGTCGTCCGTGACTCCCACCTCGGGCACACCGAGCGTTTCCGCGAAGACCTCGCACAGGGCACGTTCCCGCGCGGTGCCCGGCGCGCGGCCTCCCGGTGCCGTGTGGTGGGGCGCGGGCAGAGCGCGCCGGTCCGTCTTGCCGTTGGGGGTGACGGGCAGGGCCCCGAGAGCGACATGGGCGGCGGGGACCATGTGGTCGGGCAGGGTCGCGGCCAGGTGTGCGCGCACCTCGGCCTCGTCCGGCCCCGGCGCACCGTCCGCGGGCACGGTGTACACGACCAGGCGCCGGTCGCCGGGGCGGTCCTCCCGGACGGCGGCGCAGGCGGCGGCCACCCCTGGCAGCGCGGTGAGCGCAGCTTCGATCTCACCGAGTTCGATGCGGAACCCACGGAGTTTGACCTGGTCGTCGACTCGGGACACGTAGACGAGTTCCCCGTCCGTCGTCCAGCGCACCAGGTCGCCGGTGCGGTACATGCGGCCCCCCGTGCGGTCGAACGGATCGGCCAGGAAACGGGAGGCGGTCAGAGCGGGCCGTCCGTGGTAGCCCCGGGCCACCCCTTCCCCGGACACGTACAGCTCACCGGCCACGCCGGGCGGCACGGGTTCCAGACGGTCGTCCAGGACATGCACGCGGGTGCCGTCGACGGGGGTGCCGACGGACACCGTGCGGTCGGGGGCGAGCGGGCCGTCCGCGTGCTGGAAGGCACTCATGGTGGCGCAGACAGTGGTCTCCGTCGGGCCGTACGCGTTCACGAGGAACCGGTCGCGCGCCCAGGCACGTGCCAGGGCCGGCGGACAGGCCTCGCCCGCGAGAACCAGCGTGGTTCCGGCGGGAATCGAGCCGGGCGGCATCACCGCGAGTGCGGCGGGCGGCAGGGTGAGGTGGGTGATGCCCCGCTCGCGGACCAGGGCGGCGAGGGTGGGGCCGGGGAGCAGCGCGTCGCGTTCGCCGATCTCCAGGCAGGCCCCGGAGAGCAGCCCCATGCACAGCTCCCAGAACGCGGCGTCGAAGCTGACGGACGCCATGTGCAGCACGCGGCTGTCCGGGGTGACGCGAAGCCGCTCGCTCTGGGTCCTGGCCATGGCGCCGACGCCCCGGTGGGTGACCACGACACCCTTCGGGCGGCCGGTGGAACCCGACGTGTAGATGACGTACGCCGGGTGTGCGGGGTCCGGGGGCGGAGCGGGCGTGGTGCGGGCGGCGGAGTGTGCGCCCGCCGGAGCGCTGTTCGCGGTTTCGCCGGCGTGCGGACGCGGTGCGTCGGTGTAGAGGTGCGGTACGGGGGACTCGGGGAGGCGGCCGTGGACGGCGGGGGTGGTGAGCAGCAGTCGCGGCTGGGCGTCTTCGAGCATGTAGGAGAGGCGCTGGGCCGGGTAGTCGGGGTCCAGGGGCACATAGGCCGCCCCTGCCCGCAGGACGGCGAGCAGGGCCACGACGAGCTGGTGCGTGCGGGGCAGGGCGACGGCCACCCGGTCCTCGGGGCCGATGCCCCGAGCAGTGAGGTGACCGGCGAGGGCGCTCGCGCGGGCGTCGAGTTCGCCGTAGGTGAGGGTGGTGTCGCCGTCGCGGACCGCGGGGGCCCGGGGGGTGCGCCGTACCCACTGCCCGAAGAGTTCGGGGAACGTCTGCCCGGGCAGCTCCTCGACGGGGCCGGTCCCCCAGGCTGCGAGGCGGTCGCGCTCGGCGGCAGTGAGCACGTCGTAAGTGTGCAGCGGACGGTCCGGGTCCGCTCCGACGGCCCCGAGAAGCCGAACGAGCCGGTCGGCGAGGGCGTGGACGGTTGCCGCGTCGAAGAGTTCCGTCGCGTAGTCGACGGTGGCCCGCATTCCGCTGAGGGTGCCGTCGTCGTCGTGTGTCTCGGTGAAGGTGAACGACAGGTCGAACTTACTGACACGGGCGTCGGCCGGCACCTCGCTGACCGTGAGGCCGGGCAGGTCGAGGGGCGCGGCGGCGGTGTGGTTCTGGAGAACGAGCATGGTCTGGAAGAGCGGGTGGTGGCTCTGGGAGCGTGCGGGGTTGAGCAGTTCCACCAGGCGCTCGAAGGGAACGTCCTGGTGCGCGTAGGCGGACAGGTCGGACTCCTTCACGCGGGAGAGGAGTTCGCGGAACGTGGGGTCGCCCGTCAGGTCCGTGCGCAGCACGAGCGTGTTCACGAAGAAGCCCACGAGGTCCGCGGCCGCCTCGTCGGTGCGCCCGGCGACGGCCGTGCCGAGCGGGATGTCGTCTCCGGCGCCGTGCCGGGAGAGCACGGTCGACAGGGCGGCCTGGAGCACCATGAAGAGGCTGCATCCGCCGGCACGGGCGAGGTGCGCGAGCTGTCGTGAGGTGGCGCGGTCGACGGCGAAGGCGTGCGTGGCTCCCGTGTGCCGGGGTACGGCCGGGCGCGACCGGTCCCACGGCAGTTCGACGAGTTCCGGTAGTCCGCGCAACGCCTCTTCCCAGTAGGTTAGTTGACGCGAGATGACGCTTTCGGGGTCGTGCTCGTCACCGAGCAGCCCGCGCTGCCAGAGCGTGTGGTCGGCGTAGTCGACCGGCGGTGCGGTCAGCATGGGGTCCGCCGCGCGGACCCTGGCCCGGTAGGCGGCGCGCAGGTCACGTGCGAGGGGAGCCAGGGACGATCCGTCGGCGGCGATGTGGTGGATCACGAGCACCAGGACGTGGGCGTCGTCGGCCAGCCGCAGCAGGGTCGCCCTGAGCGGGAGACTGTGCTCGATGTCGATCGGCTCGGCCATGGCTGCTCTGATCCGGTCGGCGGCCTTGTCCTCGTCGACGGCCTCCCGCGCGAACGGGAGGCACGCGTCGTCCGGGTCGGTGATGCGCTGGTGCGGCCCGTGGTCGTGCTCGGGAAAGACGGTGCGCAGGGTCGCGTGCCGGCGGACCACATCGCCCAGGGCCCGGTGCAGGGCATCTGTGTCGAGCGGGCCGTCGATGCGTACGGCGAAGGGAATGTTGTACGTGGCGGAGGGGCCTTCGAGCCGGTGGAGAAACCACAGGCGCTGCTGGGCGTACGACAACGGAAGGGTGGCGGGGCGCCGCTGCGGGACGAGGGCGGGGCGGGCGGGGCGGCTCCCGCTCTCCAGGGCGGAGGCGAGCGCCGCGACCGTGGGGTTCTCGAAGAGGGTGCGGATCTCGGTCTCGGTGTCCAGGGCGGTGCGCACGCGGCCCACCAGCCGGGTGGCGAGCAGGGAATGGCCGCCCAGGGCGAAGAAGCTGTCGTCGACGCCGACGCGTGGCACGCCGAGCACATCGGCGAACAGGCCGGCGAGGATCTCCTCAAGGGCGCTGCGCGGGGTCCGTCCTGCCGTGCTGGGCGGGGTGGTGGGTGCGGGCAGGGCGGCCCGGTCGAGCTTGCCGTTGGGGGTCAGGGGCAGCGCGTCGACCGGCTGGATGACGGCCGGGACCATGTAGGCGGGCAGATGGAGTGCGACATGCGCGGCGAGCGGCCCGGCTTCCGGGGTGTGTCCGGGTGCGGGGACGACGTAGGCGGTGAGGGTCCGGTCTCCGGGCAGATCCTCGCGGACCAGGACACAGGCGGTGCTGACGGACGGATCGGCACGGAGCACCGTCTCGATCTCGGCGGGTTCGATGCGGTGGCCGCGCAGTTTGATCTGCTGGTCCGCACGGGCGACGTAGCGCAGGGAGCCGTCGGCGTCCCGGCGCACCAGGTCGCCGGTGCGGTACATGCGGGCGCCGGTCCCGGCGAACGGGTCAGCGACGAACCGGGAGGCGGTGAGGCCGGGCCGCCCCAGGTAGCCGCGGGCGACCCCGGCGCCCGCGACGTACAGCTCTCCCTCGGCCCCCGGCGGCACCGGCCGCATCGACGCGTCCAGGACATGGGCGCGCATGCCGTCCAGCGGCCGGCCGATCGGGGCCGCGCGGCCGGGAACGTCGTCGGGGCGCACCCGGTGGGCGGTGGCGAAGGTGGTGGTCTCGGTGGGTCCGTAGACGTGGAGGAGGACGGTGTCCGGATGGGCGGAGGCGACGCGCTGCAGGACGCCGGGCGCGGCGGCCTCGCCTCCGGTGGCGACCAGACGCAGCAGGCCGAGGGCGTCCGTGTCGGTTTCGGCCAGTACGTTGAACAGGGCGGTCGTCAGGAACGCCGCTGTGAGGCCGTGCCGGGCGGCGAGGTCCCGGAGTACGGCGGGCTGGAGCGTGCCCTCGGGCGCCACGACGACGCGGCCGCCGTTGAGGAGGGGGGCCCAGATCTCGAAGGTGGAGGCGTCGAAGACGTACGCCGAGTGCATCAGGACGGCGTCCGCCGCGCCGTCGTCCCAGTTCCGGTCGGCCGCGAGGGCTGTCACGTCGGCGTGGGTGACGCCCACGCCCTTGGGCAGCCCGGTGGAGCCGGAGGTGAACATCGTGTACGCGAGACGGGAGCCGCCGGTGACGGCCGGGAGAGCTCCGGGAGTGTCCGGGCCTCCGTGCCGGACACGGCCTGCGGTGTCGACGGTGAGCACGGTGATGGCCGGGTCCAGTTGACGTACCCAGGGGTGTGCTCGGGTGCTCGCGTCGACGATCAGAAGGCGCAGGGCGGCCACCACGGCCACACGGTTGAGCCGTTCGACGGGCCAGCGCGGGTCGAGCGGCACATAGACGGCGCCTGCGCGCAGGACGCCCAGCGACGAGGTGACCGTGGCGGTCGAGCGGGCCACGAGGATGCCGACGCCGTCCTCGGGGCCGGTGCCGAGCCCGGTCAGGGCACCGGCCAGCCCGTTCGAGAGATCATGGAGCTGCCGGTAGGTCAGTTGCTCGCCCGCGCCGGACACGGCCACGTTGTCCGGGTGCCGGGCGGCCTGCTCGGCCACGGCGTCCGGGATGGTCCGCTCCCCTGGTGCGCGGCGCAGAGCGGCTCCGGCCGCCTGCGCGATCAGGGTTTCGCGTTCTCCGTCCGGCAGGAGGGGGACGGTGTCGGCCCGGTGGTCGAGGCCCTGCGCCATCACCGTCAGCAGGCGCCGCATCCTGGTGACGGTGCGGGCCACCTCGTCGCGGTCGAGGACGGCAGCCCGGTATCCGAAGGTGATCCGCAGAGTGTCACCCGGCGCGATGGTGAGGGTGAGGGGGTAGTGGGCCGCGTCCGTGCCGCTGAATTCTGTGACGGTCAGGCCGGGCAGTCCCTGTCGCGCCGTGCGCAGGGCCTCGTCGTCCATCGGGTAGTTCTCGAACACGGTCAGGGTGTCGAAGAGTTCGTCCAGGCCGGTGACGCCCTGTATCTCGGTCAGGCCCAGGTACTGGCTGCCGAGGAGGCGGCCCTGTTCCTCCTGAAGCCGGGTCAGGAGTGCCGCCAGGGATTCGCCGGGGCTGGTGCGCAGCCGTACCGGCACGGTGTTGATGAACAGGCCGACCATCGACTCGATGCCGGGGATCTCCGGCGGGCGGCCGGACACGGTGGCGCCGAACACGATGTCGGGGCGCCCGGTGAGGTGTCCGAGCACCAGGCCCCAGGCGCCCTGGACCAGGGTGTTGAGGGTGAGCCGGTGGGCGCGGGCCGTCTCGCGGAGCCGGTGAGTCGTGGCGGCGTCGAGGTCGAGGACGAGCGTCTCGGGCAGTTCGGCGGAGGCGGGCGCACCCGCGCCGCCGGGCCCGGCGAGCAGGGTGGGGGCCTCGATGCCGTCGAGGGCGGCCGACCAGGCCTCCAGGGCGGCGGTGCGGTCCTGCTGCGCCAGCCAGTGGAGGTAGGTGCGGTAGGGGGTGACGCGCGGCAGGGCGCTGTCGTCGCCCTGCGACGCGTACAGCGCGAACAGTTCCCGTACGAGGAGAGGCATCGACCAGCCGTCGAACAGGATGTGATGGCTCGTCATGACGAGGCGGTGGCGCCCGGGAGCTGTGCGCAGCAGGGTGAACCGCATCAGTGGCGGCGTGGTGAGGTCGAAGCGCCGGGTGCGGTCGGCGGCGAGGAAGGCGGTGAGGCGTTCCTCCGTCGTGCCGGTGTCCTGTGCGCTGGACAGGTCCAGTTCCTCCAGCGGTACGGGAACCTCGGCGGCGACGGCCTGTACGGTCTCGTCCAGATCCTCGTGGAGGAATCCGGCCCGCAGGTTGGCGTGCCGGCGCAGCAGGCCGGCGATGGCGGCGCGCAGTGCGGGAACGCTCACGGCGCCTTCGAGGCCGAAGACGAACTGCGCGGTGTAGACGTCGACGGCATCGGAGTCGTACAGGGCGTGGAAGTGCATGCCGGCCTGGAGCGGCGTCAGCGGCAGTACGTCCTCGAGTCGGAATCCGTTCACTTGCGGCCACCCCACTTGTTCTGCAGTCGGTCGATCTGGGCCTGGTTGAGCGAGACCAGGGGAAGGTCGGACGGCGTGTAGCCGCCCGCGTCGGGTCGTTGTGCGTGTTCGGTGATGGCCCGCAGCGCGGCTCCGAACGCCTCGGACAGGGAGCCCACGTCCTCCTCCTTGAGGAGGTCGCCGGGCCAGGTCCAGCGGGTCACCAGGCGCGGGCCTTCGGGCAGGTCCTCGGTGTGCGCGTTGATGTCGATGACGTGGTGCACGGGCATGTCCGGGTCCTGGCTGCGCGGACCGCCGCCATCGAGCAGAACGTCCCAGTCGGCGCCTCCGGTGGCGCCGGCCGGTTCCTGCGCAGCGGCGTACCTGCCCAGGTAGTTGAAACCGATCTGGGGTGGAGCGGCGGCGGCCAGCAGGGGGCGTGTCTCCTGGTTGAGATGGCGCAGCATTCCGTAGCCGACCCCGTGGTCGGGCACGGACCGAAGCTGTTCCTTGACGCGCTTGACGGCGCGTTCGACCAGAGCGGAGTCGAAGCGCCCGGGGTTGCGGGCGTCGACGGGCCCGGGATCGAGGCGGACCGGGTAGAGACTGGTGAACCAGCCGACGGTACGGGAGAGGTCGAGATGTTCGGCGATCTGCTCCCGGCCGTGGCCCTCCAGGTCGAGGAGGAGGGCGGAGCTGTCCGGCCGGGGCCCGCCGAAGCGGGTGGCCCGCTCCACCCGCCAGGAGCGGACGGCGAGGGCGAGACCGGTGAGCAGAATGTCGTCCACTCCGGCGTGGAAGGCGCCGGGGGCGGTGGTGAGCAGGGACTTCGCCCAGGTGGCGGGCAGGTGCGTGACCAGGGTGCGTGTCCCGTCGGCGGTGTCCAGGTGGGGGTCGAGAGGCCGGTAGCCAAGCTGTGGGTCCGGTGTGCTCAGCACCCTTTGCCATAGCGGGAGTTCGGCCTTCCGGGCGGCGCTCCGCGCCTGGGAACTGAGGAGGTGGGCCCAGGCCCGGTAGGGCGTGGTGGCCGTGGCCGGGGCTGAGGGCGTGCCCCTGTCCTCGGTGCCCGCGACCGTCTGCCATACGCGGGCCAGGTCGGCTGCGAGGATGCGCCAGGAGACCGCGTCGACGGCGAGGTGGTGCACGACGAGCAGCAGACGCCCGCGGGCGTGCGGTCCGGCATCGCCCCATACGGCCTCGACAACGTCCCCCTGGGCGGGCCGCAGGAGCTTGCGGGCCTGTTCGCCCGCCTCGGTGACCGCGGCACGGGCGGCTTCCGTGCCGAGGCCGGTGATGTCGACCCGGGTGAAGTGGCGGCGGGCGTCCACAGCGCCGGGTGGCAGGGCTTCGAGGACGGGGTCGCCTCCGGCCGGGCGGCTGACACGCAGCCGGAGCGTGTCGTGGCGGTCGATGAGCAGTTGGAGTGCGGCGGTGAGTGTGTCGCCGTCGGCGCCCTGGGGTGTGCGCAGCACCCCGGACTGGTTGTACCCGTCCGTGCCGCCGGTCCGCTCCAGGAGCCAGGCGGCGATGGGCGTCGGGGGCATCTCGCCGGTGCCGTCTTCGGCCGGTCCGGCGGTGTCCTGGCCGAGTGTGGTGGCGATGGCCGCGATGGCCTCGGGGGTGCGGTGGACGAACACGTCGCGAGGGGTGATCCCGAGGCCCGCGTCGCGGACGCGGCTGACGAGCTGGATGGAGAGGATGCTGTCGCCGCCGAGCGCGAAGAAGTCGTCGTCCGTACGGACGGCCCGGCTGCGCAGGACGGAGGCGAACACGTCGCACAGCACGTGTTCCCGTGCGGTGCGCGGCTGCCCGCCCGCACGGGCGGGGGCAGGGCGCTCCGGGGCGGGCAGGGCCCTGCGGTCGGTCTTGCCGTTGGGCAGGAGCGGCAGCGCGTCGAGGGTGACGAAGACGGCCGGCACCATGTAGTGCGGCAGGGCCGATGTCAGCCGGGTGCGCAGCTCGCCGGCGGCCGGCTGCGCTGCGCCGCCGCGCCTGTCGGGAACGGTGTAGGCGACCAGACGCCGTTCGCCCGGCCGGTCCTCGCGGACAGCCGCGCAGGCTGCGGTGATGCCGTCGAGCGCGGTGAGCGCCGCCTCGATCTCGCCGAGTTCGATACGGAAGCCGTGCAGCTTGACCTGGTCGTCCGCGCGGGAGACATAGGTGAGCAGGCCGTCTCCGTCCCGTCGGACGAGGTCGCCCGTGCGGTACATGCGGCTCCCGGCGGGGCCGTACGGGTCGGCGACGAACCGCGCGGCGGTCAGGCCGGGGCGTCCCAGGTAGCCGCGGGCGAGGCCGTCGCCCGCGATGTGGAGTTCACCGGTGACCCCCGGCGGCACCGGCCGGAGCGCGGCGTCCAGGACGTAGGCGCGGGTGTTGTCGACGGGGCGGCCGAGCGGCACGCCGCCCTCCGCGAAGGTGTCCGTCTCCCGGTGGGAGTGGAGGTGGGCGGTGGCGTCGATCGTCGTCTCGGTGGGGCCGTACAGGTTGTGCACCTCGGCCCCCCAGGCCTGCCCCGCACGGTCGGCCAGGGACCGGGGCAGGGGTTCACCGCCGCACAGGACGGCCCGCAGGGTCGTGGGTGCCTCTTCGGTGAGGGTCTCGGTGAGGACGAGGGAGAGGTGCGAGGGCACGAACTGCGCGAGGGTCGCGCCGGTTTCACGCATGCGGGTCAGGAGCCCGGCCGGGTCGTGGTTGAGCTCGGGCGGCACGGGGCAGGTGGAGCCGCCGTGCAACAGCGGCAGCCAGGTCTCCCAGACCGAGGCGTCGAAGCTCGGCGAGGTACGTGCCAGAACCCGGTCGTCGTCGCTGAGACCGAGGTGCCCGGCCAGCCACGCCATGTGGTTGACCAGGGACGCGTGGGTGACGACGACACCTTTGGGGCTGCCGGTGGAACCCGAGGTGTAGATGACGTACGCGGCGTCGAGCGGGTCCGGAGCGGCCTCGGACGGTGCCGGGCGCCCGGTGGACCATGCGGCCCGGTCGTCGAGTGCGAGGCAGGGTACGGACGGGATGTACCGCTCGGCATGGGCGGCGTTGTGGGTGAGCAGCAGCGCCGGGCGGGCGTCGTCGATCATGTAGGTGATCCGGGCCTCGGGGTATCCGAGGTCGACCGGCAGACAGGCGGCTCCCGCCTTGGCCACCGCCAGCATCGCGACGGCCTGGTCGGCGGTGCCTTCCAGAGCGAGGGCGACGAGGTCACCGCTGCCGATGCCCCGGTCGTACAGGTGGTGCGCCAAGTCATCGGAGAGTGCGTCGAGTTCGCTGAAGGTGAGCAGGCGCGAGCCGTCGCGTACGGCGATCGCCCCGGGGGTTCTGGCGGACTGCGCGTGGAATGCCTCGGCCGCTGTGCGTGCCGCGAGGGGCCGGAGGGGGCCGTGCGAGGCCCGCTCCAGGCTCTCCCGCTCCGCCGCGTCCAGGACTTCGGCCGAGTGGACACGCCGGCCGGGGTCGGCGGCGAGCGAGGCGAGCAGCCGGGTGAGGCGCGCGGCCAGGGCGTGCGCGGTGGGGTGGGTGAACAGTTCGGTGGAGAACTCCAGGACTCCGCCGAGTCCGGCGGGCCGGCCCGCGCCGTCGTGTGTCTCGGTGAAGGTGAAGGTCAGGTCGAACTTGCTGATCCCGGTGTGCACGGGCTGCGGCGTCACCGTGAGACCGCGGAGGCCGATGGTGGTGTCCGCCTGGTTCTGGAGGACGAGCATGGTCTGGAACAGCGGGTGATGGTTCCGCGCCCGTTCCGGGCCGAGGGCATCCACCAGCCGCTCGAACGGCACGTCCTGGTGGGCGTAGGCGGCAAGGTCGAACTCCCGGACGCGATCGAGCACTTCGTCGAAGGTGGGGTCACCGGACAGATCGGTGCGCAGGACAAGGGTGTTGACGAAGAAGCCGACCAGGTCGTCGAGGGCTTCGTCGGTGCGTCCGGCGACGGCCGTGCCGAGCGGAATGTCCTCACCGGCGCCGTGCCGGGACAGGAGCACGGACAGGGCCGCCTGAAGCACCATGAAGAGGCTGCATCCGCGGGCCCGGCCGAGATCCGCGAGTGCCCGGTGGGTGTCCGCGTCGACGGGGAAGGCGAAGGCGTCGCCGCGGTATGCGCTGACGGCAGGGCGCGGCCGGTCGTACGGCAGGGCGAGCGCGTCGGGGGCACCGGCGAGTGCGGCGCGCCAGAAGTCCAGTTGCCGGGTCGCCTGGCTGGTGGGGTCGTTCTCGTCGCCGAGCAGTGCGCGCTGCCACAGGGTGTAGTCGGCGTACTGGACGCCGAGTTCCGTCCAGGAGGGTTTCCCGCCCTCGGCGCGTGCCCGGTAGGCGTCGCCGAGGTCGCGGGCGAGCGGGGCGAGGGACCAGCCGTCGCCCGCGATGTGGTGGACGAGCAGCACGAGCACATGGCTCTGGGCGCCGAGGCGCAGCAGCCGGGCCCGTACCGGCAGTTCGGTACTGACGTCGAAGGTGTGCGCCACCTCGGCGGTCAGGACCTCGTCGAGGCGGCCGGGGTCGGTGTCGCGGGGCGTCAGGCGGAGGTCGGCGCCCCCGGCGTCGAGGATCAGCTGACGGGCCACTCCGTCGGTCTCGGGGAAGACGGTGCGCAGGCTCTCGTGGCGTTCGACGACGTCCGTGAGGGCGCTCCGCAGGGCCTCCGCGTCGAGCGGGCCGTCCAGGCGGAGCACCATCGGCACGTTGTACGTGGCGCTGGGCCCTTCGAGACGGTTGAGGAACCACAGGCGCTGCTGGGCGTAGGACAGCGGCAGCGGGTCGGGCCGCCGCGGGGCCCGCTCCAGCGGGGCCCTGGCTTCCTCGGCGCCGTGCAGGACGGCGGCGAGGGCGGCGGGGGTGGAGTGCTCGAAGACGGCACGGACCGGGAGCTCCACGGCGAGCGCGGTACGGATGCGCGCGGCAAGCCGGGTGGCGAGCAGTGAATGGCCGCCCAGAGCGAAGAAGTCGTCGTCCGCGCCCGTGGTGTCGAGGCCGAGCACATCGGCGAAGAGTGCGCAGAGGGTCTCCTCGTGCGCGGTGCGGGCGGCACGCCCCCGGGCCGGCGCACGGTACTCGGGCACCGGCAGAGCGCGCTGGTCCACCTTGCCGTTCAGGGTGAGCGGCAGCGCGTCGGTCAGGACGAACGCGGCGGGCACCATATAGGCGGGCAGGGAGCGGCCGACCGCTTCCGCGAGATCGGCGGATCCGGGACGTGCGCCGGCGGCGGGCACCACGTACGCCACGAGCCGCCGGTCACCGGGGGTGTCCTCGCGCACGACGGCGAACGAGTCCGCGACCCCATCGCAGCAGGCCAGCACCCCCTCGATCTCGCCGAGTTCGATACGGAAGCCGCGCAGTTTCACCTGGTTGTCCGCGCGGGCGACGTAGGCGATCTGCCCGTCACGGGTCCACCGGACGAGGTCTCCGGTGCGGTACATGCGCCCGCCCTCCCCGTCGAACGGGTCGGCCACGAAGCGTGCGGCCGTCAGGCCGGGAAGCCCGGTGTATCCGCGCGCCACGCCTCGGCCGGCGAGATACAGCTCGCCCACCACGCCCGGAGGTACCGGGCCCAGGGAACCGTCGAGGACGTAGCAGCGCATGCCGTCGAGGGCCCGTCCAATGGGCGGCTGCCCCGGCGGCAGGTCGGCCGCCACGTCGTAGCGGGTGGCGAAGGTGGTGGTCTCGGTGGGGCCGTACACATGGAGGACACGCACCCCCGGTGCCGCGCCCGCCACGCGCTGCATCGCGTCCGGGGAGGCCGTTTCGCCCCCGGCGCAGACGAGCCGGAGGCCGGCGAAGGCGCCCGGACCTGTCTCGGCGATCACGTTGAACAGGGCCGTCGTCAGGAAGACGGCTGTCACGCCGTGTTCACGGACGGCAGCGCCGAGAGCACTGGCCTCCAGGACGCCCTCCGGTGCGACCACGACCCTGCCGCCTCGCAGCAGCGGGGCCCAGATCTCGAACGTGGAGGCGTCGAAGACGTAGGCCGAGTGCATCAGTACCGCGTCGGCGGCGCCGCCCTGCCAGGCCGCGTCGGCCGTCAGCGCGACCACATCGGCGTGTGTGACCCCGACCCCCTTGGGCAGACCGGTCGAGCCGGAGGTGAACATCACGTAGGCGAGGGTTTCGGGGCCCGGCACGGCAGCGGGACGGCCCGGCCGGCTCGGCGCGCCCCGCAGGATCCGGCCGAGCCGGTCCACGACGACAACCGGTACCCGCCGGGCCATGGCGGTCACCCAGGGGGAGGCGAAGGCCTCCTCGTCGACGACGAGTACGCGCACGGCCGCCACCCCGGCGACCTGTTCGAGCCGTTCCTCGGGCCAGCGGGTGTCCAACGGGACGTAGGTTCCGGCCGCGCGGACCGCGCCGAGCGATACCGACACCACGGAGGGTGACCGGGTGAGCAGCACGCCGATCGCCGACTCCGGAGCGATGCCGAGGCCCGCCAGTGCGTGGGCGAGGTCCGCGGAGGTCCGGTCGAGTCCGGCGTAGGTGAGAGTCGTGCCGTCGCCGGTGACGGCCGTCGCGTCCGGAGTGCGGTGTGCCTGAGCGGCGAAGAGGGCGGGCAGGGTGGCACCGGCGGCGGGCAGGGCGGCACCGGTTCCCCACCGGGTGACACGGGCGAGCTCGCTCCGCGTCATGAGGCCGTAGCTCGCGACGGGCAGCTCGGGCTCGGTGGTCACCTGCTCCAGCAGCCGGATCAGCCGGTCCGCGAGCGCGGCGACGGTGGAGCGGTCGAAGAGGGCGGTGGCGTACTCGATTCCGGCGGTGAGGCCTGCCTGGCCCCGCTCCTCGTCGAAGGCGAAGGTGAGGTCGAACTTGCTCAGCCCGTTGTGGACGAGCCGGTCCTCGACTGTGAGGCCGGGCAGGTCGGGGCGGGCGGTCTCCTGGTTCTGGAGGACCAACATGGTCTGGAACAGCGGGTGGTGGTTGCGTGCCCGGACGGGATTGACGCTCTCGACGAGGCGCTCGAAGGGAACGTCCTGGTGCGCGTAGGCAGCCAGGTCGAACTCCCTTACACGCTGGAGCAGTTCGAGGAAGGTCGGGTTGCCGGACAGGTCCGTGCGCAGGACGAGTGTGTTGACGAAGAAGCCGACCAGGTCGTCGAGGGCTTCGTCCGTGCGGCCGGCGACGGGCGAGCCCAGCGGGATGTCGTCGCCCGCGCCGTGGCGGTGCAGCAGCGTCGCCACCGCCGCCTGGAGCACCATGAACAGACTGCTTCCGGACTCACGTGCCAGGCGGAGGAGCTGTGCGTACAAAGGCGGTGGTACGTCGAAGGCGTGGACGGCTCCCCTCGGGTCGGTGACGGCGGGACGCGGCCGGTCGAGTGGCAGATCGATCAGACCGGGCAGGCCCGCGAGGGCGGTGTGCCAGTGGTCCAGCTGCCGGCGCAGGGCGCTCTGCGGTGCGGTGCCGTCGCCCAGGGCCGCATGCTGCCAGAGGGTGTAGTCGGCGTACTGGAGGCGGGTGCCGGCTGCGGGTTCGGGCTCCCGGCCCGTGAGGCGGGCCGCGTAGGCCTCGCCGAGGTGACGGGCGAGCGGGGCGAGGGACCAGCCGTCTCCCGCGATGTGGTGCAGGACGAGGACCAGGACATGGCGGCCGGGCGCGGAGCGCAGCAGCAGAGCTCGCAGCGGCGGATCGGTGAGGACGTCGAACGGTTCGCCCACGGCGGCCAGCACAGCCGCCTCCAGGCGTGCGGGCGCCGTGCTCACGACAGGCAGGTGAGGTGTCGCCGCGTCGGCCGGGAGCACCATTTGACGTGGTACGCCGTCGTGTTCGGGGAACAGGGTGCGCAGGGTCTCGTGCCGCTCCACGACGTCGCGCAGAGCGGCACGCAGCGCGTCGGTGTCCAGGGCGCCGTCGAGTTCGAGGACGAGCGGGATGTTGTAGGCGGAGCTGGGGCCTTCGAGCCGGTTCAGGAACCACAGGCGTTGCTGGGCGAAGGAGAGCGGCAGCGGGTCGGGCCGCTGCGCGACGGGCACCACCGGCGGGTGGGCGGCCCGGCCCCGCAGGTCGATGGCGCGGGCGAGGCCCGCGACGGTCGGGTGCTCGAAGAGGGTGCGGACGGCGATCTCGGCGCCGAGTACGGTCCGGACTCGGCTCACGACGCGCATGGCCAGGAGCGAGTGTCCGCCGAGGTCGAAGAAGCTCTCGTCCGGGTGCACGAGGGGCCGTTCCAGGATGTCGGCGAAGATGTTGGCGAGAAGGCTCTCCTGGAGGGTGCGCGGCCCGGCTCCGTCCACGGGACCGGATTCCGCCGAGGGCTCCGGCAGGGCCCGCCGGTCCACCTTGCCGTTGGGCAGGAGCGGTAGGCCGTCCAGGATGACGACGGCGCCGGGGACCGCGTAGTGGGGCAGGCTCTCGGCGAGGGCGTCGCGCAGGGTGGCGGAGCGCAGGGCCGGGTCGTCGATGACGGCGTAGGCGACGAGCCGGTGCCCGTCGGTCGTGTCCGTACGGATCGCGGCGCAGGCGGCCGTGACACCGGGGCGTGCCAGGAGTGCGGCCTCGACCTCGCCGAGCTCGATCCGGAATCCACGGAGTTTGACCTGGTCGTCGGCGCGCGCCACGTAGTCGAGAAGTCCCTGGCTGTTCCACCGCACGAGGTCCCCCGTGCGGTACATCCGGGCGCCCGTGCCGTCGAACGGGTCGGCGACGAACCGCGCGGCGGTCAGGCCCGGTCGGTCCAGGTATCCGCGGGCGAGATTGGGGCCCGACAGATACAGCTCGCCGGTGACACCGGGGGGTGCGGGACGCAGCCGGCTGTCGAGTACATAGGCGCGCATGGTGTCGACGGGGCTGCCGATCGGGACGGTCTCGTACGGCGGGCCGTCCTCCCGCCCGCTGTTCTCCCGGCCGGCCACGCGGTGGGCGGTCGCGTCGATGGTCGCCTCGGTCGGCCCGTAGAGGTTGTGCACCTCGGCACGCCAGAGCCGGACGACGTCGTCGGCGAGGGTGCAGGGCAGTGGCTCGCCGCCGCACAGCACGGCGCGCAGACCGGGCAGCGGAGCGGCGAGTGCCGCCTCGGTGAGAACGAGGGTCAGATGGGACGGCACGAACTGGGCGACGGTGACACCGAACCGGCTCATCCAGGAGACCAGGGTGCGGGGGTCCGTGTTGGTGCCGTCCGGCAGCACGCAGACCTCGGAGCCGTTCATCAGCGGCAGCCACAGCTCCCACGCGGAGGCGTCGAAGCTGGTGGAGGTTCGCGCGAGGACCCGGTCGTCCGGAGTGACCGCCAGGTGCCGCGCCATCCAGGCCATGTGGTTGGCCAGGGCTGAGTGCGGCACGACCACGCCCTTGGGACGGCCGGTGGAGCCCGAGGTGTAGATGACGTACGCGGGGTCCGCCGGACCCGGCGGGTCCGGGAGGGGCCCGGTGGGGCGCGTGGCCGGTGCCTCCCCGTCGATGTCGAGCCGCGGAATGCCGGATGGGGGCAGGCCCGCGTGGACGTCCCTGGTGGTAAGCAGCAGGACGGGACGGGAGTCGTCGAGCATGTGGCGGATACGTGCGGGCGGATACTGCGGGTCGACGGGCAGATAGGCGGCGCCTGCGCGCAGCACGGCCAGCATGGCGACGACGGTGTCCACGGACGGCGGTGCGGCGATGGCCACCCTCGTCTCGCGGCCGGCGCCGCGCTCCCGCAGGACGTGGGCGAGGGCGTCGGCGCGGGCGTCGAGCTCGGCGTAGGTGAGGAGTGTGTGCGCGTCGCGCACGGCGACGGCACGGGGGGTGCGCACGGCCTGTTCCCGGACCGCTTCGGGAGCGGTCAGGCTGGGCAGCGGCTGCTTCGCGCCGCGCCCCTGGGCCAGGAGACGGTCCCGCTCCCCCGGGGTCAGTGGGTCCAGATCGCTGATGGCCAGGCCGGGTTCGGTCACGGCGAGGGTGAGTACGCGGGCGAACCGGGCGCACAGGGCGCGGGCGGTGGCGGCGTCGAAGAGGTCGGTGGCGTATTCCAGGTAGCCGCCGATGCCTCCGACGCCGGGCCGGGTGTCCGCGGCAGCGCTCCCCGCCGGGTCGCCGGGCCCGGGAACCCCGGTGAGCCTCCCGGCCGGCCTCTCTGCGGTTTCGGTGACTTCACTGACGTCAGCAATCTCGGAGAGCTCAGGGTTCTCCGGGGTCTCGGCGTTCGCGGCGGTCCCGGTGAGCTCGGTGAGCTCGGTGAGCTCGGTGAGCGAGAACGTCAGGTCGAACTTGCTGCCGCCGCGGTGCCGGGACCTGTCGCGCACGGTGACGCCCGGCAGATCGAGGGCCGCCTGCTCCTGGTTCTGAAGAACCAGCATGGTCTGGAACAGGGGGTGGTGGTCGCCGGACCGCTCGGGGTTGAGGGCTTCCACGATCCGCTCGAAAGGTACGTCGCTGTGGCCGAGGGCTGCGATGTCGAATTCCTTGACCCGGTCGAGGAGCTCGCGGAACGCCGGGTCCCCCGACAGGTCGGCGCGCAGCACGACCGTGTTGACGAAGAACCCGACCAGATCGTCGAGGGCTTCCTCGGTGCGCCCGGCCACCGCGGTCCCCAGCGGGATGTCGGTGCCCGCGCCGTGCGCCTGCAACGTCACGGCGAGAGCCGCCTGGAGCACCATGAAGGGGGTGCAGCCGGCAGCACGGGCCAGCCGGAGGAGTGCGGCGTGCGCGGGGGCGGGCAGCTCGAAGGGCACAGCGGCCCCCCGATGGCTGGGCACGGCCGGCCGTGGCCGGTCGAGAGGCAGGTCCAGCAGGTCCGGGGCGCCCCGCAACGCGCCCTTCCAGAAGGAGAGCTGGGAGGCGGCCAGGCTGTCCGGGTCGCGGTCGTCGCCGAGCAGCCTGCGCTGCCAGAGGGCGTAGTCGGCGTACTGCACGCGCAGCGGGGCCCAGTCGGGCGCGCCCGTGCGCTCGCTCCTCGCCCGGTAGGCGGTGCCCAGGTCGCGGCTGAGCGGGGCGAGGGACCAGCCGTCGGCGACGACATGGTGGAGAACGAGCACCAGGACGTGACGGGCGGGGCCCAGACCGAGCAGATGGGCGCGGACGGCGACGCCGGCCGTGAGGTCGAACGGCCTGCTGGTCAGGCGGCGCAGCATCTCGTCGGCCCAGGCGTCGGCGGTCTCCTCGGCAGGGCGGTGCTCGACGACGAGAGGGATGAGCGTCGCGGCGGCGTCCGCGTCGAGGACTTCCTGACGGGCGATGCCGTCGTGTTCGGCGAAGACGGTGCGCAGGCTGTCGTGGCGCACGACCACGTCGGCGAGAGCAGCGCCCAGCGCGTCCGTGTCCAGAGGACCGTCGAGTTCGAGAACGAGCGGGACGTTGTAGGTGTCACCCGGGTCCTCCGCCCGGTTGATGAACCAGAGGCGCTGTTGCGCGAAGGACAGAGGGACCGCGTCGGGCCGCGGCTGGGGAGCGAGCGCGGGGCGGGCCGCCGCGGTGGAGTCCAGGGCCGCGGCCAGGGAGGCGACCGTGGGGTGGTCGAAGAGCGTGCTCAGCCCGAGTTCGGTGCCCAGGGCGGTCCGTACGCGGCCCGCGAGGCGGGTGGCGAGAAGCGAGTGGCCGCCCAGGGAGAAGAAGTTGTCGTCGGTTCCGACCTCGGTCACACCCAGGACGTCGGCGAACAGACCGGCCAGGACTTCCTCGTAGGGGGTACGCGGTGCGCGGCCCGTGGTGGCGACGGCGCGCGGGGCGGGCAGGGCGGGGCGGTCGATCTTGCCGTTGACGTTGAGGGGCAGCGCGTCCAGGGTGACGAACGCGGAGGGGACCATGTACGCGGGCAGGACGTGCCCGACGCGGCGGGCCAGGGCGACACCGTCCGGCCGGGCACCGGGGGCGGGCACGACATAGGCCACGAGTCTGCGGTCGCCGGGTATGTCCTCGCGGACGACGACGCAGGCGCCGTGCACATCCGGGTCGGCGAGCAGGACGCTCTCGGTCTCGGCGGGTTCGATGCGGAAGCCGCGGAGTTTGATCTGCCCGTCCGCGCGGCCGACGTACTCGATGTCGCCGCTCGCGTTCCAGCGCACGAGGTCCCCGGTCCGGTACATGCGGCCACCGTCCGCGCCGTACGGGTCGGCGACGAAGCGGGTGGCGGTCGGCGCGGGACTTCCCTGGTAGCCACGGGCGACTCCGTGCCCGCTCACGTACAGCTCCCCCACGACGCCCGGCGGCACCATGCCGAGGGAGTCGTCCAGCACGTACAGACTCATCCCGTCGAGGGCCCGGCCGATGGGCGGCACGCCCTCGGTGCCCGCGGCGACCGGGTGGCGGGCGGTGAAGGTCGTGGTCTCCGTGGGGCCGTACACATGCAGGACGAGTGTCGCGGGCGACGCGGCCGCCACCCGCTGCATCAGGTCCGGGCTCGCGGCCTCACCGCCCGCGGCGACCATGCGCAGCCCGGCGAATGCCGTCGGATCGGCCTCGGCCACCACATTGAACAGCGCCGTCGTCAGGAAGAGCGCGGTGACCCCATGCCGGTGCGTCATGTCGCGCAGCACCTCCGCGTCCACGGCGCCGCGGGGTGCGACAACCACACAGCCGCCGTTCAGCAACGGCACCCAGGTCTCGAAGGTGGAGGCGTCGAAGACGTACGCGGAATGCAGCAGCACCGCGTCGCACACGCCGTCCTTCCAGGTGCTGTCGGCCGCCAGCGCGAGAACATCGGCATGGGTGACGCCGACGCCCTTGGGCAGGCCGGTGGAGCCGGAGGTGAACATCACGTAGGCGAGCCGGTCCCCTCGGGCCGGGCACGGCAGTGGAGCCGGCCGTGCCGGCGCACCGCGTAAGACGCCGCCGAGAGCGTCGACGACGATCAGCGGCAGACGGGCGGCCGTCTCCCGCACCCAGGGCTGGTCCGCGGCGGCCTCGTCGACCACCAGGGCACGGACGTGAGCCGCCTCCGCAACGCGGTCGAGCCGTTCGGCCGGCCAGGCAGGGTCCATCGGCACGTACGCCGCTCCGGCGCCGACGGCTCCGAGCGTGGCTGACACCACGGCCGCCGAACGGCCCACGAGGACACCGACGCCGTCTTCGGCACCGACGCCCCAGCCCGCCAGCTCGCCGGCCAGAGCCCTGGCCGTCCGGGCGAGTTCCCAGTACGAGAGCGTGACGGTGCCGTCCACCACCGCCGGTGCGTCCGGTGTCCGGCGTGCCTGTGCGCCGAACGCCTCCGGCAGGCCGGTGGCCGCGCCTTCCGCCGACAGGGGGGTACCACGGCCCTGGGCTCGCAGGGCCGTGGCGGTGGTCTCGTCGAGGAACGGCAGGTCGCGCAGGAGAGTGTCGGTGTCCGCGTCGGCCAGAGCCGTCAGGAAGGAGACGACGGCCTGCTGGTGCAGCCGGACGTCCTCGGGACGGTACAGCTCCGGATTGGCGTCGAACCCGATCAACGGACCTTTGCCCTCAGCCCGTTCGGAGACGAACAGGGACAGGTCGTCGACCGGTCCGATGGACAGCACACGGCAGGCGCCGGGGCTTCCTGCGAAGTCGAGGTCGTAGTCGTAGCCCATGATGTTGACGACGACACCGGAGAGCCGGGCAGCGTCGTCGGCCATGTTCCGCTCACGGGCGAGCTGTTCACGGGAGAACCGGCGGTGGCTCAGGGCGCCGCGCATCTCGGTGGCGACTGCGCGGACGAGAGCGCCGACCGTCAGGTCGGCCGTGACGGTCAGGCGCAGCGGGAGGATGTTGGCGGTCATGCCGACGATGTGCCGGAGTCCGCCGTGGCGGCCGTTGGAGGCGAGGCCCACGGTGACGTCCCCCGTCCCGGTGACCCGGCCGACGTAGGCGGCGACCGCGCTGACGAGGACAGCACTCCAGGTGGTGCGGTTGGCGGAGGCGATCCGGCGCAGACTGTCGTAGACCTCGAAGGGCAGCGACTCACCGGTGTGCAGCCGGACGTCCGGCCCGTCGGGGACCGCCGGTGGCGGAGCACCGGTGCGGCGGCGGATGAGCGCCCGGCCGCCGTGCGTGTCCGCTCCGTCCCCGGCACCGGCCGGATCCATGGGCCGTTCGGCGGCCAGGTCCGCGAACCGGCCGGTCCAGTAGGCACGGTCGGCCTCGTACCGGTCCGAGCCTCGGTAGGCCTCCTCGTCGGCGACGAGGTCGCGCAGGGGGGCGGCGGGCAGCTCGGCCTCGGCAAGGTTCTCGCCTCGCAGCGCACGTCCGTAGAGGTCGGCCACGGTGCGGGCGAAGACCGCGCCGCCGAGGCCGTCGACGACTATGTGGTGGAAGCGCACGTACCAGTAGTGCAGTTGGGGTCCGAGACGCAGCAACGCGAAGTGGTGGTGCGGGGCGTCGAGGCTGTGGACGGCGGCCATGTCGTCGGCCAGGTAGCGCTCGGCCTCCCCCGCGGGATCCTCGGCGTCGGACAGGTCGATGACGTGGAGCCTGCTGGTCCCGGCCGGGGAGCGACGGACGACACGCTGCCGGACGGTCTCGTCCCTGACGACGAACTCCACGTTGAGGCTGTCGCACAGTGCCGCAGCCCGGTCCAGCGCCGCGGCGAACAAGCGCTCGTCGAGGCCGCCCCGAATCTCGAAGCACTCCCCGATGTTGTATTTCGGACTGTCCGGATCGACCAGTTGTCCATACCAGACACCCTGCTGAGCCGCGGTAATCCCGATGGTTTCTCCGGAAACCGTGCACGGGGAGAGGGAGCCTTTTTCGCGCATGCCGAGTCACACCTTTGGGGAGAGTTTTCTGGGGACGAAGAAGACAGGCCGAAGCCGGACATGCCGTTTTACGCACCGGTCACCGAAAACGGGTCGGTGAAATCTCATGGCTGCGTGGCGGCACCAGGACATCGGGCAGCACCGGGATCCTTACCGGCTCACGAACCCGGCAAGGCGCTTCGGTAAGGTGCTTGGCCGTCTTCAGGAATCGGAGACGAACCGCTCAGCGGTCCGCCGGTGATTCACGGCAGCCACATGAAAGCGGTATGAGAACTTACGAACAGGGCCCGACCGGGTGCCGATCCCCTCTGATCGATTTTGCTCGAATAGGAGCAATCTTCGATCAGAAGAGGTGTCGGAACCCGCCCGCCCCGGAGGAGACCAGCGACACACTCGGCAGCCGGAAGCCCTATCCGGTGCCCGCCTCCATCGCCCGTACCAGGCCGGCGGGCCGCATGTCGGTCCAGGCGGCCTCGATCGCGTCCAGGCACTCCTGGCGCGACCCTTCCGGCCCACCGACGTTCCAGCCGCCCGGGACATCGATGCGCGCCGGCCACAGCGAGTACTGGCCCTCGCCATTCACCAGAACCACGAACCGCCCCGACTCGTCGTCAAAAGGATTGCTCACAACCGCCCCCTGATCTTTTCTCACACATTCCACGACACGTTCATCAGCAGCATGCACACAGAGATCAATTCTCCGCATCCGGACCACCGAACCGCCCACCCCTCACGGCGCACTCTCGGCCACGCACGACGGAAATACGTTTCACCTAGAGATATCGATACCGTGTTCGACGGTCCGCCAGGGATCCCCCGGCTTCACCCGCCGACCCCCATCACAATAGAGGACCTTCAACGGTCAAAGATGCGAATCCAGCCCATTGCTTACAAGTACCCAAAGGAGCAACCGGGCGGCCGGGCGTCCGAGACATATGCCAGACCACCCTGACCATAAATATTCGGCCACCCCCATGCCCCGATTGTGCGAGTTTCGCTGAATACGACCCGCGCAAATCCGGATAGCCACCGGCGTGCGCCCGCAGACTCTCCGGCGCGGAAAGATCGCGCCGCGCTCCCATGCGCCGGTCACGCGCCCCACGTCCCGGGCGCCGTGCCCCTCCAGTAACGCCGTCAGTGGCTCGGCGGCGCAGCGTCCACCGGCAGCCGGGGCCGGACATCTGCGCCTCCTGGGACATCACATCCGCGCGGGGCAGGAACGCGGGGCAGGAAGAAGGACAGCGCTACACCCGGGCCTGCGTTCAGGCACACACCGAGGCGGCCGGCCGGCCCGTGAAAGGTGGTCGTGGATGCCCGGGGCGAGCGCCGCCGTGCGCGCGGCAAGGCGTGACCGGGTTCTGCCCGGCGCCCCTCCAGGCGTGGCGCCCACAACGTCCGGCCGCCCCTCGCCCCAGCACCCCGGCGCGAATCCGCCCGGGTCAGCGGCCCCT
Organism: Streptomyces sp. NPDC026062; assembly: GCF_055568375.1. Classification (NCBI taxonomy): domain Bacteria; kingdom Bacillati; phylum Actinomycetota; class Actinomycetes; order Kitasatosporales; family Streptomycetaceae; genus Streptomyces; species Streptomyces sp. NPDC026062. The sequence goes on from NZ_JBVHOQ010000005.1 coordinate 52,308, forward strand.
GCGCACCCGGGCCGCCGCACGTGCTTCCGCTGCCTTCCGGGCGTCGGCCGCCTTGCGGGACTCCTTGGGGCGGCCCGGCCGAGTGCCCATGCCCCGGAACGGGGCGTTGCCGCTGCCCTTGCTCTCGATGGGCGGACGCTTCGCCCCGGTGATGGCGGTCAGCTTCTCCTCGCCGGAGCGCACCTGGGTGACCGTCGGCCGGATTCGGGCCTCGGTCATGATCCGGTTGACGTCTCGCCGCTGGTTCGGGGTGACCAGCGTGACCACGTTCCCGGATTCGCCGGCGCGAGCCGTCCGCCCGCCACGGTGCAGGTAGTCCTTCGCATCGGCCGGCGGGTCGACGTTCACAACGAGGTCGAGGGCCTCGATGTGAATGCCTCGCGCCGCGACATTGGTGGCCACCAGTACGGTGATCTCGCCGTCCTTGAACTGCCCGAGCGTGTGGGTGCGCTGCGGCTGCGACTTCCCGCTGTGCAGGGCGCCGGCGCGTACACCACTGGCCCGCAGGTGCCGGGTGAACTGGTCCACGCCGGCCTTGGTGTCCAGGAACATCAGGACCCGGCCGTCCCGCGCGGCGATTTCGGTCGCCGTCGCGTACTTGTCGGCGGGGTGGATGTTGAGCACGTGGTGTTCCATCGTGGTGACGGAGCCCGCCACACGGTCGAGCGAGGCGACTGCCGGCTCGTGCAGGTGCTTCTCCACCAACTGCTCGACATTGCGGTCGAGTGTGGCCGAGAACAGCAGTCGCTGTCCGTCGGGGCGTACCTGGTCCAGGATCTCCGAGACCTGTGGCAGGAAGCCCAGGTCGCACATCTGGTCCGCCTCGTCCAGCACCGTGATCCGTACCTGCTGTAGTTCACAGAACCGGCGCGACACCAGGTCGGCGAGACGCCCCGGCGTCGCGACGACCACTTCGGCACCGGCCCGCAACAGCGCCGCCTGCCGATTGATCGCCAGCCCTCCGACCACCGTCGCCAGCCGCAGGTTCAGCGCCTGGGCATACGGCTCCAGCGCGTCACTCACCTGCTGCGCGAGCTCCCGCGTCGGCACCAGGACCAGTGCGAGCGGCCGCTTCGACTCCGCCCGCATACCTGCCGTCCGTGCCAGCAGCGCGAGGCCGAAGGCAAGCGTCTTGCCGGATCCGGTCCGCGCGCGGCCGAGGACATCATGGCCGGCCAGCGCGTTGGGCAGGGTCGCCGCCTGGATCGGAAAGGGATCCGTCACGCCGAGGCCGGTCATCGTCGCCGTCAGCTCTGCGGGCAGCGCGAGTGCCTCGAAGGACTCGACGGGCGGCAGGCCATGGGCAGCGGTCCGCGACGTTGCGAGTTCGCCCTTCGGAGCCGGCGGCTTCGCGTTCATGGGGGGGGGAACCTTTCTCCGGTCTGGCGCCCGGAACGCGTTGGGGCCCGTACCCCTCGGTACGGGCCCCAACGGTTTCGAATCGTGTGCCCCAGTTTACCAGCGGGCGCCCAGGCCCTTTCCGGTGACGTCGGCTCGCCCGCCTCCGGGCGAGCGTCCCCGGCACTCCGATGGTCTCCGGACGCGAGTGGTCCCACCGCTTCCCGGCGTGTGTCGGGCCGCCACCGCGCGATCGCGCGGGTAGCGTCGTCGGAATCCTTCCCGTATCCCGGCCCAGGGGATCCGCCCGTGCAGCAATCGTTCTTCCAACTGCTCGCCCGTCTCCTGAGCGACCCGCGATGGCGCGCCTTGCACTTCCGCGCCGCGCTGGGCGTCACGTCGGTGACGGCCGCTGTTCTGCTGGCCGGTTCGGCGCTGGTCGTGCCGGCCGAGAGGGGCGCGCCGGGTGCCAACATCACCTCGTATCCGAAGGCCATCTGGTGGTCCATCGAGACAGCGACGACGGTCGGGTACGGCGATCTGTACCCGGTGACCGCCTGGGGGCGGGTCATCGCCTCCGTGACGATGCTGGCGGGGATCACCGCCTTCGGCATCATCACCGCGGCCATCGCCACCTGGTTCGTCAGCCGTGCGCAGAAGGAGGTCCATGAGGTCGGCACTGCCGTACGCCGCTACAGCCGCAAGGGCGAGGATGCCGTCAGCACGGAGTTGCGGATCATGCACCAGAGGTTCGACCGCGTCGAACAGTTGCTGGAGCGTCGCGGCGAGCATGGAGGCGGTGGCTGAATCGCTCACCGTCGTCACCGGGCACGCGGAGGTCACCGGCCTCGGGCGGTGTGGGGCGGTGGGGGGGCGGGCTGCGCTGTCACACCCAGTGGCTCGCCGACCGGCGTCCCGGACAGCGAGCGTCCTGAGGCCCCACCCCTGTCCCGCGCCCGCGCCCGCCCCCGTGCCCCGGGGCGAATACGTCCCGGGGCGCGGCGTGATGAGGCCGGGAAGGTACCGGTCAGCCAAGCGGGTCGGTGGTGTCGCGCAGGGCGGCCAGGGCCGGGGCGTACATCCGGGCCTTGATCGTGCCGAGGGTGTCGCCCGCCTTGTTCAGCTGTGCCCGAGCGATCTCGATCGCGGTGGAGCGCACGGCGTCCTCGGACACCGCCCTGTCGACGATGCCGGCGGCTGCGGCGTCGGTCCCGCCGTAGCGGTGGGCGGTGACCATGGCCTGGTGCGCGGTCTGCGGGGACAGCCGGGCCTGGATGAGAGCGGCCATGCCGGGAGTGAAGGGGATGTTGATGTCCGCCTCGGGCAGGCACCAGTAACCGCGGTCGGCACGCATGACACGGAAATCATGGGCGAGGGAGAACATCGCGCCGGCGGCGAAGGTGTGCCCCTGCAAGGCGGCCACCGTGATGACCGGCAGGGCCAGCACCCGCGCCAACAGCTCGTGGACGGAGACCACATAGTCCAGGTGCTGATCGGCGTGTGCGAACAGCCAGTCCAGGTCGAGCCCGTTGGAGTAGAACTTGCCGGTGGCGACAGTGACCAGGGCACGGGGGCCCTCCGCCTTCTCCACCTCGTCGAGCGCGGCACCGACGGCGGTGAGCCAGTCGGGGTGGAAGCGGTTCTCCCCGTCTCCGAGGTCGAGGACGAAGACGTTGTCCTGACGGTCGAGCGAGACCATGGCGACTCCTTCAGAATGAGCTGACCGGGCGAGAGGGCTGCGGACTAAGGCCGGGGTACGGACTCGGCCGGTGCCCGCCGCGCTCGCTCCGTTCTCACGCAGCAGCACGGCGGCGCCGAGGATCGTCCGTTCGCGGCTGTCTCCGCTCTACGGAATCCGGCGCTCCCCCACCGTCCCGGCCACGATGCGGCCCGCCACAGACCATCTACCCATCGGTAACTTACGGGGTGCGGCACAGAACATTCAAGAGGGGCCGTGCGATCTCCTGCCGTCGCCCGCGATCAGTGGCCGGCGTCCAGGGCCGCCCCACCGCCGGACAGCCGCTGCTACCGTGTGCGCCGCACACGCCGACACGAGGTACACGACACCGCACGGGGAGGGGAGCCGGCATGAATGTCCGGTACCGGGTCGAGCAGGTCGCCGATCTGCCGCCCGCAGCAGCCACCGCCTTCGGGATCCTCGTATTCGCCCTGATCATCGGTTTGGCATGGGCGCTGATACGCCTGCCCGACTCCACCAGACTCCGCAGCCCGGCCGCTCGCGAACGCGCCGAGCGCCGCAAGGAGAGTCAACGGCGGCAGAGAAAACTGCGCGCGAGGCGCGAGGCCCTCCAGCGCAGGTCCGCCCGCCGCTGACATGGCGCCGGCATGCCGCACCCGCACCCCGGCCCCCTCCTGCCCCGCGTCTTCCGGACCGCCGCCACATCGTGAGCGAAGTGCCGCACCGGGCCGGCCCGCGGCCTTTGCCCCGAACCCCGCACGGCCGCGCGAGCGGGTTTCCTTGCCCACGCCGTGGAAGGTGCTGCCGCACCACCGGACCCGGCAATTCCCCGCCGGCGGCGGCGCACCGCGCATAGGCTCTGGGCGCAGTCGACCAGGGGCACGCCAATCCGGCGCCCGCGGAATCGGACGAGGGAGTGTCCCGCTGTGACGGATGCGCGCAACGAGGAAGTGCTCACCCGGATCGCCGAGGGGCTCGTCTACACCGAGTCGGAAGCCGCCTTCCAGGACTCCCGGCGGCGCTCGGAAGAGATCTTCGAGTACAACCGAACACCTCCGGGCGCAGCGGAGAGGCGCCATTCGCTCCTCGTCGCGATCTTCGGCTCACTCGGTGAACGTCCGGTGCTGCTGGCGCCGTTCCACGCCGGGTTCGGCAGCAACGTCCACATCGGGGACGACTTCTTCGGCAACGTGAATCTGACGTTCGTCGATGACGTGGACATCCGCATAGGCAACGACGTCATGATCGCACCCGGCGTGACGCTGACCACGACGGGACATCCGGTGCATCCCGCGCGCCGGACCGACTTCGGAAGGTTCTCCGAGCCGATCGTGATCGAGGACAAGGTGTGGATCGGCAGCAACACGGTCGTCCTGCCCGGCGTCCGCATCGGATACAGGTCGGTCATCGGCGCAGGCAGCGTCGTCAGTCGCAGTATTCCCCCGATGACCGTTGCGCTCGGCGCACCTTGTCGCGTGGTGCGCCACATCACGGACGAGGACCTCACCACACGCACTGCCGGACACCCGGGCACGTCCGGAGGGTCCGCCCACCGGGAGGCGACGCCGTAATGAGCCCTTCCCGGTAGAGACGCGCCGGGCCGGCCGCTCTCCATGCCCGGGCGGCGGGCGAGGGAACCAGGGTTCCGGGGCACGGCCCCAGCACGTCGAAACGCCCCGGCCGGGCATCACCATGGACCGATTCGGCCATTCGCATGGCGTGGAACTCGACCGTGGATCATCGACGACGCGTTGCGGGCGACGAGCGAACCGTTGCTGCCACCGTGGCCGGAGCGGTCGGGACGGTACCAGGCGGTCCGGTCCGGCCCAGGGCACCCAGCCGTCAGAAAACAACAAAACCTGACGTTGTCATTGTGGTGGTTGTGTTCCCTTTCTAGGGTGGGTGCGTCTCAACAGGTGTTATCCACCACACCAGTTGCACGTCTCGGAACCCGAGGAAGGCCCCCGCCATGCCACACTCGAACCCGACCCCCCACGCCCACCGCGGTTACGTGAGCCGCCGCCGTCTCCTCGAAGCGGGTGCCGCCGTGCTCGGCGGGCTCGCACTGCCCGGCGTCCTGCCGGGTGCCCGCGCATTCGCCGCCGCCGGTGACGTTCCGGCCGACGGCGACGAGTGGAACGGGCACATCGACGTCTTCCGGCTCGGCACCGAACCCCCGCACACCACCCTCATGCCGTACGCGGACCTCCGGCAGGCTCTCGCCGCCGACCGCACCACGTCCCCGTGGCGTCAAAGCCTCGACGGCACATGGAAGTTCGCGTACGTGGACCGGCCCTCGGACAAACAGGACGACTTCTACCGCACCGACCTCGACGACTCCGGCTGGGAGGACACTCCGGTCCCCTCGGCCTGGCAGCTGCACGGACACGACTACCCGGTCTACGTCAACATCACCTACCCGTGGTGGGGCCCCAACGGCCTCGGCGAGGACGCCCAGCCGCCCGCCGCACCCACCCGGTACAACCCCGTCGGCCAGTACCGGCGCACCTTCACCGTGCCGAAGGGGTGGGCGCACCGGCGCACGTTCCTGCACTTCGAGGGCGTCAAGTCCGCCCACTACGTTTGGATCAACGGCCGCCTGGCCGGGTACCACGAGGACTCGTACACCCCCGCCGAGTACGACATCACCCCGTACCTGAGGGACGGCACCAACCACATCGCCGTCGAGGTCTACCGCTACTCCGACGGCGACTGGCTCCAGGACCAGGACATGATCCGGCTGAGCGGCATCTTCCGGTCGGTGTACCTGTACTCGGCACCCGGCGTCCATGTACGCGACTTCAAGCTCGACACCTCGCTGGGGGACGGATACACGACAGCCGAGCTTTCCGTGACCGCGCACGTACGGGACCTCACGGACAACGGCGGCACAGCTGCCTACACGGTCGAGACACAGTTGTACGACGCCGACGGTCACGCGGTGTGGGGGCGCCCGCTCGCCCAGCGCGCGACTCCCACCGGCGGTGAGGTGACCGTCACCGGTGCCCGAGCCGTCCCCTCGCCGCGTCTGTGGTCCGCCGAGGACCCGTATCTGTACACCGCCGTCCTCCAGCTCCGCGACCCGTCCGGCACAGTCGTGGAGACGCTCTCGCACCGGGTCGGCCTGCGTGAGTTCGCGCTCAAGGACGGGCTGATGCGCATCAACGGGCAGCCGGTGACCTTCCACGGCACCAACCGCCACGAGATGCACCCGGAGCGCGGGTCGGCGCTCAGCCGCGCCGACCTGGTCGACGACGTCACGCTCATCAAACGGCTGAACATCAACTCGGTCCGCACCTCCCACTATCCCAACAACCCGCTCTGGCTCGAACTCGCCGACGAGTACGGTCTCTACCTCGTCGACGAGGCCAATCTGGAGACGCACGGCATCCGCGACCGCTACCCGACCGACCGGGCCGACTGGACGCAGGCGTGCGTGGACCGTGCGAAGAACATGGTCCACCGCGACAAGAACCATGCCTGTGTCGTCATCTGGTCGCTGGGCAACGAGGCCGGTTCCGGCTCGTCCTTCCGCGCCATGCACGACTGGATCCGCTCCTACGATCCGACGCGTGTCATCCAGTACGAGGGCGACGACGGCCCCGCCACGAGCGACATCCGTTCCAGGATGTACGAGTCGCCGGGCCGGGTGGAGGCCCGGGCGAAGGACACCTCCGACACCCGGCCCTACGTGATGATCGAGTACGCCCACTCGATGGGGAATTCCACCGGCAACTTCAAGGAGTACTGGGACATCGTCCGCCGCTACGACGTCCTCCAGGGCGGCTGGATCTGGGACTTCGTCGACCAGGCGCTCACCTGGCCAACGCCGACGCGCAAGCTGCTCACCGAGACCGGACCCGCCGGGCTGAGGGGCGAGGTCATCAATCCGTCGGGCTCCTTCGGCCGCGGACCCGGGGTGAGCGGCGCGACCGTCTTCGCGCGGGACGACCGGCTCGATCTGACCGGCTCGCTCACCCTGGAAGCCTGGATGACGCCACACGTCCGGGGCTTCCACCAGCCGATCCTGGCGAAGGGAGACACCCAGTACGCGCTCAAGCAGGCCGACGGAGGCCTGGAGTTCTACATCTACGCGAACGGGCAGTGGATCGCGGCCTCCTGGACGACCCCGGACGACGGCTGGACGGGCGAGGAGCATCACGTCGCGGGTGTCTTCGACGCGGACGCGGGCACGCTGACCCTGTACGTGGACGGCGACGCCAAGGCCACGAGGAGCACCGCCGTCCAGGGGCCCAGCAGCAACACCGCGCCGCTCTCTCTCGCCGGTGAGGTGGAGAACCCGACACGGGAGTTCAGCGGGACGGTCCGCCGGGCCCGGGTGTACGCGCGCGCCCTGAGTGCCGCCGAACTCGCCGACGAGGGCCGCGGTCCCGGCGACGACGGCGTGCGCTTCTGGTTCGACGCGCGGACGGCCCGGTACGAGCAGGTGAAGGCAGGGGCGAAGACCTTCCACGCCTACGGCGGCGACTGGGGCGACAATCCCAACGACGGTGCGTTCTCCGGCGACGGAATCGTCCTGCCCGACCGGCGCCGGACCGGCAAGTCGGCCCAGGTCAAGCGGATCCACCAGACGATCGGCGCGACCCGCGCGGACGGGGCGGCGCCCGGCCGGATCACTCTCACGAATGACAATCTCTTCACCAACCTGCGTTCATACAACGGTAGATGGGAACTCTCGGTCGACGGCGAGACGGTGCGGCGCGGCACGTTCAGCCGCGAACAGCTCGATGTGGCACCGATGACCGCCAAATCCGTCACGCTGCCCGTGGAACTGACAGGCAGTCCCGCTCCCGGGGCGGAGTACTTCCTCCAGCTGTCCTTCACGACGAGGGAACGCACACCGTGGGCCGACGCGGGCTTCGAGGTGGCGCGGGTGCAGTTGCCGCTCGACGTGGAAAGCCCCGCGATCGTGCCCGTTCCGTCCGCCCGGGTACCGAAGCTGTCGTACCGGACCGCCGGTACCGGCATCATCGTCACCGGCCGCGACTTCGAGGTCGTCATCGACCGGTCGACCGGGATCATCACCTCCTACGAGGCCGCCGGAACGAGACTCCTGGATTCCGGCCCGGTCCCCAATTTCTGGCGTGCCCCGACCGACAACGACCACGGAAACGGCCAGCACACCCGCAACCAGACCTGGCGGGACGTGGGCGCACGGCGCACCGTGACCGGAGTGACGGTGCGCGGGCTCGACGAACGAGCGGTCGAGATCGCGGTCAGGGGCACCCTCCCCACCACCACCGTCTCGGCATACGCCACGACCTTCACCGTGTTCGGCAACGGTGAGATCAAGGTCGACAACACGCTCACCCCGGGCGCACCGTCTCTCCCGTACATCCCCGAGGTCGGCACGATCCTGCGCCTGCCCGCGGCCCTGGAACAGCTCCACTACTACGGTCGCGGCCCCGAGGAGAATCACTGGGACCGCAATGACGGTACGGACGTCGGGCGTTGGTCCGGAACCGTTTCCGGTCAGTGGACCCCGTACCTGCGCCCGCAGGAGAACGGCAACAAGACCGATGTGCGGTGGGCGGCGCTCACCGACCGGCACGGTCGCGGCCTGCTCGTCAGCGGCGACGGACTCCTGGAGTTCAACGCCTCGCACTTCACTCCTGAGGACCTGTCCGTGGGCGCCCGTCACGACTACCAGCTCACGCCCCACGACGAGGTGATCCTGCGCGTCAACCACCGGCAGATGGGCGTCGGAGGCGACAACAGCTGGGGCGCTCAGACACACGACGCGTACAAGCTGTTCGCCGACCGGGAATACGCGTACACCTACCGCCTCCGCCCGCTCGACGACACCCGGCACGCGACGGCTCTCTCACGGCGTCCCACGGTACTGGGCTGAGGACTGGTGCTGCCGTCTCCCGGACCGCTCACGGGCCTGGCCCGCTCATGAACGGGTCCGGTGACGGCAGCACCGTCGGCGTGCCCGCCGCGGTGGTGGCGGAGACGCCGCGGACGGGCTCCGGCGGAGAAGCGGACCTCCGGCTCCCAGCAGATGACGGTTGGTCACATCACCGTCCGGTCAGCACGATCACCTCGTCTTCCGCGCTCCAGTTGCGCACCTCGGCCTTGGCGGGGTTGATACGCACCTCATGGCCGTCCCCCACCTCGGACAGGACACGGCAGCGGTACCCGATGGCGCACTCGCCGCGGCGCGAGGCGGCCTCGACGACCGTGGCGAAGGATGCCGGCTGTCCTGCCCGGATGTAGTCGCCGGCGGGTTTGAGGTGGATCGCGGCGCCCCGCGGATCCAGCAGTTCCCCGAAGAGACCGGCGAGGTGCCGGTTCTGGGAGATCTGCGCCATCAGAAGGCCGACCAGTTTTCCGCTCACGATGAAGTCGGCGCCGACACCGGCGGGGGCGAGAGCTCTGTTGCGGTCGTCGGTCATTTCGGTGACCACCCGGACCGGGACCCCTGACGTGCGCTCACGGTCTCGCAGGAGCAGCAGCGTGACCAGCGTCCGGTCGTCGGGGGCGGCAAGGCCCGGCCCGTGATCGGGGCCGAGCACGATGACACCGTCGTGGTCGAAGAGGTCCAGGCCGTTCACCGTCCCCGGAAGGGTTGGGTCGCCGGGAGCGAAGGTGACGGTCAGCGTGGCTGCGGCCGAAGCGGCGGCCTCCCGTACCTCTGCTGCCAGGCCCTCGCCGCCACGGGCCACGACGTGGACGACGGAACCGGCCGTGGCATGACCGGAGAGATGACGGAGGATGTGCCGGGCGCGGCGGTTCCAGCCCAGCAGAAGCACGCGTTCGGGGCGCACTGCCGCCGGTTCCCGGTCCACCATCACCGACTCGTCGAATGCGGCGGGATGCTCCGTGACGGACGTCGTGTCGTCGTCCTGGGCGATCACGACAAGCCGGTCGCCCGGACGCAGGACCGAAGCGGGCGGCGGGTTCAGTCGGAGAGTCCCGTCCGTGCGTACGATCCCGACCACGCTGGACGTGGGGCATGCCCTCAGTACCTCGGCGAAGACACGGCCGGTCAGGGCCGGCGCGTCGACGACGTAGAACTCGTCACCGGCGAAGTCGAGCAGTTCCTGGTAGACGAGTGACAGCCCTGGCTGCCTTGCGCACTGGGCCACAAGCCGGGCGGTGATGTCGTCGATCTCCAGCACGACCGCGTCCGGACCGGCCGCGAGTTCGGCGGCGAGGCGGTACTGCGTGTCGCGTACCACCGCCACGGTCCGTACCCGGCTGTGGTCGTCGACCGCGGCCCGCAGGGCCAGCAGGTTCTTGACGATCTCCGCGTCCTCGTCAGGGTGGTCGCGCGGCAGGACGAGGACGACGTCTGCCGTGGCCGGGCTGACGCGCGCGAGCGCGGCCGGATCGGTGGGACGTCCGTTGCGGCAGACGATCCTTGTCCGGCCGGTTCCCCCCACCTTGCCGCGCAGTTCCTCCTCCATCTCGGTCACGTCCCGGTCGGCCAGGACCGCGATGGCGCTTCTGCGCTGGTTGGCGTCGGCTGCGACGAGTTCGGCCACCACGGTGAAGATCTGGTCCGACCAGCCGAGCACGACGGTGTGACCGCTCTCCAGCACCGTCGAGTGGCCGCGCCGCAGGGCGACGAGTTCTTCGGTGATCGCCGTGGTGACGAGACCCACGATGGTGGAGACGTAGAAGAGCGCCATCAGCGCCAGCAGGAGCGAGAGCACGACCCGCAGCGGTGAACCGACCTCTCCTCCCAGCCTGAGTGTCTGCCCGACGCTCTGCCAGACCGCCGCCGTCTTGGCCCATGCGGTGTCCGGGGCCCGGTCGTCCGTCCACACCAGCAGTGCGCTCACCGGAACCACCACGGCCAGGCAGGCGACGGCGAGCCATCCGATGAGAACGGTCACGCCCCTCGCCAGCGTGTTGTCGAACCAGTACCGGGCGCGGGCGTACGACGGAACGCGTGACGGTGTCCCCCGCGCCGGGCGAGGCACATGGGCCGGTGCGCTCCGTGGCTGTCGCTGCTTCCCCACGCGGGCGCCGCCGTCCGCGCTCCGGCGCTGAGTCCTGATCATCCTGTGCACAGCAGCAGCGTGGGCAATCGTCTCGGGCGCCACACGGGTATCCGGAGACGTTTCATCCGATAGGGATCGGAACCGGCGGACGGACAGGGGCCGGCGGACGGCAGCGCTCGCGCCACGCCCGGAAAAGTACGGGCGAACCGGCTCCGGCGTCGGGCCCTGGGCAGGCGACGGGGGCGCGGCCGGGCGACGGCCGCCGCGTTCCGTACCCTGGAGGCATGCGCATGCGCCCCACTCTGAGCTGGTCCCCCACCGAAGAGATGCCCCCTGCCACCACGGACCTGGCGCCGGTGGCCGATGCTCTGAGCACCGGCGGTGTGCTGGTGCTCAGCGGGGCCGGTATCTCCACGGAGTCGGGCATCCCCGACTACCGGGGCGAGGGCGGGAGCCTGAGCCGGCACACTCCGATGACCTACCAGGACTTCACCGGCAGTGCCCAGGCCCGTCGCAGGTACTGGGCGCGCAGCCATCTCGGCTGGCGTACCTTCGGCCGCGCCCGCCCCAATGCCGGGCACCGGGCCGTGGCCGCGTTCGAGCGGCACGGTCTGCTCTCCGGTGTGATCACCCAGAACGTCGACGGTCTGCACCAGGTCGCGGGCAGCAAGGATGTCGTGGAACTCCACGGCAGCCTGGACCGGGTCGTCTGTCTTTCCTGCAACACGCCGAGTTCGCGCCGCGACCTCGCCCGGCGGCTGGAGGAGGCGAACGCGGGCTTCGATCCGGTGGCCGCCGCGATCAATCCGGACGGCGACGCCGACCTCACCGACGAGCAGGTCGGGGACTTCCGTGTGGTGCCCTGCGATGTCTGCGGCGGCGTCCTCAAGCCGGACGTGGTGTTCTTCGGCGAGGCCGTGCCCCCGGCCAGGGTCGAGCACTGCCGCGAACTGGTCCATGAGGCGGCCTCGCTGCTGGTGCTGGGTTCCTCACTGACGGTGATGTCCGGACTCCGGTTCGTCCGCCAGGCGGCTCAGGCCGGAAAGACGGTGCTGATCGTCAACCGGGACCTGACCCGGGGCGACCGGCACGCGGTCACCCGCATCGCGCTCCCGCTGGGCACGGCTCTCACCACTGTGGCCGGCCGGCTGGGCGTCCTCCCGGACGACGAGGCGGCCGGTCCCGCGTAGACGGACGGAGCGGCGCGGTGCCCGGGCCTCGCCATGGCCGTCGGACCGCCGCATCGCCCGTTGCCTGCTGCCTGTTATCCGTTGCCCGGTCTACTTCGTCCCGAGGTAGTAGCTGACCTGCGGCGGCTGGTTGTACCCGGTGTTCTGCCAGGCCACTCCCGTGCGATAGACCGGGTCGTGCATCAGGGTCGGCAGCCGGAACTCCGTCGGGTGCGGAGTGCTGTAGAGCCGCAGGGCCGTGGAGTCGGCGTTCCGCCAGATCATTTCCTCGCGCCAGTCGCCGAGCAGATCGGCGGAGAGCGCGAGGTTACCCTTGGTCCAGTTGTTCGACTTCGCGTCCTGGTCGTACCAGATGCGGGTCAGCTCGCTGTCGCCGTCGTACTTCAGGACCTGTCCGTAGCCGACTCCCGCCGACCCCGACCAGCGGTGATCGAGCAGTTCGCGATTGGCGTCGCCGTCCCACCAGATCGCCGAGTTGTACGAGGCGCCGCCGCCGAACGCCGGAACGCTGTCGCTGATCTTCACGCCTGCCGCCGTGTACAGGCCGCCGCCGCTCGACCAGCACTCGGCGCCCGCGTACTGCCGGGTGAGGTCCGCGCAGATGCCGCGGCCGACGTCCGTGCCGGTCTTCCGGCCCCACAGGACCTCGCCCGTCCTCGCGTCGTGCATCTCGAAGCCGTACGCGGCGTCCGTGTGCTCGTGCACGTTGAAGGACTCCAGGCCGGGGCGGGCCGGGTCCAGGTCCCCGACGTGCATGGCGTCGCCGTGGCCCAGCTTCGTGGTCCACAGACCCGAGCCGTTGTCGTCGACGGCCATCGCCCCGTACATGATCTCGTCCCTGCCGTCACCGTCGACGTCGGCGACCGCGAGGTTGTGGTTGCCCTGCTGGTCGTACCCCTTCCCGTAGTTCGTCGAGCTGTTGCTGTCGAACTTCCAGCGCCGGGTCAGATCCGTGCCGTTCCAGTCGTACGCGGCCAGTGCGGTGCGCTCGTAGATGCCGCGGGTGAAGACCATGCTGGGCCGGGTGCCGTCGAGGTAGGCGGTGGCGGAGAGCAGACGTCCTTCGCGGTTGCCCCAGGTGTCCCCCCAGTCGGCCACGGAACCGCGGGCCGGCTCGAACGGCACGGAGTCCATCACCCTGCCGTTCTCGCCGTTGAAGACGGACAGATACTCGGCGCCGCTGATGACCGCGCAGTTGTCCTCGAGGTGCGAGGCGGCCCCGTCACCGATGACGGTGCCCGCCGCGTCCTTCGATCCGTCGGAGGTCCTGACCGCCATCTCCGCCTTGCCGTCCCGGTCGTAGTCGAACACCTGGAACGAGTCGTAGTGGCTGCCGCTGCGGACGTTGGTGCCGAGATCGACCCGCCAGAGCCTCCGGCCGTTCAGTTCGTACGCGTCGAAGAGCGTCGGACCGGTACAGGTACCGGAGTTGGCGACATCGGTTGCGTTCGACGGCACCCACTTGACCACCAGCTCGTACTGGCCGTCGCCGTTCAGATCGCCCACCGAGGTGTCATTGGCCGAGTAGGTGTAGGCGACGCCGTCGCGGGTGGAGCCGCCCGCGGGCTTCTGCAAAGGGATGTCGAGGCGGCCCGAACCCCACACGCCCGCCGTCCCACCGGGCTGTTCCGTGCCGTTCACGACCGCACGGATCTCGTACACCGACGATGAACCGCCCTCGCTGTCCAGGTAGTTCGTCTTCGGTGTCTCCTGGATCAGTACGCCGCTCCGGTACAGCCTGAAGGAGACGTTCTCGGGATCGTCGCCGAACATCCGCCAGGTGACGAGCGTTCCGCCTTCGGTGTCCACCGCCACCAGGCCGCGGTCCAGTCGCTCGGCGATCCGGGCTGCGGACAACGCCTCGGTGGCCCTGTTGGCCGGTGCGGACAGTGCGGGCGCTGACAGGCCGGGAGCGGGCGGTGCGGGCGCGGCGTGCGTTGCCGGGGTTGCGCCTGTGCCCGTGAGAACCGTGACGAGGGCCATCGTCAGGAGTACACCGGTGCGGCGGCGCCGGTTCGATGAACGAAGGGCTGGAGACATCGGTACCTCACAGTCGGGGGACGGGGACATCAGCTGGTCGCCGCAGCGGTCCGGAAGGTTGCCGCGTAGCGGGGGCGCGGTGACGGCCGCCCGCCGTGCATCCGGGGGAAGGCCAGGGAGCGGCGCGCCGCTCCCCGGGGGCGCGCTTGGCGTGCGGCAGGGCGGACGGCCCGTGGTCGCGCGGCGGGCCCGGCTTGACCTTGACACAGTGACAGGGCCTTCACTGCATGCCGAGGAGGTGGTCCATTTGACGATCACAAGAGGGGACACGGATGCGGTCCGAGCGCTCCAGGGGCTGGAGGACGGCCGTGCGTCCGTGCGGCTGCGGACGGCTCTGCGGCTCGGCACGAATCCTGACCCGTGCTGGGTCGACGCACTCGTCGAGCGATGCGCGATCGAGCCGGACTTCTTCGTCCGCGACATGCTGACCTGGGCACTCACCCGCCATCCGGTGTCGCTCACACTCCCCCGGCTGCTCGACGAGGTCCGCTCGGAGGGTGCGCAGGCACGGAGCCAGGCGCTGCACACGCTGTCCAAGGCCGGGGACCGGCGGGCGTGGCCGGCGATCACGCCGTCGCTGTTGTCCGACGCCGACCAGGAGGTGGCACGCAGCGCCTGGCGGGCCGCGGTCGTGCTCGTACCGGAAGGCGAGGAGTCCGTCCTGGCGGAGAATCTGGCGACGCAGCTCGGTCGCGGCGGGCGGGAGACGCGGCTCAGTCTCAGTCGTGCGCTGATCGCTTTGGGCGAGGTGACCGTGCCCGCGCTGCGGAAGGCGGCGGCGGTCTCTGACGCACACGTGCGGGTGCACGCGCTGGCCACACAGCGAATGCTGCGGGACCCGGACGCCGGATTCGAGTTCGCGGTCGAGGAGGCGAAGCGCGTCGTGGCTCTCGGCGGGCCTGGCCGGGAGGGACAATAGGGCGTGTTGATCGGTGAGGTGGCGCGACGGTCCGGAGTGAGTGCCCGCATGCTCCGCCACTACGAGTCGCTGGGCCTGGTCCGGCCTTCCGGCCGTACGGGCTCGGGGTACCGGGAGTACTCCGGGGACGACATCCGGCGAATCTTCCACATCGAGAGCCTGAGGTCGCTGGGGCTGTCCTTGCGCGAGATCGGGCGCGCGCTCGACGATCCCGCTTTCGTACCCTCGGAGCTCGTCGGCGGCCTCATCCGTCAGACACGCGAACGTATCGAGGCCGAGACCGAGCTGCTCACACGGCTGAGCCGGATCGATACCGCGAACCCCGCCCGCTGGGACGATGTACTCCAGATCGTCGCGCTCCTCCAGGCTTTGGGCTCGAAGAGCGCGGGTGTACGCCAACGTGCGGCCCTTTCCTCGGTCCACGGGATTCCGGCGCCCGTGGAGGCCCTGGTGGAGGCGGCCTTGAGCGAGACGGAGCCGAACGTTGCCGGAGCTCTCAGCTGGGCACTGGCACGATCGGGCGACGACGGCTCGACGCTGCTTGCGGAGGGTCTGTCCGCACCGGCGGCCGCGGTACGGGAACGTGCTGTCCGGTCGCTGGCCGAGATGCCCGGCGAGGCGGCAGCCGCGCTGCTGCGGCAGGCTCTCACGAACCCCGATGTGGTGGTCCGCAGACATGCGGCTCTGGCGCTCGGGTCGCGGGGAGCGGCCGGTGCGGTCCCGACGCTCATCGACATGATCGTGGAAGGGGAGAACGACACCGACGCGGCCGACGCGCTGAGTCTGCTGGCGAGCGACGCCGCGACGGCTGACCGGATCGCGGCCGGAATCGTCGACCGCCTCGCCCGGGACCCCGCGAACGCACCCGCGCGTGGCCGGCTGACCCAGGCGCTGGCCTCCGTCCCGGGGGTCACGGCATCACGGGCACTCGCAGAGCTGTCGAACG
Source organism: Streptomyces sp. NPDC026062 (assembly GCF_055568375.1). NCBI lineage: Bacteria > Bacillati > Actinomycetota > Actinomycetes > Kitasatosporales > Streptomycetaceae > Streptomyces > Streptomyces sp. NPDC026062. Next base: position 68,413 of record NZ_JBVHOQ010000005.1, read on the forward strand.
ACGAGGACCGTGCCGTCGCGCTGACCGCGGCGTACCTGCTGCAGCTGCGCGATGCCCCGGGGCACTGCCCTCAGGCGTAGTTGTCCGGCGGCCGAGGACACGAGGACGGAGGCAAGTGTCCACGCGGGCCTCTTACCGCCAGGTCCGCCCGATGCTCCGACGCCGACGGACGGGGAGAGCCACCGGTCCCTCGACCGCTTTCGGGGCGGGCCGTGGGCGTCCGCACCTGTCCCCGCACCCCCGGTCATTTCCGGGAGGAGATCTGTTCGCGTACCCATGCGACATCAGGGTTGATGTGTGGCCGGCCCGCAACGAAGACCGTCGGGACGGTCTCATTTCCGTCGCACACTTCTCTCACCGCCGCGGCTCCGGCCGGGTCCCGCCAGATGTCGACCCAGTGCAATCGGCGGGCGTCGCGCCCCAGCAGGATGCGCAGTCGCAGGCAGAACGTGCATCCCGACCGCCAGAAGACGACCGGCCTCCCGTCGGCCTCGCTGCGGCGTCGCGCCTCCAGCGCGCCGACCGGCCTCGGGAACATCAGAGGCGAATTCACGCCTGCGATCAGCACGAACACCACCAGGACCGCCGCGCCTTCCCCCGAGCCTCCCCCAAGGAACAGCCCGGTCGCGGCCAATGAGCCGCAGAGGACGAACAGCGTCGGCAGAATCCATGAGCGCACCATGAGGACGCAGGCTACCGATGAGCCGAAACGGTTCCCGCGCCGGGAGACCGGTGTGATGACGGGAGGTGGCGCACCGCTCCGGGCGCACGCCGGCGGGGTGCGAGGGCCTCCCGTCGGCCGGCGGGGACGCCCCCTGTCCGCACCGGCCCCGGAAGCCCTCGCTCCTACCGCCGGATCACCTGCTGGTGAACACCTCAGCCGTCTTGCGGGCAGCGACAGGCACCCGGCGAGGCGGGTGACGGCCACGCAGCGGTTCCGCGCATCCGCCGTCAGGCTTTGGACTGCATGTTCCGTCGCGCGGGGTTGCCCTGTTCCGCCGCTTTGGGGTCCTTCTCGCCCGCCTTGGCGCGTACCCCTCGCTCGATCCGCTCGCCGGTCGACTTGTCGACGTTGGACCAGTACTCGAAGGCGCGTCGCAGAACGGGCTCTGTCACCCCGTTGAGGAGATGGCCCACGACGTTGTCCACCAGACGGCCCCGGGCAGCGTCGTCGAGGACCTCACGCACCAGGGTGCCGGCCTGACCCCAGTCGTCGTCCTCGGAGTGGGACACGTAGGCGGCCCGGGTGATGTCTCCGTCGGCGTACCAGCTCGGCGGGGTGCCGTAGCGGGCGGTGTCGGCCGCGGGCCCTCCCTTGGAGTTCGGCGCGTAAACGGGATCGGTCGTCTTGCGGTACGCCATCGCCCCGTCCTTCGAGTACGTGTTCACCGGGACGACGGGCGCATTGACGGGCAGTTGCTGGTAGTTGGCTCCGATCCGGTAGCGGTGGGCGTCCGCGTACGCGAACAGCCTGGCCAGCAGCATGCGGTCCGGGCTGGGGCCGATGCCCGGGACCAGGTTGTTCGGCTGGAAGGCCGCCTGCTCGATCTCGGCGTGGTTGTCGGTGGGGTTGCGGTCCAGGGTCATCCGGCCGACCTCGATCAGCGGATAGTCGCTGTGCGGCCACACCTTGGTCAGATCGAACGGGTTGAACCGGTACTCCGCGGCGTCCTCGTACGGCATGACCTGTACGTGCAGGGTCCAGCTCGGGAATTCACCGTCGCGGATGTGCTCGAAGAGGTCCCTGGTGTGGTAGTCCGTGTCCGCCGAGGCCATCTGGTCGCCCTCGTCCTGGGTGAAGAACTCGACGCCCTGGTCCGTCTTGAAGTGGTACTTGACCCAGTGGCGCTCACCCTGCGCGTTGATCCACAGGTAGGTGTGGGAGGTGTAGCCGTTCATGTGGCGCCAGCTGCGGGGGATTCCTCGGTCACCCATCAGCCACGTCACCTGGTGGGCCGACTCCGGGGAGAGCGTCCAGAAGTCCCACTGCATGTCGTGGTCGCGCAGGTTGTTGTCAGCGCGGCGCTTCTGGGACCGGATGAAGTGCTGGAACTTCATCGGATCCTTGACGAAGAACACGGGGGTGTTGTTGCCCACCATGTCGTAGTTGCCCTCGCTGGTGTAGAACTTCACCGCGAAGCCCCGGGGGTCGCGCCAGGTGTCCGGGCTGCCGCGCTCGCCTGCGACCGTGGAGAACCGCGTCACCAGCTCGGTCCGGGTCCCGGGCTGGAACAGGGCCGCCTTGGTGTAGGCGCTGACGTCACCGGTGACCTCGAAGTGCCCGAAGGCTCCGCTGCCCTTGGCGTGGGGCTGGCGTTCAGGGATCCGTTCCCGGTTGAACTGCGCCATCTGTTCGATCAGATAGGCGTCCTGCAGAAGGATCGGACCGCTCGGTCCGACGGTGAGCGAGTGTTCGTCGCTCTCCACCGGGATTCCGGAATCGGAGGTGGTCGGCTCACGTGAAGCGTCGGTCATCAGGCTGCCCTCCATCATGTCGCTGTGAGTGCGTACCCGGTCGCGCCGGAGGGGCGGAGCGGTGTCGCGTCAGCTCGATTCGCTTGAATCGAACGATTCCAAACATGGGCGAAAGGAATATTTCGTCATTCTGCCCGACTCCTCCACGCACGGCGCGCCGCCCGTGCGGTGTCCGCTCGTCCCCAGTCCAGCCGGCCCGCTCCTCGCGGACCTGCCCCCGTCCGACGCGGAGGCGCGGAAAGGCCTGATCCCAGGTCCCGCACCGCGGGCACGCTGCCGCCGAGGGCGGGCGGCGACCGCTCGGGGCGGTCCCCCTGCCCCATTCGCTCCTCGCCGTACTCGTCCGCCGTTCGGGCGAGACACCGCGAAGAACCTGTCCGGAGTTCCCCGTACCGCCCCGGATATCTCCTGTCCCATCCCTGTGCGGGCCGGGCCGGACACGATCGCCGCCGGGCAGCGAAAAGCGGGGTGGCCCCGACTGTCTGTCGGGGCCACCCCGCACTGCTCATCGGTCTCCGGTGCCTACCAGCGGTACCAACGGCCACGACGGCCGCCCACTCCGGCTGAGCGCATGACGAAGCCCAGCAGCCAGACGGCCAGCACAATCACCGCCACGATCCACAAGGCCTTCAGCGCGAATCCGGCACCGAAGAGAACGAGAGCGAGCAGGAGAACGAGAAGCAGGGGAACCATGAATATCAACCTCCAGAACATCGCATGCCCCTGCCGCTCTCGGTCATGCACTCGAAGTCAAGCGTTTCTCCCGAGGGAATCCGGGAAAAAGCGCGCGTCTCCGCCGCAGGCCGGACCAGCAGACCGAGGAGCTTCGCGCCATCGCCCCGCATCGCCTCCGGGGCAGGAACTACTGTCGCGGGCATGGTCGAACACGATGCCTTCACCGCCACCCGCAAGGCTTACGACGCCGCCGCCCTCACCTACGCGCAGCTGTTCAGCGACACGCTGCGCGACAGCCCCCTGGACCGCGCGATCCTGGAAGCCTTCGCCGATCTCGTACGGGCGAACGGGGACGGTCAGGTCGCGGACCTCGGGTGCGGGCCCGGCCATATCACCGCCCACCTGAGCAAGTTGAATCTGACAGCTTTTGGCGTTGACGCCTCTTCCTCGATGATCGAGCTGGCTCAGGCGGCCCATCCCGAGCTGCGGTTCGAAGTGGGCTCGATGTCCGCGCTGGACATCACCGACGGCGCACTGGGCGGCGTACTGTCGCGCTGGTCCGTCATCCACACTCCGCCGCAGGAACTCCCGCCCATTCTGGCCGAGTTCCACCGTGTGCTGGCACCGGGTGGCCATCTCCTGATCGGCTTCTCGGCGACTGACGGACCGTCCCACCCGACGCAGGTCTTCGATCACGCTGTCGCGCCCGCCTATCGATGGTGGCCCGATCACCTCTCCATGATGCTGCGCACACGCGGATTGACCGAGGTGGGCCGGATGGTTCGCGAGCCTCAGCCCACCGACCGTCGGCAGTTCCAGGAGATTCAGCTGCTCGCCCGCAAAGCCCACCCGGACGCCCTCTGCCCGAGCACGTGACCACCCCCTCACACAAGCGCGCCGCCCACACCGCCGGAGTGACGTGCGGGGAATAGTGAGCGCGCGGCACTGTTGATCACCGTATGACTTCTGAGACACGTAAGACGTTCGGGCAGATCGGCATCTGGAGCGGCGCCCTGCACCGGTCCCGGGCGGACATCGCGGGGAGGGCGGCGATCGCGGAGGCCGTCGCCGAAATCGAGGACCTGGGATACGGGACGCTCTGGATCGGAGGCAGCCCCTCGCCCGACGACGCGGCCGCCGTCGTCACCGCCACCCGCTCGATCACGGTGGCCACGGGCATTCTGAGCATCTGGAACCACACCGCGGCTGAGGTCGCAGCCCAAATCGCAGCGCTCGACGCGGAGGCCCGCAGCCGGTTCGTCCTCGGCCTGGGGGTCAGCCACGGACCGATGGTGCCGCAGTACGCGAAGCCGTACAGCGCGATGGTCGCCTACCTCGACGCACTGGATTCCGTCACCCCGCCCGTGGACTCCGGGCATCGTGTCCTGGCGGCACTCGGTCCGAAGATGCTGAACCTCGCAAGCGGCCGGGCGCTCGGCGCCCACCCCTATCTGGTCACCACCGAGCACACGGCGGAAGCCCGCGAGGCGCTCGGCCCCGAGGCGCTGCTCGCCCCGGAACTGTCCGTCGTGCTCGACACCGACCTCGACCGGGCCCGCACCACCGCGCGGAACATGCTGGCGAGGTATCTCGGCCTGCCCAACTACACCCACAACCTGCTGCGCCTGGGATTCACGGAGAGCGACTTCGAAGGCGGCGGCAGCATTCGTCTCCTCGGCTCCCTCTTCGCCCTGGGCGACGCCGAGCAGGTGAAGGCCCGGACCCGGCAGTACCTCGACGCCGGCGCCGATCACGTCGCGCTCCAGGTGCTCACGTCCGAGGAGGGCGGAGCGGGGCTGCCGCGAGCGGAATGGCGCGCGCTGGCCGAGGCCTTCGGGGACGGGTGGTAACGAACGGCTCCCGGAATCCGGGCCGCCGGGCCGCCGGGCCATGGTCACCGCCACCGCCACCGCCGCCACCCCGCAGCTCTTCGGACCGGAGGTGTGCGGCGGCCGTCACCGGTCGAGGCAGCCCGCCGGTCCCCCGGATGACCGGCTTCCTGCCGTCTCCGGCCGGACCGGCGGGCCGCCTCGGAACGCCAGGATCAGCGGATCTCGGTGACCCGGCGCTCGACGCGCGCGGCGCAGTTGGAGTTGTCCACCGACACGTACACGTTGGCGATGCTGCCGCCCCAGCTCACGCAGTGGCCCTTGCCGTAGACGTAGGCCGGACCCGCGTACGACGTGTAGCTCCCGGAGTCCCCGGCCCACTCGTCGGTGTCGGCCACGTAGATGTACGTGGACATCTCCTTGGCCGTGCCCGGGTTGGCGCGGATGGTCGCCACGCAGTTCTTCCCGTTGGCGGAGTTGTACGTCAGGTAGACGGTGCCCAGCGAGCCGACGGGCACCGAGTTGACGGTCTTGTACGCCTTGCCGCAGACGCCCTGCGGTGTGACGTTGGGCGCCGCGGAGGCTGCCGTACCGCAGACGACCGTGGCGCCCACCACCAGGGTGCTCAACGCCCCGACGACCGCGACATTACGCTTGATTCCCATTTATCCCCCCTGTGCCTCTGAGAGCGGAATACTCCCACTTGATGTGACCCACGGGTGGCGCGGATGGTTGTACCCGGTTCGCCCGGTTCTCCTCCACGGCCCGTACGCGATCCAGCAGTCCGGGGCTGTTCGTCCTGCCGTTCTGGGAGGCAGGAGGGAGGGACTGTTACCGCTTGACCTTTGTCATGCCTTGCCGAGCCAGGTCAGCGCCGCCACGACCAGCGCCTCCACTCCGGTGCTCAGCGTCGGTTCGACGACCGGGGCGAAGACCGCGGAATGATTGCCCGGCAACTCGTCCATCCGTCCTTCGTGGAACGCGGCCACCGTCGGCTCCGTCTCCAGGCCGCCCCAGAACCAGAACACCGTCGGCACGCCGAGCGCCTCACCGAACACACCCACGTCCTCGCTCGCGTTCACCTGCGGCATCGGCAGAATCCGCTGGGCGCCGAAGTGTCCGGAAAACGCCGCCACGGTCGTTCTCGTGGCATCCGGTTCGCTGACGAGAGCGGGGGCGGGCGCGAACCAGGTGAATTCCGGCGGTGCCGGCGCACCACTCGTCTGCGACTCACCGGCCACGACACGCTCCACCGCGTTTCGGACCAGATCACGGACGGCCGGGGTGAAAGCACGGATGTTGACGCCCAGCTCGGCAACCTCCGGGATGATGTTGTCCTTGGTTCCGGCCCTCAGCCGCCCCACTGTCACCACGGCGGTCTCTGCCGGTGGGACCTCGCGGGCGACGATGCCCTGAAGCCGGGTGACGACGTTGGCCGCCATCAGCACCGGATCGATCGCCGCCTCCGGCCTGGACCCGTGTCCGCCCCGGCCGTGCAGCGTGATGTTCACCGAGTCGGAGGCCGCCATCACCGGCCCGTTGCCGTAACCGATGAATCCGGCGGGCAGGGGTCCGACATGCTGGCCCAGGACGATGTCCGGCTTGGGAAAGCGTTCGAACAGTCCGTCATCGACCATTCCGCGGGCGCCGACCGCCAGTTCCTCGGCCGGCTGGAAGACCACCAGCAGGGTCCCGCTCCACTGTTCGCGAGCCTGGGCGAGCAGGACGGCGGCACCGGTCAGGCAGACCGCGTGCATGTCGTGCCCGCAGGCGTGCATCACGGGCACTTCATGGCCGTCGCCGTCGACGGCTCGGACCGTGCTGGCGTACGGCAGTCCGGTCTTCTCCTCGACCGGCAGCGCGTCGAAATCCGCGCGCAGCATCACCACCGGACCGTCCCCGTTTCGCAGGACCCCCACCACTCCGGTGACACCCACCTGCTCGGTGACCTCGTCGAATCCGCCGGCCCGCAGCCGCTGCGCCAGCAGCGCCGCGGTCCGGGTCTCCTGGAGCGACAGCTCCGGGTGGCGATGCAGGTCCCGGTAGAAGTCGGCGAGGTCTTCGCGTATCTGCGACAGGCCCTCGGTCACCGTATGTGCCACGTCTCATTCCTCCTCCGTGCCGGTCCGGGCACCGTACCTTCCGGTCAGGCGGATCGCATGGCGGCATCTGTCGTACCGGAGCGACGCAGTTGCTCACCGGTGCCCGCTTCCGGTATCGGCCGGGGCCTGTCCGGGGCGAGGTGGTCCGCCGGGCCGGCCGGGTGCGGGTGGGGAGAGGTGCTGCCACAGGAACGTGTGCGTCAGGGCGTTGTTGTGCGCGGCCTGTGCGTTGTCGCCGGCCCCCGCGTGGCCACCGCCGGTGTTCTCGTGGAGCAGGACCCGGTGGCCGAGTTCACGCAGCCGTGCTGCCGCTTTGCGGGCGTGGCCCGGGTGGACGCGGTCGTCACGGGTGGAGGTCGTCAGGAGCAGCGGCGGGTAGGCCCGGCCCGCGGCCATCCGGTGGTACGGAGACAGTTCGCGCAGGTGCTCGCGGTCGTCCTGGTCGTCCGGGTCGCCGTACTCGGCGATCCAGGAGGCACCTGCCAGGAGTTCGTGGAAGCGGAGCATGTCCAGCAGCGGGACTCGTGCGACGATCGCGCCGAACAGTTCCGGGTAACCGGTGACCATCGCGCCCATGAGCAGTCCGCCGTTGCTGCCCCCCGTCGCGCCCAGCATCGCCGGGGTGGTGATACCCCGAGTGACGAGGTCGGCGGCGACGGCGGCGAAGTCCTCGAAGGCCCGTACCCGGTCCGCGCCGAGTGCGGCCCGGTGCCAGCCCGGCCCGTACTCACCGCCGCCCCGGATGTTCGCGATCACGTACGTTCCGCCGCGCTCCAGCCAGGCCCGGCCTGTCACCGCACCGTAGGACGGGGTGAGTGAGATCTCGAAGCCGCCGTATCCGTGGAGGAGGGCGGGGCCGGGGCCCGTGCGGGTGCGGTCGGACCCGATCACGAAGTACGGCACTCGGGTGCCGTCCTCGGAGACCGCGAAGAACTGCTCCACGGTCATACCCGCGGCGTCGAAGCGCGCCGGAGCCTTTTTGATGATCTCCGCAGGGCCGCCGATCGTGCCGTGGTACAGCGTGGACGGCTGCAGGAAGCCCGACACGTCGAGGAAGTACTCGTCGGAGACGTCCGGGTCCGTGTCCACCACGGTGACGGCGGACAGGGCGGGGACGTCCGCGAGCGGCTCGCGTGCCCACCCGGCGCCGGGGGTGGGGGTGAGGACCTCGATGCGGGTGCTGACGTCGTGCATCGTCGCCAGGATGAGATGGTGACGGGTCCATGAGTGCCCGGCCAGGGCCGTCCGGGCGTCCGGGGTGAACAGCACCTGCGGGGTGCGGTCCCCCGCGAGGAAGGCGTCGAAGCCGAAGGCCAGCAGTGAGCCCGCCCGCTGTCCGAGCCAGTCGGACTTCAAGGTGACGATCAGGTGCTCGCGATGGGCATACGCGGTGGCGTCGTCCGGGACGTCGATCCTGACGAGCGAGGTGCCGGGGGCGAGAAGATGCATCTCGCTGTGGTGGAAGTCCATCGACCGGTAGACGAAGTCCCGTTCGAAACCGGGTGTGGAATCGTGCCAGCCCCCGGCCTCCACGTCCCGCGTCCGGCCCTCGAAGACCGGTTCGGCCGCTTCGAGTCCGGTGCCCCGGCGCCATCTGCGGACGGTCCGCGGGTAGCCGGATTCGGTGAGGGAGCCCGGCCCGAAGTCCGTGCCGACGAAGACGGTGTCGGCGTCGATCCAGCCGATCCGGGTCTTCGCCTCGGGTACCTGGAATCCGTCCTCGACGAAGGTCCTGGTGCCGAGGTCGAACTCACGGACCACCACGGCGTCGCCGCCGTCACGCGAGAGAAGGACCAGAGCCCGGCCGAAGTCCGAACGGCGGACCTGGGCGCCGGCCCACATCCATTTCGTGTCCTCCGTCGCGGCCAGCTCATCGACATCGAGGAGGATCTCCCAGCGGGGAGCGTCCGTGCGGTACTGCTCCGGTGTCGTACGCCGCCACACGCCCCGCGGGTGCTCCGCGTCCTGCCAGAAGTTGTAGAGGAACTTTCCGCGGCGCGCGGTGTAGGGGATCCGGTCCGGTGCGTCCAGCACCTCCAGCAGCCGCTCCTTCAGCGTGGCGAACCCAGCGCCGCCCGCCAGCGCGGCCTCCGTCTCGGCGTTCCGCTCGGCCACCCAGGCGAGCGCGGCCTCGCCCTCGATGTCTTCCAGCCACAGGTAAGGGTCATCAGTGCTCACCACAGAATTGTGCAGGCTCGGCGGGCACGAGGGGACCGGATCCGTCTCGTCCTCACGGAAGGGCCGGCCGCACGTGGCCGGCCCGGGCGGTTGTACGGGGCACGGCGGCCCGGCCGTGGGGCCGGCGCCGGACTGCGCGAAGGTGCCGGGCGCCCGATCATCGGGACATGGCCCCGAACCCCTCCGGCGCCCGCTGGTCGCCGCCACCGGTCGCACCGATGCTGGCCGTACCGGGTCCGCTGCCCGTGCCCGGTACGGACTGGGCGTTCGAAACCAAGTGGGACGGTGTCCGCTGCGTCCTGAGCACCACCGGAGACGGCTCGGTGCGCCTGGCCTCGCGGGCGGGCAACGACATCACCGTGACCTACCCGGAACTGCGGGCACTGGGCAGCGAGCTGCGCGGACGCGGTGTGGTCCTGGACGGTGAACTGGTGGTCCTCGACGCCTCCGGGCGGTCCGACTTCGGTCTGCTCCAGAGCCGTATGGGCGTGGCCGACCAGCGCCGCGCAGGCCGCCTCGCCCTGGACTGTCCGGCACACTTGATGATCTTCGACATCATGTACCTCGACGGTCACGCCCTGCTCGGCACCCCGTACGGCGAACGCCGCGAGGTCCTGTCCGCACTGGGGCCCGCCGGACCGCACTGGTCGGCGCCCCCGTATGTGCGCGGCCACGGGGCGCGGGTGTGGGAGGCGGTGGTCCGTGAAGGCCTGGAGGGTGTGGTGGCCAAGAGGCTCTCCTCGCCGTACACGCCGGGCACCCGATCGGCTCACTGGCGCAAGACCAAACGGGTCGAAACCCTGGACGTGGTCATCGGCGGCTGGACGCAGCGCCGTGGCGCCGCCGAGGGTGTGCCGGGAGCGGTGCTCGTCGGCGTGACCGGTTCCGAGGGGCTGCGGTACGCGGGTTCGGTGGGATCGGGACTGTCGGAGCGTGAACTGAGCGAACTCAAGGCGTACTTCGCGGTCATCGAACGATCGGTGTCGCCGTTCGCCAACCCGGTCGACGTGGCCGGCGCGCACTGGGTGGAGCCCCGGCTGGTCGCCGAGGTCACCGCGACGGAGTGGACCAGGGCCGGCCGTCTGCGCCATCCGGTCTGGCAACGGCTGCGGCCGGATCTGACCCGGCTCGGCTGACGGAGCGGCCCGGGGCCGGTCCCGGCCGGAGCGCGCACCGGCCGGGCCAGATCGTCACCGCGGCGACGGGGCCCCGGCACGGGTCCGCCGGATCTCGGCTGCGGGGAACGGCGTGCGCTTGCTCTCGTGCACCAGTTGGCGGTGGAACCCGTCCAGCACAGCTGCCTGCGGGGCATGACGGTCGATGATCGCGCCGATTCCCGCAGGCACGCCGTTCGGGCGGCGTCCGGCGGTCCAGTCCCGGAGGAACACGCCGAGTTCAGCCCCGCCCGTCACCGTTTCGGGCAGGTGGTGGCGCAGCAGGTGCCAGGGGGCGTAGGCGCGGTCGTACAGGAGGTGGTCGGCGAGAAAGGTGCTCTCCTGCCGCGAGAGGTCGAAGCCGCTGCTGAGTGCGAGTCCGAAGTCCGCGAAGTACACCTGCCTGCCGTCGGTGAGCACATTGGCGAAGTGGGTGTCGAAGTGCACCAGCCCGCGCGAGCTCATGAACTCCGTCCCGCGCAGGAGCGCGTCCTCCACCCACACATAGGAGTCGTCGAGACCGGGCTCCGCCACGGCCTTGTCACGGGCCTCACGGAGCCAGGCTCCGAGCGTGCAGGGGAGGTGTTCGAGGAACAGCACCAGGCTCGACGAGGATCTGCCGATGGCCTCCAGCCGGCGGCGTACCGCGCGGGACCCCTCCCAATGGGCCACGGCCCCCTCGATGCCGCCGAACTCATCGACGAAGGCGTCCGGTGCGTGATCCGGCAGGACCCGCCAGTGGTACATCAGCGGGAACCCCGCGTACTCACCGCGCAGAACCCACTCGGTGGTGGTCATATGGGCCGCCAGCTCACGCCAGGCACCGAATCCCGCCGAACCCACCCCGTACTGGTAGTAGTTCGGGAGCTCGAACAGGTTGGCCGTCGAGCGGACGTGTTCCGGCGACAGCTCGACATCGGTCAGGGGAACGCGCTTCACGAAGACGCGCACACCCGCCACCTCGATATCGGCCCGCCTGCCGCCGGTTCCCGAGCCGAGTACCGGCGCGGCGGTGACCATCTCCCGCAGCGCCCGGTCGCTCAGCAGGGAGAGCGCCTTCCCCGCTGCCGTGTGGGCCGCCGCACGCGCGAAGCCCGGGTCCTCGTACTCTGCCATGGCGGCTCCTGTCCGGTGTGCGGTCCGACCGCTGCCGATCGTGCCAGAGGTGATCGCGCAGGTCATGAAGTCGTCGTGACCTGCGGATGCGGAGCAATGGCGGTGGCGGGCGGGTGACCGCTTCGGAAAGCGCAGGTCCGGGGTGAGCCACCGGCTCGGTGCCTGTCTGCGTCTCTGACAGGATCCCGCCATGGCTGAACACGACGCGGAGCGCGGCTACCTTCTGGACAATCAGCAGTCGGAGGCGGGTGTCCGCTTCGGGGCTCTCAGCGAGCTGTTCGATCCGGTGACGTTCCGGCATGTCGACCGGCTCGGGATCAGCGTCGGCATGCGGTGCTGGGAGGTGGGCGCCGGCTCTCCCTCCGTACCTCTGGGGCTGGCCGAGCGGGTCGGGCCGACGGGCGCGGTGGTCGCCACCGACATCGATGTGTCGTGGACCCGGGACGTCACCGGCGGCGTGATCGAGGTGGTGCGCCACGATGTCGCCGCCGATCCGCCGCCTCCCGGCGGTTTCGACCTCGTCCATGCCCGCCTGGTCCTGGTGCACGTCACCGATCGGGCCGAGGCGCTGCGCCGGATGGTCCAGTCGCTGCGGCCGGGCGGGTGGCTGCTGCTGGAGGATGCCGACCCGGGGTTGCAGCCGCTGCTGTGCCCGGACGAGTCCGGCCCCGAACAGCGGCTCGCCAACCGGCTGCGCTCCGGCTTCCGCGCGTTGATGGCCGCTCGTGGCGCGGACCTCACGTACGGACGGACTCTGCCCAGGCTGCTGCGTGAAGCCGGTCTGGAGGACGTTCGGGCCGACGCGTACTTTCCGATCACCTCGCCCGCGTGTGCGGTGCTGGAGGCGGCGACCGTGCGGCAGATCCGGCCCCTTCTGGTGTCGGAGGGGCTCGCCACGGCCGAGGAGATCGACCGCCACCTGGCCAATGTCGCCACCGGCCGTCTCGATCTCGCCACCGCACCCATGATCTCCGCGTGGGGCCGCCGCCCGTGATCAGGCGCGCGTCTGCCGGGGGGCCGGAGAGACGGGTGGCGTTGCCCCTCGGTCCGGTCCGCGCCCGGATGTCCGCAACGGCGGCTGACGTCGAGGCGCGGGGAACGCCCGTGCGAGGATCGCGAAATGAACAGGCTGCGCTTCCGTCCTGCCGGCGATGCCGACCTTGCCGCTGTCGTGCGGCTGCGCGACGACGCCGCGCGCTGGATGCTTGCCCGGGGTGTGACCGGTCAGTGGCGGCCGGGTGAGCTGGGCGAGGACCACTTCCGCCGGCTCCTGGAGACCGGGGAGGTTTGGGTCGCGGAGGCTGCCGGTCGTGTTGTCGGGGCCTGGGAGCTGTGGTGGGAGGACGAGGATGCCTGGGGGGCGCGGCCGCCGACGGCCGGCTATGTGCACCGGCTGATGGTCGATCACAGCAGTGTGCCGCCCGGGACGGGCAAGTGGCTGCTGAACAGGGCGGAACGCCGAGTGGCCGAGGTGGGACGCACGTTGGTACGTCTCGACTGCCTGGCCGGCAACGCCCGTCTGAAGGCGTATTACCTCGGCGCCGGGTATCGGGTCGTCGGGCACAAGGAGGGCAAACCTCAGCCGGGTGGTCCGCCCAAGTCGTTCACGCTCCTCGAGAAGTCCGTACCGGACGGTGGAGAACAGGGGGCTGCCGGAGAGCGGGAAGCCGTGGCGCCCGGAAAGAAGACACAAGCAAGGGAGGCACAGGGGCAACGAGCGGGATCGGTCAGGAATCAAGAAGCGCGGGTCGCGGGGACGGCTCTAGCATGATCGGCATGGACATCAGCATTCACACCAGCTTCCTGCCGCACGACGACCCGGACGCGTCCGTGGCCTTCTACCGCGACGTTCTCGGTTTCGAGGTCCGCAGCGATGTCGGACAGGGCAAGATGCGCTGGATCACGGTCGGCCCGGTGGGCCGGCCCGGCACGTCCATCCTGCTGGCGCCGCCCGCCGTCGACCCGGGCATCACCGAGGACGAGCGCCGCACGATCACCGAAATGATGGCCAAGGGCACTTACGGATGGATCCTGCTGGCCACCCCGGACCTCGACGCCACGTTCGAAAAGGTGCAGGCTGGCAACGCAGAGGTCGTCCAGGAGCCGACCGAGCAGCCCTACGGCATCCGCGACTGCGCCTTCCGCGATCCTGCGGGGAACCTGATCCGCATCCAGGAGCTGCGCTGAACCGCCCGGTCACCGGTCCGGCCCGACACGGCCGGACCGCGGCCGCCGTCAGGGTGCGCGGAGATCGTCCCGCACGCTCACAGCCGACCGCCACACTCCGGGTACGAACAGACGTCGATGAAACGGAGCTCGCATGTGTCACCCGTCGTGGGGGCGCGCACGCATCGCGGCGCAGCACCTGAGCGACCTCGCACGGCTGCGTCGCGTACGCGACCGGATCGACCGGGAGTACACGCAGCCGTTGAACGTCGAAACGCTGGCCCGGGACGCGGGCCTGCCGGCCCGGCACCTCAGCCGGCAGTTCCGGCTGGCCTACGGCAAGTCTCCGTACGCGTATCTGATGGCGCGTCGCATCGAGCGGGCGGCCGCCCTGCTGCTCCACGGTGACCTCGGCATCGCCGAGACCCGCCGCGCGGTCGGCTGCCCGTCGCCGGGCATCTTCCGCACGCGTTTCACCGAGCTCGTCGGCGTACCGCCCCACGTCTATCGGCGCCGTTCAAGGGCCACCGGCGCGGAGTCGGATCCGTGGGTGCCGCAACAGACGATACGAGAGACCAGGCGCCCGGCCGGCCGGCCGGGCGCCGTGGCCGCCGGTCCGGAACCGGCCTTCGCGTAGGCGGGGTTACGGAGACACGGGGCCCGCCCCGCATCGGCCCGGCAGCCGGTGACCGGCCCGCGCGTACCGAGGGCGGCTCCGTGGCCCGGATCCGGCCTCACAACCCCCTGGCCCCGTCGATCCGTTCCCGAATCAGGTCCGCGTGACCGTTGTGCCGGGCGTACTCCTCGATCATGTGGATCAGCACCCAGCGCAGCGACACCGTTCCACGCCACGAGTCGTGGCCATGGATGTCGAGATGTGGCGCCTCCCCGACCAATCGATCGGCGAACGCCACCTCGGCCCGCCAGGCCGCCCAGGCTGCCGCGACCTGCTCCGGGCCGGAGGCAACCATGTCGAAGTCACCGTCGGCGTTGCCGTCGGAGCAGAAGAGGGGCGGGGCATCCTGACCGGCCAGGACCTGCCGGAACCAGCGGCGCTCCACCTCCGCGAGATGCCGGACCAGGCCGAGCAGCGACAGCGTGGACGGCTCCACGGACCGCCGGGCCAACTCCCCTTGCAGACCGGCGCACTTCATCTCAAGCGTCGCACGCTGGTCTCTGAGGAAATCGACGAGCATGGGCCGTTCGCCGCCGGTCCCCGAACCGCTGAACCGGCGGTCGGACCCGGAGCCGGCGAATATTTCGGCGCGCCTGTTTGATGTGACCATGCCCCCATCGTCCACAGGGGCCGAGTGGGCTCGGCAGCCGCCCCCTGGGCAGCCGTCGTCTCCGCGACACGACGGGAGCTTGAGGAAGGTTCTGCCCGCCCTGCCGGGCTGTGCGGCTGGGACGAAGTCTTTCTCAGTGGAACCGAAAGGGAATACCCACCCCTCGCCACTCTTAACTTATAGCGCAGTGGGGGGCTTGCGGCAAGGCCCCGGTCCTACCGCAGAATCACTCGTCGACGCCGCAAGTCGCAGAAATGGGAGATTCACCAAGTGCATATGTTTGTGCCGGTTTCCGGAATGCCCGGTGACGGGGATCCGGTGGTGGGAACCGCCTGGCGGTGCGATCCGCCTCTTGACGGACAGCCGCACACCGGTGCGCGGAAGTACGCGCCGACGGAATTCCCGGGCTCGGCCCCGAATCGGAGCTGCTGACATGAACCCCCTGACCACCAGCGCGTTCGACCTTCCCGACCACCTTTCCCCCAAGGCCGACCCGAAACTGACCGCCGGGGACGAGAAACACTTCGCGGCCATCGCCGAGTGCCTCGATCAGTCGATCGCCGAACTCTCCGCGCGCCTCGACGCGGAGCGCAGATCACCCGGCGGCACCGGCCGCCAGGCGATGGACCGGGACATCGAGATCCACCGGCTGACCGCCCGGCTGCGTACGCTGCGCCGGTTCGGGCTGGACCTGTGTCTCGGGCACATGGCCGGCACGGACGACTCCGAACCCGTCTACATCGGACGGCTCGGACTCACGGACAGCACAGGCCGCCGGCTGCTGGTCGACTGGCGCTCCCCCGCGGCCGAGCCGTTCTTCGGAGCGACCCATGCCAACCCGATGGGGCTGGACAGCCGCCGCAGGTATCGCTGGACCCGTGGCCGCATCAGCGACTACTGGGACGAGGTGTTCACCCCGGGCGGGGCGGTCGGGCACGCGGCGCTCGACGACCAGTCCGCGTTCATCGCCACCCTGGGCGGCGGCAGGTCGGCGCGGATGCGCGATGTACTCGGCACCATCCAGGCCGATCAGGACGCCATTATCAGGGCGGGGTCGCGTGGCGCGCTCGTCGTCGACGGCGGTCCGGGTACCGGTAAGACCGTTGTCGCCCTGCACCGTTCCGCGTACCTCCTCCACTCCGATCCCCGCCTCGGCCACCACCGCGGCGGCGTGTTGTTCGTCGGTCCGCACGAGCCCTACCTGGGCTACGTGGCCGACGTACTGCCCAGCCTCGGCGAGGACGGCGTACAGACCTGCACCCTGCGCGACCTCGTGACCGAGGGGTCCGAGGCCGGGGCGGAGACGGACCCGGAGGTGGTCCGCCTGAAGTCGTCCGCGGATCTGGTGAAGGCGATGGAGGCGGCCGTCAGATTCTACGAAGAGCCCCCCACCGAGGGTATGACGGTCACCACGCCCTGGTCCGACGTCCGGCTGGACGCCGGCGACTGGGCGGTGGCGTTCGAAGCCGCGCCCGGCACCCCGCACAACGAGGCGCGTGACCAGATTCTGGAGGAGCTGGTCACGATCCTGGTGGACAGGGACGGCAGCGACGTGCCCGAGGAACTGCTCCGCGCGTCGCTCCTGGGCAACCGGGAGCTGCTCGCGGCCTTCGACCGGGCGTGGCCGCTGGTCGAAGCGGCCGACCTCGTCGGAGACCTGTGGTCGGTCCCCGCCTACCTGCGCATCTGCGCCCCCTGGCTGAGCCGCGACGACGTGTCGTTGCTGCAGCGCGCGGACGCCCAGGCCTGGACCGTGTCCGATCTGCCCCTCCTGGACGCGGCACGCCAACGGCTCGGTGACCCGGAGACGTCGTCGCGCAAGCGCCGGCACAACGCCGTCGTCGCCGCCGAGCGCGCGCACATGGCCCACGTCATCGACGCCCTGCTGGAGGCCGATGCCGACGGCGAAGGGGCGGTCACGATGCTGCGCGGGCAGGACCTGAAGGACACCCTGGCCGACGGATCCGCGCTGCCCGGCGGGGAACCCGACCTGCTCGCGGGGCCGTTCGCGCACATCGTCGTGGACGAGGCCCAGGAGCTGACCGACGCGGAATGGCAGATGCTGCTGCTCCGCTGCCCGTCGCGGAGCTTCACCATCGTCGGGGACCGCGCCCAGGCCCGGCACGGCTTCACGGAGTCATGGCGGGAACGGCTGGAGCGGGTCGGTCTCGACCGGATCAGCCAGACATCCCTGAGCGTCAACTACCGCACTCCGGAAGAGGTGATGGCGGAGGCCGAGCCGGCCATCAGGGCGGCGCTCCCCGACGCCAATGTGCCCACGTCCATCCGCGGCAGCGGCATTCCCGTCGCCCATGGATCCACTGGCGAGCTCGGCACGGTCCTCGGCGCGTGGCTTGCCGCGCATGCCGATGGGACCGCCTGCGTCATCGGCGATCCCGCGTTCCGGGCGACGCCCCGGGTCCGTTCGCTGACCCCTGAGTTGTCGAAGGGCCTCGAGTTCGACCTGGTCGTCGTCGTGGACCCGGACGAGTTCGGCGAGGGCATCGAAGGAGCGGTCGACCGCTACGTCGCTATGACCCGGGCGACCCAGCGGCTCGTTGTCCTCACGAGCTCCTGACACGGACCGGCAGGACCGCTTCGGCGGTCCTGCCGACGCCACAGCCGCATGCGCCTCATCCACATGCGTCGCCACCCGCCGTTCGTCCGCGCCCGTCGCTGCCGGATCCGGACCAGCGGTGCGAGACCGCCGTTACCCGGCGTAGGTCTCGAACTCGGCGACCTTCGGGGTGCCGGTCGAGCCGGTGATCTCGAAGGTGATCTTGCGCAACGAGGTCTTCGGGATCGTGATGGCACCGGCGCCGCTGCCGGAGGTCAGCACGGCTCCGGTGTCTGCGTTGAGCACCTTCCAGGACCCGATGGTGCCGGCAGAGCCCGAAGCCTCCCGGATGTTGATCGAGGAAACGGAGGTCGCCGAGGCCCACTTGACGGAGATCGAGCCGGTGGCTCCGGCGGGCGACCAGTAGGTGCTCAGGTCGCCGTCGCGCACATTGCCGTAGCTCGTCCCGTCGGCCTTGCTGCTCCCGTCGGAGCCCGCGCCGATGCTGAGGTTCGTCCCGGTGGGGGTGGTCGGGTCCGTCGGGTCCGGAGTCGGGTCGGTCGGGTCCGGAGTCGGCGTCTCTGTCGAGCAGTTGCCGTCCGAAACCTTCAGACCCTTGTTGGCGCCTGCCGTCTGGGCCACGATGCCGGGTACGCAGGACGCCGCGTCGAGGCTGTAGGCGTAGGGGATGCTGACGGTGGTGTTGGACTTCGGGTCGGGGCCGGCCGGGTTGTTCTCGGATCCGGGGGCGGACCACGTCACGTTGTCGAAGGTGTTGCCGCTCACCTGCCAGTAGCCGGCCGCGTCTGTGTAGAAGGTGCCCAGGACGTCCTTGGAGTCCTTGAAGTAGTTGTTGTCCACCTTGGCGCGGGCCCCGGCACGGGAGTTGATCCCGGACTCGTTGAGCTTCACGTAGTAGTTGTTGTACATGTGGGCGATGCCGCCGCGCAGCAGAGGAGTGCGGGAGTCCAGGTTCTCGTACAGGTTGTGGTGGAACGTGATGAAGCCGTTCGACA
Organism: Streptomyces sp. NPDC026062; assembly: GCF_055568375.1. Taxonomy (NCBI): domain Bacteria; kingdom Bacillati; phylum Actinomycetota; class Actinomycetes; order Kitasatosporales; family Streptomycetaceae; genus Streptomyces; species Streptomyces sp. NPDC026062. The sequence continues at coordinate 86,967 of NZ_JBVHOQ010000005.1, forward strand.
GTTCGGTCTCACTCGACCCGATGAGGCCGCCACGGCCGGAGTTGCGCAGGGTGCTGTAGGACAGCGTCACGTACTGCGTGTTGGCCTTCATGTCGAAGAGGCCGTCGAACCCCTCCGACTCGCCTCCCGAAGCCTCCAGGCTTGTGTGGTCGACCCAGACGTTGCGGACGTTGCTCTCCATGCCGATGGCGTCGCCGCCGTTGGACGTGGGCGAGCCGGACTTCTTCACGTTCTTGACGGTCACGTTCTGAATGATGATGTTGCTGGACTCGCGTATGTGGATGCCCAGTTGATCGAAGACGGCGCCGCTTCCGACACCGACGAGCGTGATGTTGCTGATCTGCTTGAGCTCGATCACACCGGCCGCGGTGTTGCAGCTGTCGCCGGAAACCTTGGTGGTATTGGCGTGGTTGATGGTGCCCTCGACCTCAATGATGAGGGGAGTGCTGCTGCTGGCCCGGCTGCACAGGGCCTGGTGGATCGCGGTGCCCGTGGTGGCCCGGACCGTCTGCCCGCCGGCACCGCCGGTGGTGCCGCCGTTCTGGGTCGCGTAGCCGGTGACCCCGCCGGTCGCCGCCGATGCCGAGGGCATCGACACGACGACACCGGTCGCGGCAGCAAGGGCGGCCGTGCTCAGCGCCGCATACAGTCGCAGTGCGACTCGCCTCTTCATGATGGATTCTCCCTGTTCGTCTTCTGGCCGGGACGCGAAATGGCATGCCCATGTCATTCAAAAGCCCGGCGTTCACCGGCTGCCGACTCCTTGCTGGACAAGCCCTGATCAGCGCGGTTGCGGGTGCGCTTCTTCGGTGCGATCGAACGGGCCGCACCCTTGCGGCCCGGTACTGCGCGTACGTCGGCGCCGGCCGCGGGATCACCGCCACCGCACGAAGCCGCCGCATGCGAACCGTCCGGGGCGGCACGACGCGCCGTCGTCATGGCGCGCGCACTCGACCCCACGACACGTCGACGCCGTGAGTACAGCCCCGTACCGGATCAATGGCGGCTCGCCTGTGAGGTCTCGGCCGCCGCCGTGGCCCCACTGTCACCGGAACGGAGTTCAGAGAAACGGAAAGCGCTTTCTCATCGTGAGAATAGGACCGCTTCAACGAGGCTGGCAAGGCTCTGGACATCCCGACCACCACAAGCGCTTCGACTCCTGCACCAACTGCCCTACGATCGCTGGATTTAGAGGTGAATTCACGGCACGCCCGACGATCTCCGATGCCAAGGATCCGGCATCGGTCTGGATGCTCCACACGCAGCAAGCGCATTCTTCGGTCTCGTTCCCTGCATGCTGGTCGCCTGATCGAGGTGCACGGCGATTGACGAGGGCACGGGGCAGTGTGACGATGCGCCGATGCTTGGCCTACACGCACGGATGGCGGTTCGCGGCGGCGCCCTCACCGCGACCGTGGTCGCTCGCTGTGCCGCAGAGGTGCCGTTCTACGGGGAGCTTCCCCGGCGCACCCTCGACGGTGAGGTGACGCGGTCGATCACGGCGGTGCACGAACTTCTGCTGCGGACGCTCCGGGACGACGGCGCCATGGACTCGGGTGACCTGACCAGGCTCATCGAATGGTCGGGGCGCCGGGCCGAGGAGCGCGTGCCCCTTGAAGCCGTGACCGCTGCCTACCTCATCGGCGCCGAGGTGTGGTGGCAGGCCCTGGCCGAGACGGCGGAGCCCGGGGAACTGGCCGGGGCGGGCGCCCGGCTGCTCGCTTGGCTGCACACGGCCATGCCTGCTGTCGTGCTCGCCCACCGCAACGCGCAGGAGGACATCCACAGCGAGGACAAACGGGCGAGGCGGGCCTTGCTGAACGCCCTGCTGGCGGGTCGGCCCTACGCAGAGCTGGCGGATGCGGCGGGGGTCACCGTGGCGGGTGAGTACGAGGTGATTGCCTGGTCGTTCGAGTCGAATCCGCCGGCCAGGCTGGTGCAGTCCTCGCTGGAGGCCCGCGCCGGTGTCCCGGTGCTGATGGATCACGTCGCCGGGATCGCGCTGCTGCCGGGCGGCTGCGACGTACCCGGCCTGGCGGCGTCGCTCGCCGAAGAGCTGGGACAGCGCGTGTTCGCCGCCGCTGCCCCGGCCGTCGGCCCCGCGGCCGTTCCCGCAGCCGCCGAGGAGGCGGGGCGGGTACTGGAGCTCGTACAGCGGCTGGGCCGCCCGCCCGGCTTGTACCGGCTCGATGACGTACTGCTGGAGTACCAGCTCGCACGCCCCGGCGACGCCCTGCGGCGGCTGGCCGCGAAACTCGACCCGCTGGAGGAGCATCCGTACCTGCTGGAGACGCTGCGGGTGTTCGTCGACCATGGCCACAACCGCCGCCGGAGTGCCCTGGAGCTGTGCGTCCACCGCAACACACTGGACTACAGGCTGCACCGGGTGAGCGCGCTGACCGGGCTGGATCTCGCGGTCCCCGCCGAGGCGCGGCTGCTCCAGGCGGCGCTCGTCGCCAGGGACCTCGCCTGACGGGCTGCCTGTCGGGGCCTGTCCGGTCCGGGGCCTGTCCGGTCCGGGCCGGCCCTGATGTGAACCGGTGCGGACCGGCACGGCCGGCTGGGCCAGGCGCGGGAGCCGGCCGGTCAGAGCCAGGCCCGCAGCTCATCCTGGCGTGGCGCGAGAACCAGACCCGTGTCCGGATGCCCGAAGACCATGACCGGCCGGCTCTCGTCCCAGGCGGGCCAGCCCGGATCCCCCGAGGAGACGAAGGCGATCCAGGCCCGGTGCATGGCGTCGGCCAGCGGCTGAGGCGCGTCCGGTCCGGTGAGCGTTTCGCCGTGCCGGAGGTTGTCGAAGACGAAGCCGATCTCCAGCGCATGGCACGCGCCCAGTTCCAGGACGGGCGAGGGCCAGGCGAACTCGTACAGAAACGTTCGTGCCGGCCGAGCGTCGGCAAGCCGGTTGAGCGGTCCCCTCAGCAACAGGTCCGTGGCCATCTCCCCGAGGATCACCCCGGGTGTCGCGCCCGGCCTGTTGGCCTTGTACAGACGGGCGACACTCCCCGGGATCCGGAACTTCAGCAGAGCCAGCCGCAACGAGAGCCGGGTGACGCGGTCCACCGCACCGCTCGGCACGAACCACAACCGGTACTCCTCCCGATTGGCGCCCATCAGCAGATCGACGGTGGGCAGCGGGGGTTCCGCCGGAACCACGTCGCCGTCCACCACCAGGTGGAATCCGGGGCCGCCGCTGATCGGATCGCCCTTGCCGATGACCTCGTTCTGCACGTCCAGCAGCTTCGCGCGGTCCACCTCGGCGAACGCCTCCGCCGTCGCGGGCACCCGCAGCGTCTTCGCCATCGCCTGCACGGTCCTGGCGCCGCGGCTGCGCGGCACCGTCTGCGGAGGTCCGCTCTGCAGGACCGCCCGGTGGAAGAGACCTTCCGCCCGGGGGCTGGTCATCAGGGCGGCGATGCTGATGGCCCCGGCGGACTCCCCGCACACCGTGACGTTGTCCGGGTCGCCCCCGAAGGCGGAGATGTTCTTCCGCACCCAGGTCAGGGCCGCGATCTGGTCCAGCAGGCCCCGGTTGTCAGGTGCGTCGGGGAACACCCCGAACCCCTCGACGCCCAGCCGGTAGTTCACCGTGACAAGGACCACGCCGTCGCGTGCGAAGGCGTGGCCGTCGTACAACGGCACGGAGCCCGATCCGTTGCGCAGGGATCCTCCGTGGATCCACACCATCACAGGCAGCCGCCCGCCACCCGTGTCCGGGGTCCAGACATTGAGGTTGAGGCACTCATCCCCCGGAATGTCCACATCGGGGATCAGCTCGTCGAGCGGCGGCCGGTAGGGGCGCTGCGGTGCGGTCGGCCCGTATTCCAGCGCGTCGCGCGTCCCTTCCCAGGGTTCGGCCGGCGCCGGGGCGCGGAAGCGGTGGACTCCGAACGGCGCGGCCGCGTAGGGAATTCCGAGGAAGGTGGCGATTCCTTCCCGGACGCGGCCGCGGACCTTGCCTTGGCACGTGGTCGCGATGACGTCCATGTCGGTCCTTTCACGAGGTACGCCCGCCTCCCCCGTCGCGGGAACGCACGGGGGAGGCGGAAGAAAAGGGGGAGCTCGGGCAACACGGGCATTGTGGTGCCCCGGTACGGCTGACGCCCGTTACGGAGCGACGGCCGGGACGTTCAGGGCCAGGCCGTTGCGGCGGACATCGGACCAGGTGGTGGTGTCGGTGCAGATGCCGCATGCCGGGCCGAAGAACTGGGCACGGGCCGTACTGTCGCCCATGAGCTGGGCGCGGAACCATGCCGTGGTCGGCGCGGCGAACGGGCCGGCGTCGCCCACGACCGTGAAGTGGTCGGCTCCGCGCACTTCCCCGTACAGGGCCGGTATGTGGTCGGCGGCGTTGTAGAAGGCCTTGACGAGGAACGGAAAGACAATGCTGTCCTTCTGACCGGCCAGCAGAAGTGCGGGGACGTGGACGGAGTCGATGTCGGCCAGCGGACCCGGCTGGATCGGCAGGATGGTGTCGATCCGGGGGTCCGCACCGACGACGATGGCGGCCGCCCCGCCCTGCGAGTGGCCCGATGCCCCGATGTGCTCCAGGTCGACGCGGTCGTGGAAGATGCTGCCCGGGTCGGCGTTCCTGCGGGTGAGCATGTCGATGCCCTCCCGCATGGAGATGCCCAGGTTGGACTGCGGGGTGTTCGCCGCGGCGACGATGAAGCCCTGGCTGGCCCAGTGCAGCAGCAGGTCCCGGTAGACCACGGGGAAGGCGAAGGTGCCGTTGCCCCACACGATCACGGGGTGGCGGCGGTCGCTGTCCGCGATGTCACGCGGGTAGTACAGGGTGGTGATGGCGCCGACCTCCACAGCGGTGGCGTAGGGCCCGGGGTCACCGAAGTCCGCGGCGGCCGACGCCGTGGAGGGGCTGGCGGGGGCGGGTGATTGTGCCGCACCCGCGCCGGCCGACGCGGACAGAACGAGGGTGAGCGCGGCCAGCGGGACGAGCAGTTTCCTTCTCCACAACACGGCGACTCCTGACGTCGGGGCGAGCTGAGTGATTCATCCGGATCACATCGGTGCCTGATGGCACATCCTGTGGGAGGGATCGGCGGCCGTCTCTGCGCAATCGCGGCAATCGCCGACGGCGGAGTTTGTGCAATGTGCCGATGCCCCCGGTAGCGGGCCGGTGGCGCCATGCCCTGCCGGACCGCGGTCCCGTCGGAGGATCCCGGAGTCCGGGTGGCCTCACGAGCTGCTGTCACGTACCTCTGCGGGCGGCCGGACGGGCCCGGCTCCCCCGCCGGCCCGGGCGGTCAGTTCACGCTTGAGGATCTTGCCGGTGGATGTCAGGGGCAGGCTGTCGCGGAACTCCACACTGCGGGGGTACTTGTAGGCCGCCACCCGCTCGCGGCACCAGGCGATCAGTTCCTCTTCGCTCGGCCGCGCTCCGGGCGCGGGGATGACGAACGCCTTGACGTCCTCCCCGTGCGTGGCATGGGGTACTCCCACCACGGCGGCCATACTCACGGCCGGATGGGTGATCAGGACCTCTTCGATCTCGCGCGGGTAGACGTTGAAGCCGCCTCGGATGATCAGGTCCTTGACCCGGTCCACGATGTAGTAGTAGCCGTCCGCGTCGCGCCGGGCGATGTCTCCGGTACGGAACCAGCCGTCACGCATCACCGCGGCCGTGTCGTCGGGCCGCCGGTAGTAGCCCTTCATGATGTTGTGTCCGCGGATCGCGATCTCGCCCGGACCGCCGTCGGGGACGGCCTGCCAGGATTCGTCGATGAGCTTCATCCGCACGCCCCACACCGGCCGGCCGATGGAGCCGGGCCTCGGCGGCAGTCCTGGCGGGTTGAAGCATGCGACGGGCGAGGTCTCCGACAGTCCGTACCCCTCCTGCACCCCCACGCCGAAGACCTTCCCGAACTGCCGGAGCACTTCGACGGGCAGGGCGGCTCCCCCGGAGACCGCCGTACGCAGATGCGCGGGCGGCGCCTGTCCGCCCAGGGCTCCGAGCAGGGCCCAGTACATGGTCGGGACCCCTGCGAAGAACGTGACACCTTCACGGTGCATCAGCCCGACAGCCTCCTCCGCGTCGAAACGGGGCTGCAGGACAAGGGTGGCGCCCCGGAGCAGGCCCATGTTCATCACCGCGCTCTGGCCGAAGGCATGGAACAGCGGGAGCGAGGCCAGCATCACCTCGTCCTCGGCCGCCGTGAACAGCCGGTCGGCGACCATGGCGTTCATCACCATGCTGCGATGGGTCAGCTCGGCTCCCTTGGGCCGCCCCGTCGTACCGCTCGTGTACAGGATCACGGCGGTGTCCTCCGCCGCCGTGGCAACCGCCTCGGCGGGACCCGCGCCGCCGGGGCTCCTGTGCTCGATCCGGTGCAGCAGAAGGAAGTGCTCGCAGGCCGGCGCCTGGTCGAAGCCCTCCTTCCCCACCTCCGCCAGGGGCAGCTGAGGTGTGCCCTCGAAGCAGAGAAGGGCTTTGGCGCGGGAGTCGTTGAGGTGGTGGGCGATCTCCTGCGGGCGCAACAGCACGTTGAGAGGCACCACGACCGCTCCGACTCGGAGTATGCCGAAGTAGGCGGCCGGGAAGTCCGGCACGTTCGGACAGGACAGCGCCACCCTGTCGCCCTTGCCCACTCCCAGGCGCCTGAGCGTGTCGGCGACGTCCTCGGACCGCGACAGCAGCTCGGCGTAGGTCAGGCGGGTGTCACCGAGGACCAGCGCGGTCCGCTCGGGGTGCTCCTGGGCGCTGTGCTCAAGCAGGGACGACAGGTTCAGCATCAGTTCTCCTCAGCGGCTCGTGGTGAAATGCTGAGGCACAACATGCGCGGTGCGTGATGGGCGGACGACCTCGGATCCGGCAGCCGCGTTGTGCGACCGCACTGCCGCGGTCCAGGGAGTGAACCGTATGCTGATCGGCATGCCAGAGCAGCATGCCGATGGCGGCCTGATCGTTCCTCCGCTGTTGTCCGTATGCGCCGCGGAGCTGGTGGACCGGGTCGATGCCCTCGCTGACGATCTGTTCCGTGCGATCACCGCCGAGATCGCCCCCTACACGCGGTTGAGCGAGGAGGTCCTGGCCGACGTGCGCGACTTCAACCAGCGCAATCTGCACGAGCAGTTGACGTGCATGGCCGCCCACCGGCCGATGCGCACGGATTCCACCCGGCAGTGCGTGCGCCGCCGGGCCACGCAGGGCGTTCCGCTCGATGCGGTCCTGCATGCCTTCCGCATCGGCTACCGCTTGCTGGCCCATGCCCTGATCGAGCGCGCCACGGAACAGCCCGGCACGACCATGGACGACATCGCCCGTGCCTCCATGGCGATCTGGTCGCTGCTGGATGCCGCGTCCCAGACGGTCAACGACGTCTACCGCGAGACCCTGGTCGGTCTGGCACGGGCCGACGAGTCGCAGCGGCTGTTGCTGCTCGACGCGCTCCTCACCGGCAAGACGGCCGACTGGGCGAGACTCGGCGGCACCGCCGCCTCCCTCGGTCTGCCCGAGCAGGGGCCGTACATCTGTGTCGTGGCCGAGCACAGCGATGTCACCACGATGGAACAGGCCCTGCTGCGCAGCGGGCTGCGCTCGGCCTGGCGCCCCCGTCCCGACGGTCTGGCGGGCATCGTCGCACTGCCCGATCCGGCGTTCACCTCCGGTTCCGTCCGTGTTCCGGGACCTGCGCTGGTCCTGGAGGCGGTCGCCGCGGCCGTCACGGGGCGCGCGGGCCTGAGCCCCGCGTACACGTGGCTGCGGGAGAGCGCCGACGCTCTTCGCCTTGCCACACTGGCCCGTGCCTCTCTGCCTTCCGGGACGCACAGGGCGGTCACGCTCGATCACGACCCGGCAGCGGTGCTGGTCGCGGCCGGCCACGACCTGGCGCTGCGGCTGGGCATCGCCCTCCTCGATCCGGTCCTGGCCGCCCCGGACCGCAAGGACCTCATGGAGACGCTCACGGCGTGGCTGGACTCCGAAACCGGCTCCACGACCGAGATCGCGGAGACCCTCTACTGTCACCGCAACACCGTCCGCAACCGGCTCGACCGCGTCTCCCGCCTGACCGGGCGCTCGCTGCTCCGGCCCGCGGATGTCGCCGCCCTCTACGCGGGAGTGCGGGCTCTCAAGCTCCGCACACGCTGATCCCCGCCCGCCCGCTCCATCGGCGTCGGAACGCTCGTGCCCCTGAACGCTCGTACGCCAGGACGCTCGTGCGCCGGAACTCTCGCGCGCCGGCACGCGTCCGTTCCCGGACACGTGCCGCGGCGCGGATGAGTTCGGCGCAACCGGGCCCGGGTGCGGAAGAACCCGGACCCGGGACGGGGTGCAGGCGACAAAGCGGGCCCAGATGTCCCGGACGCCCTGTCAGCCCTCCACGGCCGTGGTCGTGAAGCGGTTGCCGCAGATGTGGAGCTGGGAGGTACGCAGCGTCAGGGCGTCCTTGGAGCCAGGCGGATAGACCCGCAGGTAGTCGGGCCTGCGCCAGCAGCCGGAGTCCGTGATGCCCTGGTTGAGGGTATGCAGGGTCACCTCTGCGGTCTTTCCAGGACCGATCACCTTCTGCGCCCGCATGGCACCCTCGCGCTCGGCGGGCACGCCGATCGCGCTGCCGTCCCGCCTGATCAGTGAGACGCCGGGGAAGCCACGCAGAGCGCACGCGGTCGTGGACTTGTTCGCGAACGTGAGCCGGTAGTAGATCTGTCCCGCGCCCGCGTCGGCACGGCCCAGGCTCATGGTCAGGCCGTCGGCCGTACAGCGCCGGGTGGCCGATCCGGCCTCGGCACGTGTGCTGCCGGCGGGATCCGGGGCGGTGGTTTCCTCGGGGGCGACGGTAGCCGGGGCAGACGGGGAGGGCGCCTCGCCGGACGGGGTTTCGGTGCCCGGTGGAAGGGTTCCGGGCCCGGAGCCCGTGGCCCCGGGGGGTCCGGCCGAGTCCGAGTTGCCGCCGCAGCCGGCTGCGAGAAGGGTGAACGCCGCGATCGCGACTGGGAGAAGGGCATGCCGGCGGAGCATGCGAGCGCTCCGGGCTGTCCTCCCGCCCTGCGGCCGGCTCAATCGACCGGACAGTGGTGGAGTCGTGCGCGAGAGTGAACTCATACCTCGCACCTGCTCGTTTTCACGCCGCTTGAACCTGCCCGCGGCGTACCGGCCATGGCGGAGGGACCAAAGGCGCAAGCATGCGGCGACAGCTGCCATCGAGGAGTCCTCTCCGCGTGAATCCATCACCCGGGCGGGTGACTTGGCCGTCCTGGACTACCGCCCGGGGCAGGGCAGCGGCTATCCCTTTCCTTCGTGATCAAGAACCTGAACCGTGCTGCCTCGGCAGTCGCGTCGGCCGTGCTGTCTCTCGCCCTGACCGGCCCGGCGCACGCCGAGGACAGCTCCTTCACGTCGCAGGCGGACCCTTGCGCGTCCGTCGCCCCGCCCACCGGACACGTCTGCGTCCCCGCGCCCAAACAGTGCTTCACGACGCCGTGCCCGCAGTACGGCATCCTGCCGCTCCCCCGGCCCGCCCGGCCCGGTCCGGCGGCCTTGTGGCGCACAGCCCCGTGAGCCGGTTCACCCGCGTCGTCGAGGCCTGCTCCTACGGCATCCGAAGCGGCCTCGACCCGGTCTGACATCGGCCGCCATCTGGCGGTCCGGGAAACGTCCGGCTGTCCGGCCCGCTCCCCCAGCGCTGTGGCAACGCCCCTGCCGCCCGGCGCGGTGCGGGCTGCCCGGGCGGGCGGGATCCGGTACGTCGCGGCACACGGCGGGTCCGGTACGTCGCGTCCGATGGCGGTCCGGTACGTGGTGGGCATACGGCCGGTCCGGTACGCCGCGGCACACAGTGCACCGCGATGATCAGCGTGAACATGCTGATCGTGGTGGTGCCCGCGCCGGCCGTGAGGACGGTGCGCCGACGCAACTGCCGGACGGCGAACTGCACTCCGGTGGCGGTGAGGAACATGGCGAACGCCATCCCGCCGATCACGATCCGGCTGGTCGAGCCGAACAGCCCCGAGAAGAGGGAGGGGCCGAGTGAAAGCACGAACGAGGTGGCGGCGAGTCCGGGCGCGAACACGGCGATGCCCTGGACGAGTTGCCGGCCGCTGCCCCTCGGCACGGCGGGCAGGCGCACCCAGGCCCCGTTCGTGGGCGGTGCGGGGCGCCGGACCGGCATGCGCAGCACGGCGAGGACCGCCGTGACGAGCAGCGAAGCCTCAACGGCGAAGACGGTGACGGTCGGCGCGGGCAGGGTCTCCGAGATCACCCCGGCCGGCAACGGACCGAGACCGGCGCCGAAGACCATCGCGCACGAGGCGAGCAGGGCGGCCACCCGCTTGCGTTAGGGACCGGCCACGTCAGTCACCGCGGCCATACCGGCCGAGACCACGGCGCCAGCAGCGACACCGGTGAACAGCCGGGCCACGATCAGTGCGGGCACGCCCGCGGCGGTCGCGAAGATCAGGCACGCGAGCAGGGCGAGCACCAGGGCGGGCGGCAGTACCGGCTTGCGGCCCAACCGGTCGGAGACCACGCCGGAGACGAGGAGTGGGCCGATGAGACCGACCGGGCCTCCTCGACCTGGTCGCAGCCTGGACCCCGTCGGCCTGACGACGGACGGACGACCCTCGCCGAGCGCCCCCTCGAACAGAACGGCACCGGGCACCCCCGCCTCCGGCGCCCCCCACCCATGACCGCTCCACCGGAAGCCCTTTGCGGCAGCGGGACTTCGAGGCACCCGGCGCGCGAGTCCCGCCCGCGGGCGATTCGGGCGGGCGACACCCGGTCACAGGCCTCACCCCCGGACCACCACCCCGACCAATAGGTTAGGTTAGGCATGCCTAAGTAACGGATCTCGTCATCTGCCCTTCAGGAGACCTTGGATGCGCCCTTTCAGCGCCAGCAGCACGCAGCCGACTCCCGCCGAACGCATGCGGTCGATCCTCGTCGCAGCGCACTCGATGACGGTGGTGAGTGACGGTCTCCACCCCGTCGAGGTCCACCGCCTCGACGGGACGGGCGCCATGGGCCACATCCACCTCCACGAGCCGTCCGGGACAGGCTCCGCGCATCCGGCCGCCCCCGTCCCGGTCCGGCTGGAGTTCACGGACATCGCGCCCACACCCGTACGCGACCGGCTGCGCGCCCGCGTCACGCTGACAGGCCTGCTGGCCACCCACTACGACGCCGAAGCCACGGGCAGCGTCTGCATGGAGTTCGGCCAGGCGGTTCTCGACGACGACGGCGGCCGCACATATGTCCCACTGTCCGCGCTGCAGGCCGCGACACCCGATCCGGTCAGCACGCATGAGGCGGACATGCTGACCCATCTGATGGACAGTCACGCGGAACTGGTGCCGCTGCTGCTGCGCCTCGTCCGTCCCAGGCCGGACAAGCGCATGCTGCGCGCCCTGCCCGTCGCACTGGACCGGTACGGCATCACCCTGCGCCTGGAGTACCAGCGGACACGGCGCGACGTACGGCTGCCGTTCGCCACGCCCATGACCGAGATGGACCACGCCGGCCCCCGGATCCACGCGCTGCTCGCAGCCGCCCGCCGCGCCTCCCACCCCAGCCGGCTCTCCGCCTGACCGCGCGCGGGGCCGCGTTGCGCCGCGCCCACGGCAAACCGGCGACAGCGCCTGGGCCCACACCGCGTAGACGTACCCGCGACAAGGCGGCCGCTCAGGTGTCCAGAGATCCCCGCAGTTCCTCCACAGCGGCCCGCGCCGCCGCCCCGATCACCGCGTCGGCGCGGGGCAACTTGCTGTCGGCCCGGGCGGCTTGGGTGAACACCACCGCCGTATAGATGCTTCCGTCGGCGAGTTCGACAACACCTGCCTCATGACGCATCACGCCGAAGGTGCCGGTCTTCCCGTAGACGGTGACGTCGTCGTAGGGGAACCCCGAGGCGAGCCGGTGCGTCCACGGCTGACTGCGCATGACCTCACGCATATAGGCGCAGCGCTCTTCGGAGGCGGCCCGGCCGGTCCAGATCGCGCGCAGAAGCCGGGCCATGTCCGACGCCGTGCTGGACGCCTGGAACGCGGGGTCGTACACATCCACCGGCACAACGACGTCGTTGTCACTCACCCGCGCCATCGCCGCGTCCAGCGACCGGGCACCCGTTTCGGCGACGAGCCGGCGCAACGTGCTGACGACTCCCCCGTGGATGCGGGTGTCGGGCATGTCCAGGTCCCGGCACACGGCGTCGACGGTGTCCGCGCCGACCGCCCGGAGCACAGCGGCGGCCGCGGTGTTGTCGGAGATGCTCATCATCTGTGTCACCAGGTCGCGCAGTGACATCGTGACAGGATCCTGGAGGAGGGAAACGCCGGTCGGGCCGGGAACGCGGTCTGCTGGTTCCAGGGTCAGCCGACGGCACGGATCGATCAGCCCCGAGTCCGCGAGCCGGCAGAAAGCGGCCATGAGCGGCACCTTGTAGACCGAGCCCATCGGCAGTTGTTCGTCGGGGTCGATGACCACCAGGGCCGAAGGGCGGTGCAGTTCCGCCACGTGGAGCCAGCCGCGGACACCCGCGTCGTCGAACATGCCCCGGATGGTGCGCTCGACACCGGTGCCGCGCCGCATCGCCTTCACAGCGCCGCCTCCTTCCCGGCCAGTGCGTCCTCCAGCAGTTGCGCCGTCTTCGCCGTCTCCTTCGCTCCCGGACGTCGCGGGTTCCACGCCACCCGAAGCCGCAGGGGCAGCGGGGGCTCCGTCGTCGCGCGGCGCACGACTCCGGAGGCTGTCAGCGCGTCGTCCGCCGTGACCAGCACTGCCTGACCCGACGCGACCATGGCGAGGCCGGCGCGCTCATCGGCGACCACCACGGTCTCCACCCGGCGGCCGCGGCCGGCCAGGGCGTCAATGAACAGGTCATGTGCCGCCGGGGCCTCGGCGCGCGGGCGCACGGCCACGGGAAGCCCCAAGGGCAGTGCCTCACCGGCCTGTCGGAGGCCGGCCGGGACAAGTACCCAGGTCGGCAGAAGGATCACGCGGCCTGCGGCCAGACCGTGCAGCACCGACGGGTGCCGGATGACCGCCACGTCGAGGCGCCCGGCCTCGACGTCGCCGAGCAGCGTGGCCGTCGACGCCGTCACCATGCCGGTCCTGGTCCGCTCGCCCGCCCGGACCGGCGCGGCTGCCACCTCGGCCGCGAGCGACGCCGGCACCTCCGGGGTCAGCCCGAGCCGCAGCCGGCGGCCGTCCGCGTGTTCGCGGGCACCGGTCTCCCTGAGTTCCGCGAGCGCCGCCAGAGCCCGGCGGGCGTGCGGAAGCAGCAGCGCCCCCTCTTCAGTGAGGAACACTCCTCGCTCCCGGTCGAACAGGCGGACCCCGAGCAGGCCCTCCAGCCTGCGCAGGCCTTGTGACAGCGGTGGCTGGGTGATGCCCACCCGCTGGGCAGCCGTGCCGAAGTGTTCCTCCTCCGCCAGCGCGACAAAGATTTCCAGATGCCGTTCGGTCAGCAATGTGCCCCCTGACATGCAGTGATATGACTTATGAATCTCCTCGATGCCGAAAGCGTATTCGACATGCGGTCGGGCAGCGGGTTTGACTCCCGGCGGGGGTTGCCCGTGGGGGCTTCGGCAGGGCCGGAGACACCCTGCCCGCACGGCCGCGCCCCCTTGGACGCCGGAGGCCGTCTCCGGCAGGCCGATCGGGCCGGACCCAGAACGGAGAGCACCTTGACGCGTGCCGGCAGCCGGAACACTCCCCCGGGACACGGGCCGCGACGCCGCGGAGGGCGGCTGCTCGGCATCTTCGCGGCCCTGCTCCTGCTGGCCGGAGGCGGGTACCTCGCCTCCGGCCTCCTGGGCGGCGACGCGGAGGAGGACGATCCGCAGGTGACAGCCGCCCGGAAACCCTTGACCGCCTTCCTCGCGGCGTGGGGGGAGCACGACGCGAAAGGGGCCGCGCGCCATACCGACACACCCGACAACGCCGCGTCGCTCCTCACCTCGGTACTGACCAACCTCAAGCCTTCCAGGACGACCCTGGTGAGCGGCGACGGCCGGAAGGAGGCCGACGGGAAGGTACTTTTTCCCTTCTCCGTAGCCATGGAGGTTCCTGGCGCGGGCAAGGTCACGTGGCGCTCCCGGGCGGAGGTGAACCGCACGTCCGGCACATGGAAGGTCGAATTCACCTCGCCGATGATCCATCCGGAACTGAGCCCGGGGCAGACGCTCGCGCTCAAGACGGACGACACCCGGGCCAAGGTGCTCGACAGCCGGGGCCGGCCGCTTGAGGCCGCGTCACTCGTGGGCATCGTCGACCCGGTCAGCGGCAAGGGCTCATCGGGGCTCGAAGCCCGGTACGACAAGGTGCTCTCCGGTGGCAGGAAGTCCGGCAAGTCCCTCGTCGTCGCGGAGCGGCTGAGCGGGCGCGCGGTCAAGAACCTCGGTCCGGCCGCGCCCGCCGCGGGCCGTCCGGTACGTACCACGATCGACCCACGGATACAGACGGCGGCGGCCGATGCCGTGGCCGACGTCAGGAACAACGCGGCCATCGTCGCCATCGACCCGCGCAATGGCCACATCCTCGCCGCCGTCAACCGGCCCGGTGGCCTCAATCGCGCTCTCGAAGGGCGCTACCCGCCCGGTTCCACCTTCAAGGTCGTCACCGCGGCGGCTCTGCTGAAAGCCGGTACCCGGCCCACGGATGCCGCGGCCTGTCCCAAGTTCGCGCACGTCGACGGCCAGCGCTTCGAGAACCAGAACCAGTTCTCCCTCCCTGCCGGCTCGACCTTCACCGATGTCTTCGCCCAGTCCTGCAACACCTACTTCGTCAACGCCCGCAGCCGGCTCTCCGGCACCGATCTGCGGGATGCGGCCCAGGCATTCGGAATCGGGGGTGTCTGGGACGTCGGCGCCACCACGTACGACGGCAGCGTCCCTGCCACCACGAGCGACAACGACAAGGCCGCCGCGACCATCGGCCAGGCACGTGTCCAGGCGTCTCCCCTGGTCATGGCGTCGATCGCGGCCACCGTGAAGAACGGCACGTTCAGCCAGCCGGTGCTGGTGCCGGACGCGGTGAAGAAGAAGTTCACCGCGCCGGCGGAGCTCGGGGCCGAGGTGGCCGGTCAGCTCCGCGAACTGATGCGCGCGACGGTGACCTCGGGTTCCGCCCACGCGTTGCGGGGGCTGCCCGGCAGCCCCCACGCGAAGACCGGAACGGCCGAGTTCGGAAACGGGAAGCCGCCTCGCACGCACGCCTGGATGATCGGCTACCAGGGCGACTCCGACCTCGCATGGGCAGTGCTCCTGGAGGACGGCGGGTCCGGCGGCGCCGACGCGGGCCCGGTCGCGGCGCGCTTCCTGCGCAACCTGACCCGCTGATACCTGACCCGCTGAGCCGGCCGCGACGCGCGGACGGGGCGCCACCACGAGGTGCCGTGTGAGCGCGAGTTGCGCGTCGTGCTGCCCCGGGCCATCGGCCGGAGGAAGCCGGTACGTTCAACCCGCGGCCTGCCGTGTGCCTCGGCCGGCCTCACGATCGGCGCACCGGCCGGTCCGCCCGGAACAGCATGACTGCGGTGGTCAGGGCCGCCGCTCCCGCTCACGTTTCCTTCCGTTCGCGTTCCTGTTTCCGTTCCCGTGCGCGTTCCTGATCCCGTGCGGGACGCAAGGGCCGCCCGTCGGCCGTGCGGGCACTGGTGGTCAAGGACGTTGCGACGCCCCGGCCCCCGCGGCAGAGGTTCTCGGAACCGGCCCGTGGCTGACCTCCGAAGGACGAATGTCGCCGATCCGTTCCGCGCGTCCGAGCAGGGGATAGTCGTTGTATCCCTCCTCCCCGTGTACGTGCATCAGGAATTCCGGGCGGATCTCGTTGAGGGGCGCTCCTGTCCGCAGTCGCTCCACGAGGTCGGGGTTGGCGAGAAAGCCCCGTCCGAGCGCGATCAGATCGGCGCCCTCGGCCAGGAGTCGTTCCCCTCGCCTCATGCCGCCATCGGCCGCAGCCTCCTCGCGTGTCAGCGCCGGGTTGGCGATCAGCGTGCCGGGCCAGGCCTCGCGGATCGCCGAGAAGAGGGGCAGGTCCGGATCGGCCCGGACCAGATGCAGATAGACCGGGGCGATGCGGGTGAGTGCGGGCAGAAGCGCCGCGTAGATCTCCTCGGTGTCCCCCTCTTCCACACTGTTGACATCTGCTCCGGGCGAGATGCGTACGCCGACCCGCTCCGGGCCGATCGCCTCCGCCACCGCCCGGACCACTTCGACGGTGAAGCGGGTCCGGTCCGCTGCCGGGCCGCCCCACTCGTCGGTCCGGCGGTTGGTGTTCCCGGCCAGGAACTGGTGCAGCAGATGGCCGTTGGCGGAATGCACCTCCACCCCGGCGAACCCTGCGGCGACCGCGTTTCGGGCGGCTGCGGCGAAGTCGGCGACGGTAGCCCTGATATCCCTCGACGACATCTCACGGGGTGCGACGGCTTCCTGGAGCCCGCTCGGAGTCGGCAGGGCCTCGGGGAAGCGCACGACCGACGGTGCGAGCGGGGTATGGCCGCTGGTGTCGGGGTGCCCCACCCTGCCGCCGTGCTGCAGTTGCAGGAACATCGGGCTCCGGCCGGATGCCGCGCCCACCGCTTCGGTGACCCGGCGCCATCCGGCGATCTGGGCAGGACTGTGGATGCCCGGGATGTGGGGGTAGGTCTGCCCGACGGCATTCGGTGTCGTGGCCTCGGCGATGATCAGCCCGGCCGAGGCTCGTTGGGCGTAGTGGACGGCCATCAGTTCGCCCGGGACGCCGTCGGCGCCTGCCCGGTTGCGTGTGAGCGGCGCCATGACCAGGCGGCTGGCGAGTGTGAGTCCACCGAGGCGAGTGGATTCGAAGAGACGGGATACGGTGGGTGCCTGCTGGGTTCGCGTCATGCCGGTACCGTAGAACCTGACATTGATGTGAGGTTCAAGTCATGGAGTGCGCATGCGGATCGGTGAACTGGCGGCGCGCACCGGTGTCGGCGAGCGTTCGCTGCGCTACTACGAAGAACAGGGGCTGCTGGCGGCCGACCGGACACCGGGCGGTCATCGTGACTACCCCGAGCGGGCTGTCGACCGCGTCATCCGAATCCAGGAGCTCTACGCGGCCGGCCTCCACAGCTCGAAGATCGCACGGATTCTGCCGTGCATGCGCGACGAGGACGGCGGCCCGTCGCTGCGCGCCACCCCGGCACTCGTCGCCGAGCTCACCACCGAGCGGGAACGGATCGACCGCATGATCAACGATCTGCTCCGCTCCCGCGAAGTCCTGGACGAGGTCATCGACACGGCGGCAGGCCGCGCCCCTGCGGAGCAGGCGTAGACCGGGCGCGCAGGGCCCCACCCCTCGGCCCGGAGATCACCGGCCGTCCAGCGCAACGCAGTTCACCGGACCGGCCGGAGTCCACCGGACCGGAGCTCACCACTCACGGGCCGCGATGAGCTCTTCCACGTCCGCGTCCTCGAACCCATAGGTCTTGGCCACGAACCAGAAGTCCTCCGCTATCTCCTCGCGCGCGACGGTCTCGATCTCGCTTCCCGCCGCTTCGAACTCAGCCTCCAGTTCGTTGAACTCCTCCGTGGCCACCTCGGTGAGCGCGTACAGCGCCGTCAGATCCGAAGGCCGCGCGGTCTCGATCCGCTCGCACAGGTCCAGGAGGACCTTTCTGCCCTTGTCCACGACGTGATCCGGGAAGTACTCGTCCGCGTAGAGCCCCTGCAGAAACCTGTACGCCTTCACCTGCTGGTTCGCGATCGACATGATGAATCCCCACTTCTCCGACGAGCCGATGCGGCGATTCTTCACCACGCCACTGACAACGGGTTCCGCGAGCAGTCCACCGGCAGCCGGCACGGCGCGACACCGCGCGTCCGGGACGCCGAGCCGGCAGAAGCCGTCCGCCGCTCCGCCCGTGAAGTGCACGAGCGGTTCCGGCCCGGCGCATGCGACCGCACCGGCCATGGCCGCCGCGGCGGATCCCCGCATCCCTCGGCCGTGCCGGCCCGGCACGCGTAGGTGCCGGGCGCCCTCCGCTTCAGCCACCCGGACCTGCGGGCAACTCACCCGAGAAGCGGGAAGAGCCGGGCGACCACAGCCACGGCCTCCGCCCCATCGGGCCGGGCCCCGGGCCTCTCGTCCCGGTCGCGGTAGCCGGCCAGCAGGCGGCGGATCGAGACGCCGAGCTCGGACATCTCCACAGGGGTGAGGTGGACCACGGCGCTGAAGGACTCGTCGTGCTGCCACTCCCCCGGCGCCTGCTCCCGGTGGTCCAGCCAGTCCCGATAGCTCTCGTCCTCCATTTCGCGTGCCGGCGCGGCGAATTCCTCCGGCTCTCGCGTGTACGGTCCGTCCGGTTCCTCGGAACGCTCCCAGCGAAGCCTCCACGGCCGCGCCCGGCCTCCGTTGTGCGGCGCCTCCTCGATGAGGCCGTGCCGGGCGAGCTGGCGCAGATGGAACGAACACAGACCGGAACTGTGGCCGAGGCGCGCCGCGGCCTCGGTCGACGTGACTGTTCCGACCTCGGCGAGCAGATCCAGGAGGGCAACGCGCAGCGGATGGTCGGGGAGTTGTCGCCGGTTACGACGCAGAAGTGGTTCCACGCAGGGAACTTGTCGGTTCTCATCGCTCATTTTGCAAAGAGTGCTACTTTGCAAAGCATTTGGTCAAACCGCTTCGCAGGACGGTCGCGAACTGCGGTCTCGGCCGTCGGAGGATGCATGGAAGGCGTTGATGTCGTATGACGGTTCGGTTCGACAACACGGCGCGGGACCGCCGGGTGCGCGTGCTGGGAGAACCGGTGGAGTCCTTTCCGCGGATCGCGCCGGAGGCGGAACGCGGCTCGGTACGCCGCATCACCGTGGTCGGGGAGGAGATCCTGCGACGTCGGTGCCTGGAGGTCACCCGGTTCGGCACGCGGGAACTGTCACAGCTGATCGACGACATGTTCGCCACGAACCAGGTGGCGGAGGGCGCGGGGCTTGCGGCCAACCAGGTCGGCGTGGACCTGCAGTTGTTCGTGTGGGACATGACGGACGAATGGGGAGTCCGTCATGTGGGGCACATCGCCAATCCGGTCCTGGCGGAGGTTCCGGCCGGGGAGCGCCGCCTGGTCGAGGAGACCGAGGGCTGTCTGTCCGTTCCAGGTCCCTACCGAATGGTGCCCCGCCTCGACCGTGCCGTCGTGCGGGGCAGGGACAGGAAGGGCGCACCGCTGGTGATCGAGGGCCGGGGATATTTCGCGCGATGCCTTCAGCACGAGACCGACCATCTTCGCGGTCAGCTCTATCTGGACCGGCTGGGGCAGCGAGAGCGGAGGACGGCCCTGCGGGAGATGGCGGCGTCCCAGGACGAGACGTTCGCCCGACGGGCGGCTGTCGCCAGGAGGCTGGGCAAGTAACCTCATTCCTCACGGAGCCACCGCCCACCCGTACCACCGCCAGGGGCGGCGGGGAGGCAGGCTGTCGCTTCCCCGCAACCCCTGGACACGCTCAAGAGGTTGGTGCGGGCCTGCCTCCTCGTGCATGAAATGCAACCGGCGCAGACTGAGCAGCTCCGGCTCGCACGTCACGCGGAACCGGTACTTGATGGCCGCCCCGGCGTGGGCGTCGTTCTCGACGCCGAAACCGGCAAGCGGTGTGATTCCCACCCGGTTCGGCTGCTGAACGAGTACGTCCCTTTCTGCTCACAGCTGTCACCCGAGCCTTCAAGGCCCTCACTTCTCCGTCGTGTCGAGAGGACGCAGAAAGCGGCGTTCGTACCGTCGGATGCATCGCGTGCGGCGTGCCAGCTCGAATGCGGCCTGACACTCGGGGTCGGTGGTGCTGTCGGTCCGGTAGCGCTCGTACTCGGCGAAGCCGGGGAAGGAGAAGAGTGCGTAGGCGATGTCGCTGTCTCCCTCGCTGGGCAGGAAGTAGCCGTGGTGGGTACCGCCGAACCGGTTGACGAGTGCGACCCATCGCCGGCCGTACTCCTCGAAGTCCTCGATGCGGTCGGGGTCGATCTCGTACTTCAGATGAATGGTGATCACCGACGACATGATGCCCCAGCGGACGCATGCCCCGGACAGACGGATGCTGTGGATTGCGCCGCAGTTCAACGGCGAGGGCCTGGTCCGGTGCCGGCCTTCCGGCCGCGGGAATCAGGGGGGGCTTCCCAGAGCTTCTCCGGCTTCCTCATGCTTCGCTTCCCGGTCGCGTCCGGATACAGGACAGTTGGGCGGGCGGCTCGGCCTCATCCGCGGTGATGTGAGCAGGCTCGTGCGCCGGCTCTCGTCTGTCTCCACGACCGGTCCGCGCACCGCATTCCGTGGCTGCGGGTGAGCGTTCGAGATGCAGGTGTGGGAACGCGCTGATTCGCTGGTGTGGTCGGCTCCCACGAGACCCAGGAGTGATCATGAGTGTTGCGGATGAAACCGGCGGCCGTGCGGAGCGTATTCGCGCCAAGGCACAGGAAATGAAGGAGGAGGCCGAGCGTGTCTCCGATCCGCGGGAGCGCCGGCGTCTTGAGGACAAGGCCCGGCGGCTCCAGGAGCGGAGCGAGCAGGTGTCCACCAAGGGCGAAGGCGGTACGAACCCTCTCTGACCGCCCGGTCAACCGATTCTCCGGGTCCCGCACGTCACCCGGGTTTCCCGGGTCGTCTGCCGGCCCGTGGCCCCTCGTCGTGGTCCGAGGGGCCACCGGCCCGTCCGAGCAGGTGGCCGGGGGAGGCTTCGGCTCTCCGTACCGCAGCGACGCGGAACCCTGTCGGAACAACGGGCCCTACTGCGTGAACCGGGGCAGCCACTTCACCTGGTAGCCGGGGTGCCCCGCGTGCTCCGCGGCCATCTGCCGGACCACGAACCCCAGGCCGAAGGCCCGGCCCGAGGGGAAGTCGCGCTCGGGCCGGTCGACGTCGAGGGCGGCGACCTCCGCGTACTCGTCCAGGAGCACCCGGCTGGTCTCGATGCGCTGGAGGGTGCGCGCGGGATCCTGCAGAGCGATGTGGTGGTCGTACCCGTGCGTCCTCAGGGTGAACGCGATGGCGCCGGTCCGGTCGTGGATCTCTCCGGGCACCTCGGCCGGGCACCGCCAGCCCTCGCCGCCGGCCGCGCGGGCGACCGCTTCTTCCTCGTCGAGGCGCGCCCGGACGAACGCGACCAGCTCGGAGTTCTCTGTCATCTGGTTGTGCATCCTTCCGCTCGGCCCCAGGCCTCGGGAGCCGTGCTGGAGAGTATCCCGCCGCGATGTCCGCACCGGCGTGCGAGGGCCGGTCCACGACCGTGATGTCCCGGCCGGCTCCGCACGGTCCGACGGGCCCGCCGCGCCCCTGCCGGGTCGCGTCGGGCCCGTCGGCACCGGTCGGCGCTGGTCAGTGACCGCCGTCCACGGGCTCCAGGACGAGGACCGGGATCTGCCGGTCGGTCTTCTCCTGGTAGTCGGCGTAGTCGGGAAACGCCTCGACGGCACGCTCCCACCAGAGCGCCTTCTCGTCGCCCGTCACCTCACGGGCGGTCATGTCCTGGCGCACCGGACCGTCCTGCAGCTCGGCGCGCGGGTCGGCGGTGAGGTTGTGGTACCAGACCGGGTGCTTCGGAGCCCCGCCCAGTGACGCGACCGCTGCGTACGATCCGTTGTGCTCGACCCGCATCAAGGGCGTCTTGCGGATCTTCCCGCTCTTGGCGCCCAGCGTCGTCAGGACGATCACCGGCATGTCCCGCATGGTCGTCCCCTCCGTCCCGCCCGAACTCTCGTACTGCTCGACCTGGTCACGCACCCAAGGGGTGGGGCTCGGCTCGTACTCTCCCTGAAGCGGCATGGCGGTTGTCCCGTCGTCGGCGTCCGTCCGCGGCAACGTATCGGCCGCGGACCCTCATCATCATGGCTTCAACGTCACCGGCCACCGGAAAATCCCGGTCCCGCCGACGTGTCGGCCGCGCCGGGCGGCCGGCGCGGCTCATCCGGTGCGGGCGTACCCCATGGTCAGGTTCATCCCGATGGCGCTGTCGTTCGCCGGATGATGGAAGGTGCGGATCCTGCTCACGCCGCACAGCGTGGCGAATCGCATTCCGTACGTCTTCATGGCGACGGAGATGCCCCGGCCCCGGTAGGACGCCCGCACCCCGGTCATCTCGTTGAAGAGGAAGTCCCCGTGGTTGGAGGTGGCCGCCATGCCGATCCAGTCGTCGCCGTCCCTCGCGATCACGACACCCCGGGGATCGTAGGAAGGAACGTCGAACCTGCGCGTGCAGAATTCCTCGAACGAGAAGAACTCGCCCCGTTCCGGGATGTCGGCCGAGCACTCCTTGTTGAGTCCGTACAGCGCGCGCCGGTGCTCCGGGGTGTCGCCGAGCTCGGCGAGCGTCGTCAGGCGGATGCCTTCGTCCTGGCACTTGGTCACGTACCGCTCGAACCGGTCCGCGTCGAACGCGCTCAGGTCGAGTTCCAGCCTGACCCACTGGTCGGCCATGGTGCCGTCCTCCGTCCGTCCCCCACGTCGAGTCGCGGGCCGTGTACCGGCAAC
Organism: Streptomyces sp. NPDC026062; assembly: GCF_055568375.1. NCBI lineage: Bacteria > Bacillati > Actinomycetota > Actinomycetes > Kitasatosporales > Streptomycetaceae > Streptomyces > Streptomyces sp. NPDC026062. Next base: position 109,391 of record NZ_JBVHOQ010000005.1, read on the forward strand.
GCCGTCGGAGCCCCCACCCTACGCAGGGCGGGGGCTCCTGGCTCATGCCGGTGTGCGTGACGAACGCCTGGTGGTGCAGGTGTTCAGCTGACGTCGACGTCGATGCACGCGTAGAAGGCGTTGGCCGTGTCGGCGATGTTCCACACCGCGAGCACCTTCTGCTTCCCGGTGTGGCTGCCGAAGTCCACCTGGTGGGTGACGGTGGCGCCGGGCTGCGCGCCGTTGTCGTTGAACTCTGCGATCTTCTGACCACCGGCGAAGTACTGCCAGGTGCTGGTGGAATGGCGGGCGGTCAGCACCCACTGGAAGGAGGTGCTCCGGCTCACCGGAGTGACCTTCCAGCCCTTGGAGTTGTCGTCGAGTTCGGCGAACCTGCTGTTGCCGCCGCTACAACTGGTCAGCCCCTTGGGGCCTTCCACGCTCTGGGGCTCGTACTTGATCTCGCCGCAGCTGACCGTTCCGGCAGCGCACTGGGCCTGCCTGCTGGGCGGCGACGAGATGTAGCCGTGGGCGCTTGCCGAACTCGCCGGGAGACTCAGGGCGAGCACCGGTGCGAGTAAGGCTCCGACGACTGCGGCGGTCTTCCTTTTCGCGTGCATGCTTCTCCTTCACATGAGGCATCGCTGCACGCGGGCGAACTGTGGGGAGCCCGGAAGCGGCAGTCCAGCCTCTCAGGTGTGGGGCCAAGAGGTGCGAAGGGCACGGCAGGAATGCGTGGTCGGACATGACCCAGAAACGAGGCGTCCGACACCGGCCCTGCACTTGGACTAGACCATACCGAACGGGGCGGGGCCGTCAAGTGCGGTGCGGCGAACGGGCGTACGGCAGAGGAGGGTTCGGCGTGCGAAGTGGCTGGATCGGTACGTCTGAGGGCGCGCGGGCTCGGCCGCGGCCGTACCGGTCCAGCCACTTCGCGGCCCCTCAGTCCCCGGTGACTCCGTCCAGCCGCTCACGCAGCAGATCGGCGTGGCCGATGTGGCGCGCGTACTCGCCGATCATGTGGACGTGCACGAGGCGCAGCGAGAAGATCTCGCCGTTGTGGACGAACGTGTCGTCGAAGGACGCGTCGGCGACGATCTCGTCCGCCAGTCGGCACTCCTCGACGAGCCGGGCGTGGTCGGCGGCGGCCAGAGCCGGATCGATGTCCTCGAAGTCCGCGTCCTTGCCCTTCTGCGGGTCGTACATCGGTGCGAGGTCCTGACCGGCGAACCGCTGCCGGAACCAGGTGCGTTCGACCTTGGCCATATGGCGCAGCAGTCCGAGCAGCGAAAGGTTCGACGGTGGTGTGGTCCGCTCGGCAAGCTGCTCGCCGGTCAGGCCGGCGCATTTCTGGAGGAGGGTGGCGCGGAACCAGGCGAGGTATCCGGTGAGCATCTCCCGCTCTTCGGCGACGAGTGAGCCGCCCGTGCGTATGGCTTCAGGTGCTGTCCATGTCATCGGGTGATCATGCCTGTCGGCGGGTGGTTCGCACGAGTCCTTGAGGCCATCATGTGGTAGTCGATGTCGTCGGACGACGAACCGGTCACGGACGTCGTGATGCTGCCGATGAGCCCGAGTACGAGGAAGAGGACCAGCAGCGCCTTGCCCGCGGTGCTCATGACCAGGGGCCGGGTCGCGGAGCGGCCCTGCTGTGCCGGTACGGAGAGAGCGTCTTCGCCGAAGAATCCCTTGGGGTAGGCGGGGCTGAGCATCGACACATACGCGGACACACGGGTCTCGTAGCGGAGGGTGGCCGCCGTGGCCTCGAAGAGGGGCCGGGGCATGCGTCCGAGGATCAGTGTGATCAGCCACCACACGACCGCCAGGGCCCACCAGCCGTACGTGGCGAGGCTCTGCACGACGGCGGCGGGAATCACCAGGATCAGCCGGAAGAAGACCGCCAGGCGGTTGAGCCGCGTCGGGCGGACCTCGATCCGGACGGGATGGTCCGGCGGCTGGGTGAGGGTGAACGGCGGATAGCTGTCGACGAGGAGCATGCCGCTTGCGGCGACTCTCGTCCGGTAGGCAAGCACAGCCGCGAGGAAGCGGAAGACGGGTTCGGGCAGCCGGCCCAGGACGAGTGCGGCGAACCAGCCGAACACGACGGTGAAGAAGGCCGCGATCTCCAGCAAGAACAGCGCGACGAAGTGCGGGATCAGCAGCAGGAGCCGGAACAGGACGGTGAGCCTGCGCCGGCGGGCCGGCTCGACGATGTCCAGCACCGGCAGGAACTCCTCCGCGTCCCCCGCACGGCGCCCCGGACTCCACTGCGCGTCGGCCATGTCGCTCCCCTTCGGCGGGTGATCCGTACGCCCTGCGGCAACACGGTGGCGTCACCTCACGCTGGGACCGTCCGGGACGGACCGCAATCGGTCACGGGCCGATCGAGTGCCCGGCACACGTCCGGCGGCAGTCCCCGACCGGGGTCCTGCCGCCGGCACCCGTTCCAGGAGCCCCGCCGCCATGTCCGGCTCCGGGGTCATCCCTTGCTGACACGTCCGCGAGGCAGACGCGCCCGCACTCCCCGCCGCACCCTCGTCCAGACCGTGACCGCCCGTCCGCTCCGCTTCGTGGTCCGGGGGCGGACGGCCTTCGGCCGCCGCGGCCGGGGCGGGGCGGCCTCGCGCTCCGGTTCGGCCGCGAGCACGTGGTAGCGGTGGCTCAGACGCCGTCCCAGCAGCAGATAGCCGAGCAGCGCACCCGTCGTGTTGAGAATGACGTCGTCGATGTCGAAGGCCCGCCCCGCGACCAGCGCTCCCTGCACCAGTTCGACCACCACGATGACCAGGACGGTCAGCAGAACCATGCGGACCATGCGCAGCCTTCGTGGCACGAGCACGGGCAGCAGAACACCGAACGGCATGCCCAGTATGAGATTACCGCCGGCCTGTTTGCATGCTGCGAGGAAGGTGTAGTCCTCGGCGTACTGCCGGAGCGAGCGCCCCGGCCGGAGATTCGACGTGACGAGATCCTGTGAGGCGGGCGACGGCGTGAGCGTCACCTTCGCCAGCACGACGGAGAATCCGACCATGGCCACGAAGGCCGTCACCAGGATGGTGACCTGGAGCAGAGCACGGCCCCGCGCCCTGCTCCGTGTCACGTTGCGTGTGCCTCTTCCCGCCTCTGCGTTCATGGGCGACAGGTGCCCCCGACCGGCCGCACCACACCTGCCCGGCCGTACCGGCGCATGCGGCCCGGACGGGCGCGGGCCAGACTGGTCGGAGCGGCCGGGCACGCCGGAGGCCCGGCGGCCACGGCAGGACGAACCGATGCGGAGATCCCATGACGAGCGACCCCGGGCATCAGCCTCCGCACTGCCTGGTCACCGGCGCCACCGGCTACATCGGCGGGCGGCTGGTCCCCGAACTCCTTGCCGCGGGATACCGGGTGCGCTGCCTGGCCCGCAGCCCGGAGAAGCTGCGGGACTACCCGTGGGCGGGCGAGGTGGAGATCGTCCGCGGTGACGTGACCGACGCGCGGTCGCTCGCCCCGGCGATGCGAGGCATCGACGTGGCCTACTACCTGGTTCACGCGCTGACGGCCGGCGGTGGTTTCGAGGAGACGGACCGCAGGGCCGCCACGGTCTTCGGTGAACAGGCGCTCGCGGCAGGGGTCGGCCGGATCGTCTACCTCGGTGGCCTCACGCCTTCCGACGTACCCGAGCAGGAGCTTTCCCCGCATCTGCGTTCGCGGGCCGAGGTCGGCAGGATCCTGCTGGATTCCGGCGTCCCGACCACCGCACTGCGGGCCGCGGTCATCATCGGGTCCGGGTCGGCATCCTTCGAAATGTTGCGCTACCTCACGGAACGGCTGCCCGTCATGGTGACGCCGAGCTGGGTGTCGACGCGGATCCAGCCGATCGCGGTGCGGGACGTGTTGCGCTATCTGGTGGGCAGCGTCGGGATGGAGCGGGCGGTGAACCGCACCTTCGACATCGGCGGTCCCGACATCGTGACCTACCGCGACATGATGCAGCGGTACGCGGAGGTCGCCGCCCTGCCGCACCGGCTGATCCTCCCCGTGCCGATGCTGACCCCGCGGCTCTCCAGCCACTGGATCGGCCTGGTCACCCCCGTGCCGCGCTCGATCGCCCGCCCGCTGGCCGAGTCCTTGCGGTACGAGGTGGTGTGCAGGGAACACGACATCGCGCGGTACGTCCCCGATGGCGCCGGGCAGCCGTTCGGCCTCGACAAGGCGCTGCGGCTGGCCCTGCAACGGGTCAGGGAGGCACGGGTCACCACCCGGTGGTCCTCTGCATCGGTGCCCGGGGTGCCCAGCGACCCCCTGCCCACCGACCCCGACTGGGCCGGCGGGAGCCTGTACTCGGATGTGCGCGGGCTCGACGTCGACGCCTCCCCCGAAGCGCTGTGGCGGGTCGTCGAGGGTATCGGCGGCGATCACGGCTGGTATTCGTTCCCGCTGGCCTGGGCGGTGCGCGGGTGGCTCGACCGGCTGGTGGGAGGGGTGGGGCTGCGACGGGGGCGGCGGGACACCGACCGGCTGCGCGTGGGTGACTCGCTGGACTTCTGGCGCGTGGAGGAGATCGAGCCGGGCCGCCTGCTGCGGCTGCGCGCCGAGATGCGGCTGCCGGGGCTGGCCTGGCTCGAGATGTACGCGGAGCCCGACGGCCGGGGCCGGTCGCGCTACCGTCAGCGGGCGCTGTTCCATCCGCGCGGGCTGCTGGGCCACGCGTACTGGTGGAGCGTGTGGCCGTTCCACTCGATCGTGTTCGGCGGGATGGCCCGCAACATCGCCCGTACGGCGGCGGGCATGACGCCACCCGAACGGGTGAGCGCCTCGGTGTAGCCCTGCCGGGTGCGTCCACGGGCGGCCCGAGGACGGAAGCATGACACGTACCCGGCCTCCCCAGGAGTTGCACCATGACCGTATCGGTCGTTCTGTTCACCGCCGATCTCCGGCTGCACGACCATCCACCGCTGAGGGCGGCACTGGCTTCCTCGGACGAGGTCGTACCGCTGTTCGTCCGTGACAGCGCCATCGAGACGGCCGGGTTCGGTGCCCCGAACCGCCTGGCCTTCCTTGCCGACTGTCTGCGGGATCTCGACGCGGGGCTGCGTGAGCGGGGCGGCAGACTGGTGATCCGCTCGGGTGATGTCGCCGAGGAGGTCGGCCGGATCGCCTCCGAGGCCGGTGCGGCGGACGTCCATCTCGCGGCCGGGGTCAGCACGTACGCCCGTCTTCGTGAGGAACGGCTGCGCGCGGCGCTGGAGTCCGACGGGCGGCGGCTCCACGTCCACGACGGTGTGATCACCGCGATCGCGCCCGGCGCCGTGACGCCGGCGGCCTCGGACCACTTCGCCGTGTTCACGCCCTACTTCAGGCGCTGGTCCGCGGAGCGGGTGCGGGATGCCTTCGCCGCACCCCGCACCGTGCGGGTCCCGGACGGTCCCGGGTCGGAAGCCGTACCCGCCCGCAGCGCGGTCTCCGGTGTGTCGGAGGGGCTCGCCGAGGGCGGGGAACGGCAGGCCCGCGCACAGTTCGCCGCATGGCGGCGTCACGGTCTCTCCGCGTACGAGGAACGGCACGACGACATGTACGGCGACGCGACCTCCCGGCTCTCGCCGCACCTGCACTTCGGCACTCTGTCTCCCGTCGAACTCGTCCACCGGGCCCGCACCATGGAGGGGGCCGGAGCCGAGGCCTTCGTCCGCCAGCTGTGCTGGCGCGAGTTCCATCACCAGGTCCTCGCGGCCCGGCCCGCCGCTTCCCGGCGGGACTACCGCACCCGGCACGACCACTGGCGGTCCGAGGCCGACGCCGCCGATGACATCGAGGCCTGGCGTCAGGGGCGCACCGGCTACCCCGTGGTCGACGCGGCCATGCGCCAGTTGCGCCACGAGGGCTGGATGCACAACCGCGGGCGGCTCCTCACGGCCGGCTTCCTGACCAAGACGCTGTACGTGGACTGGCGAATCGGCGCGCGGCACTTCCTGGACCTGCTGGTGGACGGGGATGTCGCCAACAACCAGCTGAACTGGCAGTGGATGGCCGGGACCGGCACGGACAGCCGCCCCAACCGGGTACTCAACCCCGTGACCCAGGCCAAGCGGTACGACCCGGACGGCGGCTACGTCCGCCGCTGGGTTCCGGAACTGGCGGCGATCCCGGGCCGCGCCGTGCACGAGCCGTGGAAACTCCGGGGCACGGGCCGCGACCGGCCCGACTATCCGGAGCCGGTGGTGGAACTGGCCGACGGACTGTCCCGCTTCAAACAGGCGCGAGGCCTGGACTGAGCGCCCTACCCGCTCCGGAGCCGACCGGCGCGTCGCAGCTCCCGGCCACGGTGACGCTTGCGCGGCGCCCCTCCGCCGCGGTCGTGCTCCGGGCACTGTGCGGAACGCGCCACGCCGGGGACGATGTGGCCGGGCGGGCCGGACGGCGGCAGCGAAGATGCTGACGTGCCGACTCCGAACTCATCCACCGAACCGGCAGACCGCGACACATCGGAAGGTTCCCGCGCCCATACGGCGCTTCTGCTGCTGTCCGCGGCCTCCGGGGCCGCGGACGCCTTCGTCTTCATCTGTGTCGGCCAGGTCTTCGCCGGAGTGATGACAGGCAATCTGGTGCTGCTGGGCGCCGCCGCCGCGGGCGCCGGTGAGGAGGGAGTCGCCCTGCGTGCGGTCACCGCGCTGGCCTCGTACGGATGCGGGGTGGCCTGGGGCGCGGTGGCCGGGGAGCGGATGTGGCGGCGGCTGCCCGTCATGCTGCTGGCCGAGGTGGCGCTCCTCACCGTGGGCGCGGTGCTGTGGGCGTGCGGCCTGATCACGTCGGACGCCGACCGGCTGGGCCTGTTGGTGGCCATGGGGCTCGCGATGGGCATCCAGGGCCGTGTCCGGGCCACGCCCACGAACTACTTCACCGGAACTCTGACCTCTCTGGTCGCACGGCTGGCCCAGGCGTCGTGGCGTCGCGGTGACGTCTGGGTCGCCGGGCGGCTGCTCGCCGTCGTGGCGGGCGCCGCACTGGCCGCGCTGGCGGTGCGCGCGTGGCCCGCTTCGGGCGCCGTTCCCGCTGCGGGTCTGGCGGCCGCCGCTCTGTTCACCGAAGCTGCCGGACGGCGGGCCCTCACGGCAGCGGTCCGGGCGTGAGCCACGGACAGGGGAAAGCCCCGGCCGGATCGGGGGAATCCAGCCGGGGCGGCTCTGATGTGGGAGCTCTGCGCGTCATCCACATTTAGGTGAACGATAAATCATGTACCCCTGTTCCCGGGAATCCGCCCTCCGGACTGTGATCCGGAGCACGGACGTCCGGGCCGGGGCCGCGTCATGCGCCTGCCGTCCGCGCCTCGGCTCCGTAACGGCGGTTGAACTGTTCGATCCGGCCGGCCGTGTCCAGCACCCGCTGGTTCCCCGTGTGGAACGGGTGGCTCGCCGACGAGGTCTCCACGTCGATGACGGGGTAGCTCCGGCCGTCCTCCCATGTCACCCGCTGATCGGAATCCGCGGTGGAACGGGTCAGGAAGGCCGCTCCCGCGGCGCGGTCACGGAAGACCACCGGACGGGAGACGGGGTGAATTCGGGACTTCATGGGCATTCCTTCCCTGGTACGAGTACGGGCGGGCGGCAGGGGCCACCCGGCGACGGTCAGAGCCTCGCTCAGCGCTCCTCGCGGAACAGCGCGTGCTGTCCGGCCACGGGGTCGTACTTGCGCAGGACCAGGCGGTCGGGGTTGTTGCGACGGCTCTTGCGCGTCACATAGCTCTGACCGGTTCCAGCGGTCGAGCGGAGGGTGACGACGGGACGGGCCTCACTGCGGGCCATGGGCACCTCCGGACTCCTCGTACCGATCCCGCCCCTTGATGAGAACGGGATTCGTTTTCGTTTCGCTCGTACAACACGGGTACACCCGGGAGCATTCCCGCCCCGCCGGGCACACGCCCACCAGGCGTCCCCGCGCCGCGCCCGAACCTCACGGGTACTCCCCGCCCAGCCGTCACGTGGGGACGCGACGCTCGTTGATCGCTGTGCCCGGCATTGCAGCCGACTCCCCGAGGAACGTGAACCATGCGCCTGAAGAACACCCTGACCACCCTTGCGGCCACCGCGATGATCGCCGCCTGTTCGATGACGGCGGCGGGCCCGGCGTCCGCCGCCGGGGCCACCGCGCCCGCCTGCGTGGCGCGCGACGTCATCAAGCAGAACAAGACCGCCTGGACGACGAACAACTGCGGCCGGAACATGCACATCCAGCTCGTGATCAACAACGGTCCCGACAGGTCGTGCTGGACCACCTCCCCCGGCGAGACCCTCGAATGGAAGTGGACGATCGGTTCGTACGGCCGTATCGCCCTCTGCTGACACCGCCGGCCGCCACCGCCCCGGCGCCCGGCCCGCAAAGCTCCGGAGCTCCTGCCCCCGGCGGGGGCTCCGGACCGCATATGCCCCGACACGGGTCCGCCGGCCCCGCGCGAAAGGGCGGGCACGGGCGCACACCAGGCGCCATACGCCTGATGACTTGCATCAACACCCGCATTCAGCAAGGGTGTTCGACTAATCAGGGTCGCGACCAGCCGCTGGCGTATGCCGGATGCAAGAACGGGTCGAGTGTTGCCAAACCCCTTACGGGCGCCTGCGGGCTGTGCGACAGTCGTATTCGGTCCGCCCTCAGACCTGGTTGTACCGCGCCTGTATCGGAGTACGACATGCCGCCCCGCCCGTCCTCGGACCATCCCGCCCGGCCGCCCGAGCACGATGCCGTCGACGCCTTGATCAACCGGACGCACCGGCTCCGCGGCGACGTGGACGCGGTGCGGCGCGACACCGTTCTCGTCGACGAGGACGACCCCCAGCTGCGCTGGCAGCGCGCATTGTGCGACCTGGCCGTCCATCAGCTCGACGACCTGGGCGCGCATCTGGGACAGCTCAGGCAGGGACTTCCATCGGAGGCCGCAGAGCATTTCGTGGCCGAGGAAGCGCTACTCGTCAGCCGCGCTTCACCCGCCGGCGAACAGCCGGGTCCGCTGATCGGCCGGGTGGGCAGCGCCGAATGGAACCTGCTGACCGACGAGGTGAGCTGGTCCGACGAACTGCTCCAGATCTTCGGCCGCACGCCCGAGGCCGGCCCGCTCTCGCTGGACGACCTGCCGTCCGTACTCCTGCCCGAGGACCAGCCCCTGCTGACCTCGCTGGTAACGGACTGCCTCGTCGACGGGAAGCCGATAGACGGGGAGTTCCGCATCCTGCACACCGACGGCGGGATCAGGACCTTACACATGAGGGGCGAGCCCGTCCTCGACGCGGACGGCTGCACCGCATCCATGTGGGCGGTTCTGCGCGATGTCAGCGCTCTGCACCGCAGCCGGCAGGTGGTGCACCGGACTCAGGAGTCGCTCCGCCGCCAGCAGCACATCGTCAGGACCGAACGCCGGATGGCCGTGGAGCTGCAGGAGGCCGTGCTCCCTCCGTGGCGGGGCTCGCTCAGCCTTCCGGACCAGGGTCCCGGGTCGCTGGACATCGCGGCCCACTATCTGCCGTCGGATTCCAGCGCCCTGATCGGCGGCGGCTGGTACGACGCGATGGAACTGCCGGACGGCCGGACGCTTCTCACCGTCGGCGATCTGACCGGTCACGGCATCCAGGCCACCTCCGCCATGGCGATGATCCTGGGTGCGCTGAGGGGCATGGCCGTCGCCGGGATCGAACCCGGAGCGCTGATGGGGCACCTCAATCAATTACTGGAGACATCCATCCAGCCCGCACTGGGCAGCGCGGTGTGCTGCCGGTTCGACCCCGCCACCCGCAGGATCGACTGGGCGCAGGCCGGACACCCGGCGCCACTGCTCTTCCGCAACGGAGCCGGGCGCCCGGTACCCCCGCCGGACGGGGTGCTCCTCGGAGCGGCGTCCGGAGTCTCCTACGAACAGGACGCATTCCACCTGCTCCCCGGTGATGTGCTGGTACTGCACACCGACGGCCTGGCCCGGGGCAGGGGGAACCCACACAGCGGTCTCCGCGCGGGCACGGACACCCTGCTCGGACTGGCACCCCGCTTCGCCCGGGCCCGTACGGCCCAGGAGTGCGTACGAACCGTTGCCGAGGAGTTCGGCTCCACCGAGCGACTGGACGACGCGTGTGTACTGATCGCCCGCATCGGGGCGTAGCAGCACGGATGCACCACGCACACAGGCCGACGAAGGAGTTCAGGGCACGGATCAGTGACGGCGGAGACCGGGTGGCCCCCATGACGCCCTACCCGAAAGGGAGTTGAGGAATGGTCGTGCTGCGGGTCGTCGTTGTCGCCGCGTCAGGGATCAGATCTCCGCACTCCTGGGCCTCTTGGTGCCGGTACTCCGGGGCAGCGCACGCTTGATGTCCTCGCGCAGGTCCTCGATCTTCGCGTAGCCCGCGAACCGGCCCGTCAGCCGGTACATTTCGCGCAGCCGGTCCCAGGTGCGATGCGAGGAGGTCTCCCCCATCGTCATCAGGGCGAGCCGGGCGTACCGGTCGGCCTGCTCGGGGTCGTCGGCGATGAAGCAGGCCGAGGCGAGCGAGATGTAGTCGAAGATCTTGGACCGCTGGCGTCCCCTGATCCGCAGTTCCAGCGCCTGCTTTGCATGCCGCTGGGCGGGAACGGCTGCCGACGGGTCGTGCTCGGCAAGCGTGCGGAACGCCAGGGCCTGCATGCCGTGCAGATCGGCCTCGTCGAACATCTGCATCCAGCTCGGCGGTGGGACATCTCCCTTGTCGGAGACGAAGAGCTCCTCGGCCAGGCCGAGGCTGCGCCGCATGGCCTGCCCCCGCCCCAGCGAGGCCTGCGCCCAGGCCTCGATCGTGTGCAGCATCGCCTGGGTGCGTGGCAGGACCATGTCCCCCGAGCCCGACTTGGCGAGTTTCATGAGGTCGAGTGCGTCATCGGGACGGCCCAGGTGGACCATCTGGCGGGCCGCCCGGGAAAGGGCTTCGCCCGCGCGAGGACGGTCACCGCCCTCGCGCGCGGCGTGTGCGGCGATGACGAAGTACTTCTGGGCCGTGGGTTCGAGGCCGATGTCGTGGGACATCCAGCCCGCGAGGACGGCGAGGTTGGCGGCGACGCCCCAGAGACGTCGCTGCAGGTGGTCGGGGTGGCGATAGGCGAGCATGCCGCCCACCTCGTTGAGCTGGCCCACTACGGCCTTGCGCTGGAGGCCGCCGCCGCGCGAGGCGTCCCAGGCTCGGAACACCTCCACGGAGCGCTCCAGCGCCTCGATCTCCTCCGAGCCGATGGGCGCGGCTTCGTACCGGTCGTAGCCGGCCGGATCCGCGTGCACGGGGTCGTCGATACGTGGGGCATCAGCCGCCAGTACGGGGTCGGTGTGCAGCCAGTCGTGCATGGGGCCGGCGATCGTGGAGCCGGCGGCGAGCGCGGCGCCCGCGCTCACCAAGCCGCGTCGGTTGAGCATGAGGTCCATTCCCGTGAATTCGGTGAGGACCGCTGCCGTCCGCTCGGGCGCCCAGGGGAGTTGGTCGGGATTCTCTTCCGTCCCGGTCTCTCGCCGTTTCCCCGCACGCCCGCGTCGGCCGAACCCGAGGTCCTCGATGGTCACGACACGACCGAGCCGCTCGGTGAACAGAGCTGCCAGCACTTTGGGCACGGGATCGCGCGGGGACTCCCCCATGTCGATCCATCGCCTTACGCGCGAGGTGTCGGTGGCCAGTTGCGGGTGGCCCATGGCCGCCGCCTTCCGGTTCACCATTCTCGCGAGTTCGCCCTTGGACCAGCCGGCAAGGCCGAACAGGTCGGACAGACGGGTGTTGGGTTCTCCGGTCACGTCAAGCCCCCAGGTTCTCGGCTGTATTGACAGTAACGCCCTGTCAGATGCCCTGCGAGTATTCGCCAGGGTTCGCCAGGGTCCGCCACATGGTGTGCCACCGGCAGGTCGGTGTCAGGTAGGAAAGCGCCACCCCGCCCGGCAGCCCTAGGTACTCCCCAGGGTGCCGATCGGCCGCCGGCCGGGGTGGCGCACGCAATTTGTCGGCGCGCGAAGGGATCTGTCTCCCCCATGTACACAGCATCGTCCTCCGTGTCCGCCCCACCACGGCCGCTGCGTCCCCTGGGTGTGGGTGGCGGACCGTATCTCGACCCCCGCGCCATCGTCCCCGCGCCCGGCATCGGCCGGCCCCGGCGTATGGCGGGGCCGGGCTCCCCTTCGCTCAGCGGAAGGCTGGATCTGTCCGGCCCCCAGGGCGCCCAGCTGAGGATGGTGATCGCCTCGGTGCACCGGATCTGCCCGGAGTTCAATCCGGTACAGGTACTGCGCCGAAGCGGCCGGTCGGTGCTCCTGGTCGGTTCCACCGGCCGTGCGACCGCGGTCGCCAAGTGCTTACTGGACCACTCCCCAGAATGGTCGGAGCGGTTCCGTCACGAAATAGCTGCATACCGGGCGTTCGTCCGGCACCGCCCGCCGGTCCGGGCGCCCCGGCTCATCGCTGCGGACCCGGAGAACTGCACCCTGGTCATCGAACGGATGCCCGGCCGGGTGGCGGCGCTGACCAGGCATCCCTCGGAGACGCCGCCGCGGGCGGATCTGAGAGCCGTACTCGGCGCCATCAGCAGGGTCAACTCCTGGCGTCCGCCGGCCGGCCTGTTCGACGCCCCGCTGGACTACGCGGCACGCATCGCCCGCTATCACGAGCTAGGTCTGTTCACCGATCGTGATCTGGGAGACCTCCAGAAGCTGCTGCACGGCCTTGCCCATGCAGGGGGCCGCCAGGGCATGGGGCAGTTCTGTCACGGTGACGCGCTGCTCTCCAACATCCTCCTGTCACCCACCGGTCCGGTTCTGGTCGACTGGGAGCACGCAGGCTGGTATCTGCCTGGCTACGACCTGGCGACGCTCTGGACGGTCCTGGGAGACGCGCCGGTGGCGCGGCGTCAGATCAGTCAGCTGGCCCAGGTCGCGGGTTCCGCGGCAAGGGATTCCTTCCTGGTCAATCTGATGCTCGTACTCACACGGGAGATCCGTACGTACGAGACGGCCCTTCAGCGGGCCATGCGGGACACCGGCGCACCGGCCCGGACGGGGCAAGACCGTCCGGGTGCGTACTCGTCGGGTGAGGAGCAGCGACTGCTGCTGCGTCGCCTGCACGACGACTGCGCGATGGCGCGGAGTGCCGTCCGAGCCGCGGTCGGCACTCGCTGACCTCGGCCGACGGGGGATGCGCGCTGCGGGTCGGTGCCGACACACCGGGCCCGCAGCGCGCTTTTTGCTGCCCTTGGGCCGAAACCCGCGAGACGGCGCCGGCCCTCTCTCAGTGCGCGCGGACGATATCGACGTCGGATGCCTTCACAAAGGCGATGCGGTGGCCGATCTGGACGGTCACGTACTTCTCCTTGCCCCGGAAGTACGCATGGTCCAGGGGATACGAGGAGTCGATGGTCGGCGCGTAGAAGAATCCGGTAGGGGCCTCTCCGCCGCCGGGGTAGGACTGGCCGGCCTTGATGGTGTACTGGAGAGCTGTGCCCACCCGCTGGTCCGCGAAGTCGGCGGGGTACTCCGACTTCTCCGGGTATGCCACCCCGTACACCGGCACCTCCGTCCTGCCGGCCTTCGGCCTGACGACGTAGCCGGCGGTGGGGGTCGTGGTGCGGGCATGATCCGGGGTGCGGAGCCAGGCCTTCTTGCCGTACCACCAGATCGCCGTCCAGCCGGGTGCGTGGTCGGCGACGACGGCCTGCTGGGTGGCGCTGATCTTGCTGCCCCAGTCGGCGGCGCAGTTGGTGCCGGGAGAACCGTCGGTGTGGAGTCCCGGGTCGGAGAAGAGCGGTGACGCGTCGGAGGGTTCCGTGTGGAGCGGGACGGCGCTGGAGCCCTGGACAGGCAGGTCGACGCCCTTCTCGCAGTCACGGAAGGCCTGCTTGTTCTCCTTGAACCTCGGGCTGACGGTGATGAGTTCGCTGCCCTTGCCGGCCGTCGGCACCGTGGGCCTGCCGAGGAGCGCCATGAAGCGGTTCCAGTCCCAGTAGGTGCCGGGGTCCCAGTGCATGCCCTTGGTCCCGGCCGCGCTGGTGGGCGGCACCCCGTCGTGGCCGATGATGTGCTGGCGGTCGAGGGGGATGTCGTACTTGGCGGCGAGGTAGCGCACGAGTGCGGCGGTCGACCGGTACATCTCGGGGGTGTACCACTTCGCGCCCTCGGTGGCGACGCCCTCCTGCTCGATCCCGATGGAGTGGGTGTTGAGGTACCAGTTCCCGGCCTGCCAGGCGACGTCCTTGTTCTTCACCATCTGCGTGACATGGCCGTCGCCGGAACGCACCACGTAGTGGGCCGAGGTCTGCTTCAGCGGGTTCTGGAAGATCTTCAGGGTCGTGTCGAAGTCCTCCTCGGTGTCATGGAGGACGATGAACTTGATCTTGTTGCTGTGCGGCCGGTCCGCGGTGTCGTAGTTGCCGTACGTCTCCTTGTCGGCCGGGTCGCCGGTCTGCTGGTACGCAGCCGGGACCCAGTCGCATGCGAGACCGCGCGGGCACTCCGGCCGCACCCCGTCCGCGCCGGCCCGTGCCGTGGGACTGAGCAGCGCGAGACTCAGTGCGCCGGTGGTGGTCAGCGCGAGTGCGAGTCCGGTCCTCTGCTTGGACGTCATGACAACCCTTCTTGGAGCTGGGCGTTTCCCGAGCCGTACGTGTCGAGAGGTCTTCGTGTTCCGATCTCGTGTTCGGTCGTGCGCGGACACTCTGTGACCTGAGGTGATAGCACGTCAAGAGCGTTGCGGCAGACGCGGGTCGCATCAGTGGATCAGACCACTGGCAGGTGTCCTGACCTGCGGACGGAAAGCTGCCGCAGGACTCCGGCGGTGCCGCGTTACCTGAGTTTTACGCGGCTGCGGACTGTCCGTCTCGATCCGGAACGACACCCGAACGGGCGCACTTCTTGTGTGACTAATGACCGCCGTGCGTGCCTCGAACGGCCGAAGGGTAGGCCTCGCCCGGACCTGACCGCGCCGCGTGACACCCACGCGGAGGCTCATCGAAAGGCCTGACGCAGATGGCACAGCCCTTCACTCTGCCGGACTTCTATGTTCCGTATCCGGCGCGCCTCAACCCTCATGCCGAACAGGCACGGCAGCACACGAAGGCATGGGCGCGGGCCATAGGAATGCTGGAGGGCTCCGGCATCTGGGAGGAGAGGGACCTCGACTCCCATGACTACGCGTTGCTGTGTGCCTATACGCACCCCGACTGTTCGGCCGAGGCCCTGTCCCTGGTGACGGACTGGTATGTGTGGGTCTTCTTCTTCGACGACCACTTCCTGGAGCTGTTCAAACGCACCCCCGACCGCCAGGGAGGCAAGGCGTACCTGGACCGGCTGCCCGCGTTCATGCCGATGGAGCGGGGCGCGCCCGTGCCCAAGCCGGTCAACCCGGTCGAGGCCGGTCTGGCGGACCTGTGGGCGCGGACGGTACCCGGCATGTCGGACGCGTGGCGGGTGAGGTTCGCCGAGGCGACGAAGAACCTGCTGAACGAGTCGCTGTGGGAGCTCGCCAACATCAACGAGGGCCGCATCGCCAACCCGGTGGAGTACATCGAGATGCGCCGCAAGGTGGGCGGCGCCCCCTGGTCGGCCGGTCTCGTGGAGTACGCCGCGGGCGCCGAGGTACCCGAGGCGGTGGCGGGTGAACGGGCGCTGCGTGTGCTGCGCGACGCGTTCTCCGACGGGGTCCATCTGCGCAACGACCTGTTCTCGTACCAGCGGGAGGTCGAGGACGAGGGCGAGAACAGCAATGGCGTCCTGGTTCTTGAGCGTTTCCTCGGCTGTTCGACGCAGGAGGCCGCCGAGGCGGTGAACGATCTGCTGACGTCCCGGCTCCAGCAGTTCGAGAACACCGCGCTGACCGAACTGGGTCCGCTCTGCGCGGGAAAGGGCCTCGACGCCGCGCAGACGGCGGCGGTGCTCGCGTACGTCAAGGGGCTGCAGGACTGGCAGTCCGGCGGCCATGAGTGGCACATGCGCTCCAGCCGCTACATGAACGACGGCGGGGCCGCCCGGACAGCGCCGGGCTTCGGGATGGCCGCCGCGTCGATCCGCTTCACCGCCCGCTCGGAGTCCGCCAGGCTGCGCGCCCGTACCCATCTGCCGTTCCAGCATGTCGGCCCGCCGCTGCTTCCCGACTTCGACCTTCCGTTCGATACGACGCTCAGCCCGCACCTGCACGGGGCCCGGGAGCGAATGGTCTGCTGGGCTCGCCGGGTGGGCTTTCTGGAGGCTCAGCCGGGGGTGCCGGGCTCGCACATCTGGGACGAGGCTCGGCTGCGGGCGATCGACCTCCCGCTGTGCGCGGCCGGCCTTCATCCGGACGCCACCCCTGACGAGCTCGACCTGTCCTCGCGGTGGCTGGCCTGGGGGACCTACGGGGACGACTGGTTCCCAGTGGTGTACGGACGGACCCGTGATCTGGTGGGAGCCCGGCTGGCGAACGAACGGCTGTCGCTCTTCATGCCGCTGAACGGGGCCGCTGCGCCCGAGCCCGTCAACGCGCTGGAACGCGCGCTGGGCGACCTCTGGGAGCGCACCTCCGCACCGATGGACGACAGCGGCAGGCGCGCGTTCCGTAAGTCCGTCGAGGAGATGACCGCCAGCTGGCTGTGGGAACTGGCGAACCAGGCGCAGAACCGGATTCCCGACCCGGTGGACTATGTCGAGATGCGGCGCATGACGTTCGGATCGGATCTGACGATGAGTCTGTGCCGGCTCGGGCACGGCAGGAAGGTACCGCCGGAGATCTACGGGAGCGGCCCGCTGCGCTCCCTGGAGAACGCGGCCGCCGACTACGCCGCGCTTCTGAACGATCTGTTCTCGTACCAGAAGGAGATCGAGTACGAGGGCGAGGTGCACAACGGTGTCCTGGTGGTGCGGAACTTCTTCGGGGTCGACTATCCGACCGGGGTGAGGATCCTGCACGATCTGATGAAGTCCCGGCTGCGCCAGTTTCTGCACGTGGCCGAGAACGAACTCCCGGTGCTGTACGACGACTTCGGTCTGGATGCCGAGGCGAGGGAGGTCCTTGCCGGTTACGTCCAGGAGCTGAAGCACTGGATCGCGGGCCTGCTGATCTGGCACCGGGACTGCGGACGCTACCGCGAGGAGGATCTGCGGCGCGGCACCGCGGCCCCGTGGCACCTGGGAGGTCCCACGGGGCTCGGCACCTCGGCGGCGCAGGTGACGTCGTTGTTCGCTCAGCTGTCGGGGGCCAGCGTGTAGCGCCGTCCGGCTCGGGCTCTGATGACCTTCTCGCCACTGGCGAAAAGCGTGGAGCGTACGGTCAGTTCACGGGTCCGGCTCGCTGTGATCACCGCACGGCGGGCCCGGCCTGCGGCCCATTCGATGTCGACGGTGAATCCTCCCCGTGCGCGCAGTCCGCGCACGGAGCCGTCCGGCCAGGCCGCGGGGAGGGCGGGGAGAAGGTCCACGGTGTCGTGATGGCTCTGCAGCAGCATCTCCGCGACACCTGAGGCAGCACCGAAGTTCCCGTCGATCTGGAAGGGCGGGTGGGTGTCCCAGAGGTTGGGGAGGGTGGAGTTCTTCAACTGCTCGGCCAGCATTCTGTGCGCGTGGCTGCCGTCCCTGAGCCGTGCCCAGAAGTTGATCTTCCAGGCCTTGGACCAGCCGGTGCCGCCGTCCCCGCGTGCGCCGAGGGAGACCCTGGCCGCTTCGGCCCAGTCGCTCCCGGCCTCTATCTGGCGGCCGGGGTGGAGGCCGAAGAGATGGGAGACATGACGGTGTTCGTCGGCCGGGTCGTCCAGGTCGGCCTTCCACTCCTGCAGCTGGCCCCAGGAGCCGACGCGCAGACCGGGGTCGAGGCTGCCGAGGGCTGTTTCGAGACGGCTGCGGAAGGCGGGGGCGTCCCCCAGGGTGCGGGCCGCCTCCAGGGTGCTGGTGAGGAGGTCATGGACGATCTGCTGGGACATCGCGGCCCTGCGGTGAAGTCACCGTGCTCGGGCGAGTAGCTCGGGGTGACGACGAGAAGTCCGTCGCGCGGGTCGGTACGCAGGTTGGCCAGCCAGAATTCGGCGGCTTCCCTCATCGCCGGATAGGCGGTGGAGCGCAGATAGCCGGTGGAGCCGCTGAAGCGGTAGTGCTCGTACATCTGCTGGGTGAGCCAGGCAGCGGCTTCGGGGAACCAGAAGGCCGTGGACCAGTCGTGGACTCCGGTGAAGCCGTACGGATTGGTCTCGTTGTGCACGACCCATCCCGGGGTGCCGAACATCTCCTCGGCGGTTCTGCGGCCCGGCTCGCGCATGGCCTCGATGCAGCGGTCGTAGGGAGCGGTGGTCTCGGCGAGATTGGTGACCTCGGCGAGCCAGTAGTTCATCTGGAGGTTGATGTTGCTGTGGTAGTCGGCGGACCAGGGCGGGGTGGTCGAGTTGTTCCAGACGCCCTGGAGGTTGGCCGGCAGTGAACCGGCCCGGGAGGAGGCGATCAGCAGGTAGCGGCCGTACTGGAAGAAGAGCGCTTCCAGGGCCCGGTCCGCGGCGCTCGTTTTGCCGGTGTAGGCGCTCAGCAGCTGGTCGGTCGGCAGGTCGGGCAGCTGCTGACCGATATCGAGGGCGACCCGGTCGAAGAGGGCGCGATGGTCGTCCACGTGGGCGTCGCGGACGCGCTCGTACGTGGAGGCCGCCGCCGTGTCGACAGCTGCCGTGACCTTGGTGTGCGGGTCCTGGCCGCGGTAGGCGGGAAATGTGTCCGCGTAGTCGGTGCCGGCCGCGAGGAAGAACCACGCACGGTCCGCACCGGTGACGGTAAGGCTGCCGTCGGTCCCGGCGGTGACCGTGCCACCGGTGGTTCGGACGCGGATCTGGGCCTCGAAGCGCAGCCCGTTGTCCTTGAGGGCACCCCGGACGGTGAGGCGGTCACCGGTGGCGGATGCGGTGAAGTCGTTGCGCGGCGAGGTGTACCGCAGGGTGAAGGCCACCTGTCCCGGGCGGTCCGCCGTCAGCCGCCCGGCGATGACGGAACCCGGGTGGGAGACGAAGAACTCCCTTGTATGGGCGACCCCTTCACAGCTGTAGGCCACGGAAGCGAGGGCGGTACGCAGGTCCAGGCCGCGCCGGTAGGAGGCGTCGGGGGCGGCCGGCGCACCCGGCACATCGAGGCGCAGCTCCCCGAAGAGCTGGTAGGCGCCGTACCCCCGGCGCGCCTGTCCGAGTTCGGCGGCCACGGCGTCGGGGCCCAGCGAGCCCTCGGCGTCGAGGCGCTCCCGCACTCCGGCGAGGGCTCCGGGTCTGGGGGCGGTCCAGTTGCCGAAGTCGTACCCCTGGGCCGAGCCGGGTCCGCCGGTCCACAGGGTCTTCTCGTTGAACGTGAGGAGCTCGGAGGCGAGCGTTCCATGGACGCTCGCTCCCAGGGCCCCGCCGCCGATGGGCAGGGACTCGCGCTCCCAGTCGGCGGCGGGTGCGCGATAGTGGAGCACGGGGTTCGGCAGCTTCGCCTTGTGTCTGCCGGTCGTCGATTCATCGGAGGTACCGGCTGCGGCGGCCTCGCCGGAGAGTGCGGGAACTCCCAGCGCCATAGCGCCTGTTACGCCGATCGCTGCCTTCACAGTGGTACGTCGCGTCATCCCGGATGTCATGCCGAATGACGCTAGAGGTCCGACGACTGAGTGGACAAGACGCATGACAAAGCGGCCTCTTGGACAGAGACCGCTGGTACTTGGACGGAAGTGACAGCGCCGGGCGGCGTGTGGCAGCCCGGCGGACGCGCCCGGCTCAGCCCTGCTGGAAGAGTTCGGCGGGCAGCGGCTTCAGAAGGGTGTACAGATCGTCGGTGATCGGCCGGTCCCAGCTGGCGATGGTGACGAGCACGCCGTCGCTGCGGTCGAACTGAACGCAGGAGATCCGGGTCTCGGAGAGCTTCACACGCCGGACGATCAGCAGGTTGTCGCCCTGCATGACGGGCATGTCCTCGGTGCCGGTGACCTCGACCGGCTCGTCGTTCTCCAGCGCGAGCAGCAGTTGGGCCACCTCGAAGGGCACCTGGCCCTCCTCGGTCTCGCGGGCCGGCGAGCCCTCGGGGAGATTGCCGATGATCATCGCGGGGCCGCGACCGCCGAACAGGTCGTAGCGCAGGAAGACGCCCTGACAGCTCCCGTCGGGAGCGGGCAGCAGACCGGCGCCGAGGTTGCCGGGCCAGTCGCCCGGGTCCATGGCCAGGACGTCGAAGTCGGGGCCCGCGGGTGTGGCGGCGCTACGGCGGCGGAGGAAGGACATGCAGACATGTTACGTGTCCGGGCCCACCTCGCCGAGCCGGGCCCGGGCGGACCGCTGCCGCTCCGCCCCGCCACGACACCGCCGGTCACCCCGTACCCGACTCCTCGGCGAGCTCCTCCAGCACGGCGACGGCCTCGGCGGCCCGGTCGTACGGGACGAAGAGGTGATCGTGATGGAACCCGGCCACCATGTTGCAGCTGATCCCCGCGTCGGTGAGGGCGAGCGAGACGGCAGCGGTCAGCCCGACGGCCGCCAGTGGTGAACGCGCACGGAGAGTGATCCAGCCTGCCGGGCTGTCGGCGGCGGTCAGCCCGGCAGCCGCGGCCTCCGCCTCGGGGAGGACCACCGTGAGCCCTTCGCCCTCGCGGACCGTGACGACGGGGGCGGTGCCATCGGGCGCGAGGCCGCCGGGCGCGGAGGCGTAGACATAGCGCCCCGGACGCAGCTCCGGACGCAGCGTGCTCAACAGGAACCGAAGATCGCTCTCACCCGTCACGGACACCACGCTACCCACGGGGTGCGGTGTCGCCGGTGACCACGGACGACACGAGCGCGGCGGCCCCCGGGCAGGCCGCGGAACGCATGGGGGTGCGGCCTGCCCGGGAAGAAAGGGTTCAGCCCGTGGGCGGTTCGGCGCCGACGAGCCACATGGAGAAGAACTGGGCCCCGCCGCCGTAGGCATGGCCGAGCGCCCTGCGGGCGCCTTCCACCTGGTGCTCCCCCGCCTGCCCCCGTACCTGGAGGGCCGCTTCGGCGAAGCGGATCATTCCCGAGGCACCGATGGGATTGGTGGAGAGCACCCCTCCCGACGGGTTGACCGGCAGGTCGCCGTCGAGTTCGGTGACTCCCGCCTCGGTGAGTTTCCATCCCTCGCCCTCGTCGGCGAAGCCCAGATTCTCCAGCCACATCGGTTCGTACCAGGAGAAGGGCACATACATCTCCACCGCGTCGATCTCCCGGCGCGGGTCACTGATCCCGGCCTGCCGGTACACATCGGCGGCGCAGTCCTTGCCGGCCTGCGGGGAGACGAAGTCCTTGCCGGCGAAGAGCGTCGGTTCGCTGCGCATCGCCCCACCGTGCACCCAGGCCGGAGGGCGCGGTGAACGGTCCGCGCCCGCACGGTCGGTGAGGATCATCGCGCAGGCCCCGTCGGAGGAGGGGCAGGTCTCCGAGTAACGGATGGGGTCCCAGAGCATGGGCGCGGCCTGGACCTTCTCCAGGGTGATGCCGGCGTCGTGGATGTGCGCGTACGGGTTCTTGAGCGCGTTGCGCCGGTCCTTGTAGGCGACGAGGGAGCCGACGGTGTCCGGCGCCCCGGTCCGGCGCATGTAGGCACGGACATGAGGGGCGAAGAAGCCGCCCGCGCCGGCCAGCAGCGGCTGCTGGAACGGGATGGGGAGCGAGAGGCCCCACATCGCGTTGGACTCCGACTGCTTCTCGAACGCGAGCGTGAGCACGGTCGTGTGCACGCGGGCGGCGACGAGGTTCGCGGCGACGAGGGCGGTCGAGCCGCCCACCGATCCCGCGGTGTGGACGCGGAGCATCGGTTTGCCGACCGCGCCCAGGGCATCGGCGAGGTAGAGCTCCGGCATCATCAGGCCCTCGAAGAAGTCGGGTGCCTTGCCGATGACCACGGCGTCGATGTCCGCCCAGGTCAGTCCGGCGTCCTGGAGGGCGGCCACGGCGGCTTCGCGGACCAGGCCCGCGAGGGAGACGTCGCGGCGCGCGGAGACGTGCTTGGTCTGGCCGATGCCGACGACGGCCACGGGCTCCTTAGACATGAGCACTCTCCCCTTCGAGAACGGCGACCAGATTCTGCTGGAGGCAGGGCCCGGAGGTGGCGTGGGCCAGCGCCCGGTCGGACTCGCCGCGGTGGATGCGGGCGGCGGCCTCACCGAGACGGATCAGCCCGGCGGC
Organism: Streptomyces sp. NPDC026062; assembly: GCF_055568375.1. Lineage (NCBI taxonomy): Bacteria > Bacillati > Actinomycetota > Actinomycetes > Kitasatosporales > Streptomycetaceae > Streptomyces > Streptomyces sp. NPDC026062. The sequence continues at coordinate 131,486 of NZ_JBVHOQ010000005.1, forward strand.
CATCACCGGATTGGCGGCGAGCGCGCCGCCGGACGGGTTGACCGTGACCTCGTCGCCCAGGCCGAGCGCCTTGCGCAGCACCACTTCCTGGGAAGTGAACGGGGCGTGCAGTTCGGCGGTGTCGACGGGCCGGTCGAAGACCCCGGCACGTTCGGCGGCGAGCCGGGTCGAGGGCGATTCGGTCAGCTCGCGCACCCCGAGGCCGTGGGCCTCGATGCGGTGGTCGATCCCGCGGATCCAGGCGGGCCTGGCGCAGAGGGACCGTGCGGTGTCCCCGGCGGCGAGGATCACGGCGGCGGCACCGTCGCCGATGGGCGGGCAGTCGCCGGTCCGCAGCGGCCGGACGAGGTAGTCGCCGCCCGGGACGGCGCCGCTGAGCTGGGCGTGCGGGTTGTCCGACGCGTCCGCGCGACTGCGGGTGGCGATGGCTGCGAGAGCGGCCTCGTCGGTGTCGCCGGCGTCGATCAGCGCCTGGGCCTGGAGCGCGGCGAGCGCGATGGAGTCGGGCCACAGCGGGCCGGTGTAGTACGGGTCGAGCTGCCGGGTGAGGACGTCGCGCACCTGGCCCGGCGAGGACTTCCCGTACGCATAGACGAGCGCGGTGTCCGCCTCGCCGGTCTGGATCTTCACCCAGGCCTCGTACAGGGCCCAGGCGCCGTCCATCTCGACATGGGACTCGGAGATCGGCGGGTGCGCGCCGACGCCGTCGAGCGCCATGGTGAAGGAGAAGGCGCGGCCCGCGAGGTAGTCGCTGGAGCCGGAGCAGGTGAAGCCGATGTCACTGGTCCTGAGCCCGGTCGCGTCGAGGACCTGGTGCAGGACGGGCATCAGCATCTCGACTTCGGAGAGTTCGTCGGTGCGCCGCAGGTGGTCGGTCTGCGCGAAGGCGACGATCGCTACGTCTCGCATCTAGACCAGCTCCTTGTACGCGTCGTAGTCGGCGTCCGGCTCTCCGGTCGGCCGGTAGTGGTCGGGGTGGCGGCTTCCCTCGGCCCATACGGGCTCGACGCGCAGCCCCATCCGTACCTGGTCGTAGGGGATGCCGCCGATCCGGGCGTGCAGGGCGAGGTCGGCGCCGTCCAGGGCGATGTGCGCGTAGACGTAGGGGACTTCGATGTCGAGGTTCTTCGCCTTGATGTTGACGACACAGAAGGTGGTGACCGTGCCACGCGGCCCGACCTCGACGCGTTCGTCGGTGGCGACGCCGCAGGTGGGGCAGGCGCCGCGGGGCGGGACGTACACCTTGCGGCAGGACGGGCAGCGTTCGCCGACGACGCGGCGGTCCGCGAGCGCTTCGAGGTAGGCGCTCTGGGCGCGGCCCGGCGAGTAGGTGTAGTCGAGGCGGGCGGGGGTGACGATCCCGGCGACCGGGTCCGCGAACTCCCCGTCGTGCGGGGCGGATCGGCCGGGATCGCCCTCGTACGGTTCGAAGCAGGCGATGTCCGTGATGGCGCCGGTGCGGTCCCCCGCCCAGCGGACACGGACTCGCATGCCGGTGCGGACGGCCTCGGGTCCGGGGGCGTCCAGGACGTGCAGGAGCGCGGTGTCGGCGCCGTCGAGCCGGACGAGTACCCAGGCGAAGGGGGTGTCCAGGGGCTGGTCGCGGCGGGGCTGCGGGTTCCAGGCCCAGGTGGTGACCGTTCCGGTGGCCGCGACCTCGACCAGGTCGCGGATCTCCTCGGCGGTGACGGGGTCGTATTCGACGGGCGGGACCAGGACCTTGCCGTCCGTGGTCCGGACGCCGAGCACGGTGCGTTCGCGCAGTCCGGTGAGGAAGGCGCTCTGCACCGGGCCGAGGGAGCGGGTGAAGGGGAATTCGACCACCAGCGGTGCGCTGAGGACGTCGGGCACGGTTGCCTCCTGGGGTTCAGGCCCGCCGGTAGACGGGCGGGCGCTTCTCGGCGAAGGCGCGGGCGCCCTCCTTGGCGTCGGCGGTGGCGAAGACGGGCCAGCCGCGCTCCAGTTCGGCCGCCAGGCCGTCGGTCTCGGTCATCTCCGCGGTCTCGTACACCGATGCCTTGACCTCTTCGACGGCGAGCGGGCCGCAGGCGTTGATCTGTTCGGCGACGGCGAGGGCCGCGTCCAGTGCGGTGCCGTCGGGGACGACCCGGCCGATCAGGCCGATCCTGGCGGCCTCACCGGCGGTGTAGGGGCGGCCGGTGAGCAGCATTTCGAGCGCGTGGGTGCGGGCGATCTGGCGCGGCAGCCGCACCGTCGAGCCGCCGATGGGGAAGAGGCCGCGCCGGACCTCGAAGAGGCCGAAGGTGGCGCTCTCCCCGGCGATGCGGATGTCGGTGCCCTGGAGGATCTCGGTGCCGCCCGCCACACAGTGGCCCTCGACGGCGGCGATCACCGGTTTGCGGGGGCGGTGGTGGCGCAGCATGGCCTTCCAGTGCAGATCGGGGTCGGCCGTCATCCGGTCCCGGTACTGCTCGCCCTCCATTCCCCGGCCGGCGAGGGCCTTGAGATCCATGCCAGCGCAGAAGCAGCCGCCGGCTCCGGTGAGGACGACGGAGCGGACCTCCTCGTCCTCGTCCGCGGCGAGCCAGCCGTCGTACAGGCCGACCAGCATCGGCAACGAGAGCGCGTTCTTGCTCTCGGGCCGGTTCAAGGTGAGCACCAGTGTGGCGCCTTCGCGCTGCACGGTGAGGTGTTCCGTACCGCCCATGGTCTGTCTCCCGTCTCAAGGCTAGAACAGGTTGCAGTAAGTGGAGTTGCAGTTCAATAGTTTTCTGACAGGGAGTCAGATTTCTTGCCGGGCCCCCTTCCCACTTGTGCCGGTCGGCGCTCTAATGACCGCCGAGCCACTCAGCAACCGGGGTCAGGAGGAACGGTGGAGTACAACCTTGCCGACCTGTTCGAGTCGGTCGTCGACGCTGTCCCGGAACGAGAGGCGCTGGTCTACCTCGACCATCCCGGCACGGGTGCCGAACGCAGGCTCACCTACGCGGAGCTCGACGCGGCGGCGAACCGCGTCGCCCACCATCTGATCGAGGCGGGCATCGGCCCCGGCGAGCATCTGGGACTGCACCTCTACAACGGTGTCGAGTACCTCCAGACCGTGCTGGCCTGCCTGAAGGCGCGCATCGTCCCGGTCAACGTCAACTACCGCTACGTCGAGGAGGAGCTGGTCTACCTCTACCGCGACGCGGATCTGGCGGCCCTGGTCTTCGACGCCGAGTTCGACGAGCGGGTCGCGGCCGCCGCGCCGCAGGCCCCCAAGCTCCGCCACCTCGTACGGGTGGGCTCGTCCACCGACGGCACACCCGGGCCCGATGCTGTCGCGTTCGCCTCGGCAGAGGCCGACGGGGATCCCGGGCGCGGCTTCATGGCCCGCTCCGCCGACGACCAGTTCATCATCTACACGGGCGGCACCACGGGCATGCCCAAGGGGGTGATGTGGCGCCAGGAGGACCTGTTCTTCTCCGGCCTCGGTGGCGGAGCGCCGACCGGCGACGCGGTCAGCGCCCCGCAGGAGCTGGCCGAGCGAGTGGCCGCCGGCGGGGAGGGCATCACCTTCTTCCCCACTCCCCCGCTGATGCACGGCACCTCGACCCTCACCGCGTTCATCGGCTTCAACTTCGGACAGCGGGTCGTCGTGCACCGCAAGTTCGTGCCGCACGAGGTGCTCCGTACGATCGAGAAGGAGAAGGTCACCAGCGTGTCCCTGGTGGGTGACGCGATGCTGCGGCCGCTGATCGACGCGCTGAAGGGGCCACTGAAGGGCACCGACTGCTCGGCGCTGTTCTCCGTCTCCAGCTCGGGCGCGATCATGTCCGACTCGGTGCGCGCGGAGTTCCAGGCGCTGGTGCCCCACGTGATGCTCCTCAACAACTTCGGCTCGTCCGAGTCCGGTTTCAACGGCACCGCGACCGCCGACTCCGGCCCGGAGAACGGATTCCGGCTCCGGGTCAACGCCCGTACGGCGGTCGTCGACCCGGCCACGTACGAGCCGGTGGCACCGGGCGAGCCGGGGCGGATCGCCCAGCGCGGTCACGTACCGCTGGGCTACTACAACGACCCGGGCAAGACCGCAGAGACGTTCTTCCGCAAGGGCGACGAGCGATGGGTCCTGCTCGGCGACATGGCGACGGTCGACGCCGAAGGCATCGTCACGGTGCTCGGCCGGGGCTCGCAGTGCATCAACACCGGGGGCGAGAAGGTCTATCCGGAGGAGGTCGAGCAGGCGCTCAAGTCCCACCCGGACGTGTACGACGCGCTGGTGGCGGGCGCTCCCGACGAGCGGTGGGGCAATCAGGTCGCCGCCGTGGTGCAGCTGCGGGAAGGCGCCGACGCACCCTCGCTCGGCGATGTACAGGCGCACTGCCGCACCCGGCTGGCCGGCTACAAGATCCCGCGCCACCTGGTGATCGCCCCGCAGATCCGGCGCTCCCCCAGCGGCAAGGCCGACTACCGGTGGGCACGCTCCGTCGTCGCACCCGCCGGCCCGGCCACCGGCTGACCCGGGAGCGCCCGCGAGGGTGCGTCACCCGAGTGCACGGCCCCGCTTCCACGGCGGACACGGGGCCGCGGCAACGGCGTAAGCCATTCGGGCACGCCCCGTACACAACCGGGCACCATGCGTGGCATCGGGGGGTGATCGCCCCTAGCTTCGGCTCATGAGGAAACGACACATCAAAAGCCTTGTGAGCGTCGCAGCCGCCTCGGCCGCCGGACTGGGCGTCGTCGCGCCGTCCGTTCCGGCCGCCGCCGCGGACGGCCATGTGGTGCGTCCGGGCCAGTCGATCCAGGCAGCGGTGGACGCCGCCCGGCCCGGTGACACCATCATCGTCCGGCCCGGCACCTACCGGGAGAGCGTGCTGATCACCACGCCCGGACTGACCCTGCGCGGCTTCGGGCGCCGTACGGTCATCGAGCCGGGCGCGAGCGGCACCCAGCCGGACAACGCCTGCGCTGAGGCCGGCAACGGCATCTGCGTCCTGGGCACGGCGGAACACACCGTGGACGACGTGTCCATCAGGTCCCTGACCGTGACCGGCTTCAGCAAGAGCGGCCTCTGGGCCTCCTGGACGGACGGGCTGGAGGTCCGCTCGGTGACGTCCACGTCCAACAAGGTCTGGGGCATCGCGCAGCAGCGGTCCACCCGTGCCGACATCCGGCACAACACCGCCCGCTCCAACGGCGATGCGGGCATCTTCGTCGCCAACAGCGTCGACGAGGAGGGCGGCGCCACCGACACCGGGGGGACCCGGGTCCGGGGCAACACCCTGACCGACAACCGCATCGGGTTCACCGCACGGCGCGTGCGCAACCTCTCGGTGCACCACAACACCTTCACCGCCAACTGCAGCGGCGTCTTCGTCGTGGGCGACGAGGGAACACCGCAGGCCGGGGACATGCTCATCCGGGCCAACCGGATCACCGACAACAACAAGTTCTGCGCCGCCACGTCGCGGCTGCCCGCGATCCAGGGGTCCGGCATCGTCCTCACCGGCACCGCCTCCACCGAGGTCCGGTCCAACGTGATCCGCGGCAACGTGGGCGCCACGCCCCTCTCGGGCGGCGTCGTGCTGTTCAAGAGCTTCGTCGGGGCGAAGAACACCGACAACACGATCAGCGACAACACGGTCCTGGGCAATCGGCCCGCGGACCTGGCCAACCAGGACACCGGTACGGGCAACCGCTTCACCGGCAACACCTGCGCCACTTCCGCTCCGGCCGGAATGTGCTGACCGGTGTCCCCCCGCACAAGGAGAAGCGAGACGGCATGACCACCGTGAGCACCAACCCGACCACCACACCCGTCCAGCCCGTTCCCACCCCGCAGCCGGCCATGCGGCTGCGTGAGATCGTGTTCGGCGCCGCCCGTTCCGCGGCCGTGCGCGCCGCGGCCCGGCTGGGCGTCGCCGACGCACTGGGCGAGACACCGGCGACCGCGGCCGAACTGGCCACGGTGGTGAAGACCGAGCCCGTACCCCTGCGGCGGCTGCTGCGCGCCCTGTCCTGCTACGGCATCTTCACCGAGCAGGCGGACGGCACCTTCGCCCACACCGACATGTCCCGGCTGCTGCGCGAGGACGACCCGAACAGTCTTCGGGACATCTCCCTCTGGTGCACCGAGCCGTGGACGTGGGAGGTCTGGCCCCGCCTGGACGACGCGGTGCGCTCCGGCGGCAACGTCTTCGAGGACGTGTTCGGCAAGGAGTTCTTCGACTACCTCCACCAGGACGCCCACGAGTCGGCCCAGGTGTTCAACCGGGCCATGACGACGTCCAGCATGCAGTCCGCGCTGGATGTCGCCGCGCTGCTCGACCTCACCGGGGTGTCGGTCGTCGCCGACATCGGCGGCGGTCAGGGGCATGTCCTGGCAAGCCTGCTGGAGAAGCACCCGTCGGTCAGCGGCACCCTGATGGACCTGCCCGGTGTCGTGGCACGGGCCGACGAACGGCTGCGGGACGGCGGTCCGCTCGCCGGCCGGGCGAGCATCGTGGCCGGGGACTGCCGTGAGGGCATTCCGGTGGCGGCCGATCTCTACATCATCAAGAACATCCTGGAGTGGGACGACGACAGCACCCGCCGGGCGCTGCGGGCCGTCATCGCGGCGGCCCGTCCCGGTGCGCGGGTCGTCGTCATCGAGAACCTTGTCGACGACACCCCGTCGATGCGGTTCACCACCGCCATGGACCTGCTGCTGCTCCTGAACGTGGGCGGTGCCAAGCACACCCGGCAGAGCCTGGTCGACCGGCTGTCCGAAGCCGGGCTGTCGATCGGTGAGATCCGGCCGGTCAACCCGTACCTCCACGCCTTCGAGTGTGTGATCCCGGACTGACCTCCGCTCCCGGGGCGCTCCTGTGCGTCAGGCGGTGGAGTCGCTCTCCCACCGGTAGAACTCCCGCGCCATCGCGTCCTTCGGCCCGCGCCAGGTCTGCGGGTCGTAAGGGCTGACGAAGGCGGTGAGCCGGTCGCTGATGTCCTTGAACGCCGGGTGCTCCGTCACCTTGGCGATCTCCGGGCCGGGCGGGCGCTCGGACTCGATCAGGTGCAGATAGACATCGCCGAACTGGAACAGCTTGCGCCGGGTGACGCCGACCAGGTGCGGCAGCTCACTGTTGTCGGACGCGGCGAACAGTTCGGCGATGTCCGGCGCCGACTCCGGCGCCATCCGGGCGACGATCAGTGCGTGGTGCATCGGGTGATGCCTTTCCGGTACCCGGTCCGGAACCGCGTTCCGGACCGTCGGCGGACGGTAGGTCAGTTGGCCGGGACGGAGGCCGTCCGCCGCTCGCGGTCGCGCTGCTCGATCTTGTCCCGGATGAGTTCCATCTGGACACGCGAGTTGCGGTTGATGTTGTCGGTCATCCAGGCGTCGTCGACCGGGGCGTCCGGGCGCATCGCGAAGTCCTGCGTCCACCGCATGCGGGTGCCGCCGGGCGCCTCGGAGTACTCCCACCGGATGTCCATGTGCTGGAACGGGCCGGGCTCGACACGGCGGGCCCGGACGGTGCGTCCGCGGCGGTCCATGGTGCGCTCGGAGACCCAGCTCCACACCTTGTCGTTGTCGTCGGGGTGCATGGTCAGGCGGAAGGTGGTCCGCTCGCCGTCGCGCTCGATGACCTCGACCGAGGCGTACTCGCTGAACAGCTGCGGCCAGTTCTCCAGGTCGTTCGTCATGTCCCAGACGAGGTCCAGGGGTGCGGCGATGACGATCTCGTTCTCGGTGTGTCCGGACACTTCAGGCTCCTGTCACAAGGCTGTTGTTCACGAGGTCGAGGAACTCGCGGGGCGTCTTGCAGCGGTCGGCGTCGGCCGGCAGCGGCTGCCCGTGCCGGTTCTCCAGGACGCCGACGATGCCGAGGAGGCCCAGCGAGTCGAGGCCGAACTCGTCGAAAGCGGTACCGGACCGGTTCTCCATCTCCCGGGGGTCGACGGTCAGTCCGGCGCCCTTCTTCATCAGGGCGGCAAGCTCTTCGTACGTAAGTCGATCGGGCATGAGGGACTTCTCCTTCTCACGAGGGGTGTCGGTGAGGCCTACGCGGGGCGCCGGAGCACCATCGCCGCGTTCGAGCCCATGAGGCCGCGGCTGAGCACGAGGGCCGTGCGCAGTTCGGCGGGGCGGGCCCGGCCCATGACCAGGTCGAGGTCGTGGCAGACCTCGAACACGTTGGGTGTGGGCGGGATCAGGCCGTCCTCCATGGCGAGGACGGCGGCGGCGGCGTCGAGGACAGGGGCGCCGCAGTAGGCCCGTCCGGTGCCGGTCTTGGGTGCGGTCACCGGGACGCGCCGGCCGTGTGCTCCGAGCGCGTCGGCCAGGGCCAGGGCCTCGGCCCGGTCGGCGGCGGGGACACCGAGGGCGTCCGCGAAGACCACGTCGATTTCCTCGGGCGCGCACCCGGCCTCCCGCAGTGCGCCCTCGATGGCGTGGGCGAGACCCTCGCGGGACTCCTCCCACCGCATCGCGGTGGTGAAGGTGGCCGCGTGACCGGAGAGTTCGGCCCGGACCCGGGCACCGCGCTCCCGGGCCGCGCCCTCCTCCTCGACCACGAACATCGCGCCGCCCTCGGCGGGCACGAATCCGCAGGCGTCCGAGGTGAACGGGCGGTAGGCCCGCGTCGGGTCCTCGGCGGCGCTCAGGTCCCGGTAGCCGAGCTGGCAGACGACGGAGTAGGGCGCGAGCGGAGCCTCGGCCGCGCCCACCACCACGGCGTCGGTGCCGCGCCTGACCGTCCGGTCGGCGTGCGCCAGGGCGTCGAGGCCGCCGGCCTCGTCGCTGGCCACCACCGCACACGGCCCCTTGAAACCACCCCGGATCGAGATCTGGCCGGTGCTGGCCGCGTAGAACCAGGCGATCGACTGGTAGGGGCCGACGTACTTGGAACCCTGGCCCCACAGCCGTTGCAGCTCGCGCTGGCCGAACTCGCCGCCACCGGAACCGGCGGCGGTCACCACGCCCACGCTGAACGGCGCGTTCTCGTAGTCCGCGCGGCCCAGCCGGGCGTCGTCCAGGGCCATGTCGGCCGCGGCCATCGCGAAGTGCGTGAACCGGTCGGTCTGCACGAGGTAGCGCTCCTCGATCAGCGAGACGGGGTCGAAACCCCTTACCTCGCCGGCCACGTGCAGCGGCAGGTCCTCGCACCCCTCGCGGGTGACCCGGTCCAGGACGCTCAGGCCTTCCTGCGTACGTTTCCAGAAGGATTCGGTGCTCGTGCCGTTGGGGGCGACGACGCCGATGCCGGTGACGACGGTGCGCCGGGCCTTGCGGGTGCTCATGGTGTCCTCCCACCGCTTCTGGTCAGGGCCACCGCGGACTGGAATCCGCCGAATCCGCTGCCGACCGACAGGACGCTGCGCAGTTTCAGCGGACGCGCGGTGCGGGGTACGTAGTCGAGGTCGCACTCGGGGTCCGGGGACTCGTAGTTCGCCGTCGGCGGCACCGTCTGGTGGACCAGCGCGAGTACACAGGCGGCGATCTCTATCGCACCGATCGCTCCGAGCGAATGGCCCACCATCGACTTGATGGAGCTCATCGGCACGTCGTGGGCGTGTGCGCCGAGTGCCCGCTTCACGGCGGCGGTCTCGTGCCGGTCGTTCTGCTTGGTGCCCGAGCCGTGCGCGTTGACGTAGTCGATGTCGGACGCGGCGATCCCGGCGTGCCCGAGGGCGCGGTTGATGGCCTCCGCCATCTCCAGGCCCTCCGGAGTCAGCCCGGTCATGTGATAGGCGTTCCCGAAGGTCGCGTAGCCCGCGATCTCGCAGTACACCGTCGCGCCGCGAGCACGGGCGTGCTCCAGTTCCTCCAGGACGAGTACGGCTCCGCCCTCACCCATCACGAAGCCGTCGCGGCGGGAGTCGAAGGGCCTGGAGGCGTGCTCCGGGTCCTCGTTGTTGGGCGAGGTCGCCTTGATCGCGTCGAAGCACGCCACGGTGATCGGGGTGATCGGCGAGTCCGAGGCCCCGGCGATGCACACATCGACGCGGCCCTCCTCGATGGAGTGGAAGGCGTAGCCGATCGCGTCGAGCCCGGAGGTGCAGCCTGTGGAGACCGTCTGGACCGGTCCGTGCGCGCCGACCTGTTCGGCGACGGCCGAGGCCAGCGAACTGGGAGAGAAGGCACGTTCCAGGTGGCGGCCGGCCGGACGGTGGTCGACGTCCCAGCGCGCTCCGCTGCCGCTGACGGCGACGTAGTCGTGCTCCAGCCGGGTGGTTCCGCCCACCGCGGTGCCGAGCGAGACGCCCATGCGCCACGGGTCGGTCCGCTCCGGGTCGAGGCCCGCGTCGGCGAGTGCCTCGCGGGCGGCCACCATCGCGAACTGCACATAGCGGTCCGCGCGGGCGACCTCTTCCTCGTCCAGTCCGTACGCAGCCGGGTCGAAGTCGCACTCGGCGGCGATCCGGGACCGGAATCCGGCCGGGTCGAAGAGTGTGATGCCCCGGGTCGCGGTGCGGCCGTTGGAGAGGAGGTCCCAGAAGGCCGGGGTGCCGATGCCGCCAGGAGCGACGACGCCGACACCGGTGACGGCCACGCGCCGGGTCATGAGGCGGCCTCGGTTCGTTCTGGCGGCGCGCCCCGCTCGGCCGATTCGGTGACCTCGGTGTCGACGTGGCCGAGTTCCGGGCGGGGGGCGAGCGGCCCGAGGTGGAAGACCATGCGCGCCTCCACGTCGCCCACGTTGCGGAATCGGTGGCGGACGTGCGGGGGGATCAGCAGTCCCTGGTCGGGCCGCATCGCGTGCGGTTCACCGTCCAGGTCGACCTCCAGGAGCCCGTTCACCACGTACACGAACTCCTCGGAGTACGGGTGGTAGTGCTCACCGATGCGGTCGCCGGGCTGAACGATGGCCAGACCCATGAAGCCGCTGGTGGCGCCCACGGCCGTTGGAGTGAGCAGCGCGCGCAGGTCACCTCCACGCCTGCGGTTGGGCTGGGTCTCGCTGAGGTCCACGATGCGTGGCCGGTGCATGGTCATGACTGCTTTCCTCCTGGCGCATTGCGCGTTGTTCCGACGGGTTGAGCGAGAACCCCCCAAGGTGCTGCCGCGCGGCTCAGGACTCCGCGGCACGCCGGTCGGTGATGAGGCGCATCTCGGACCGGGCGAGGAAGCGCGCGGCGTCCTGGTCGGTGGTCGGCACGGCATTGGCCTCACCGTCGAGAAGACGGGCGAGGCGGGCCGCCTTGCCGGGGCCGTGGATGCCGAGCGCCTGAGCGGGCTGGGCGTCGAGCGGGCCGCTCACTTCGAGGAGGCGGACCACGATGTCGTCGCGCTGGAAAATCGTGCTGCTGTCGATGGGGCTGCCGGTGTTGTCGGCCTCCTCCTCGTCGTGCTCGGCAAGGAGGCGGGCCAGTGCCATCCCGCAGCCCTCCTTGGCCTGGTAGAACAGCGCGTGGCGCTTGCACTCCCCGGCCGCGTGACGGCCCGTCGTCACATGGTGGACGGTGGGCAGGGCCGCTCGGGTGAAGAACATACGGGCGGAGTCGGGGTCGGCCAGGTCGCGGTCCTGCTCCAGGTACGGGTTGATCGCCTCCTCGACGGCCCGGACCTCGGGCTGCCGGGACACATGGCGCAGGGCCGCGAGGAGGTCGCCCTCGACCTCGACCGCACGCACCACCCGGTTGCCGTGCATGAACAGCGAGGTGCGACGCAGTCGGGTGTGCTCGTCGACCCGGGCCTGCGGGGAGTCGTAGTCGGCGAGGATCTTCGCGACGATTTCCTCGGTGCCCGGCTTGACGGTGAAGGTCAGCGCGTGGCGCACCACCCCGTCCCCGAGGCGGGGCGCGGCCTGAAGACCGCCCTTGACGGGCTCGAAGCTCTCCTCGAAGGCCGCGCCCGTCTCGCGCAGGACGCTGAAGCGCAGCGAGCGGGTGTCACGTACGCAGCTGTGCAAGGGCTGGACCGTGGCGACGTGGTCCTCGCTGTTCACCCAGGCGAGGAAGGGCGGTGCACTCTCCCACTCGCTGGTGATGAGCCACTGGGACGGGTTCTCGATGGACTGGCACAGCTGGTCGCTGATGTGGCCGGGGATCGCGGCGACCTGGTTGCGCATGTGCTCGTACGCCTCCAGGAACTGCTTCTGGGCGCCGTCGTGCAGGTCAAGCAGCAGGATGACCCGCAGCCTTGATCCGTCGAAGGCGGACTGGGAGGTCCGTTCCGAGAGGGTGGTGGTCATCTTGCGAACTCCTTCGAGACGAGGGGAGAACCGGCCGGGTGCCGGTGAGGAACTGTCGAGGGGCGGAGCGGGGTATCTCCCGGCGGGTGCGCACAGTCCGCCCGGACTGTGGGCGACGTCTCCGTGACCGATCGTGAAACGCTGGTCCGGGTGACGCGAGATTTATGAACCGTTCAGGTGAGCGGGCGTCCGAACCGCTCCGACAAGGCTCCGACGAGGGCATGAACACTGCATCTGTACGGCGTCCGAGCTGGAGCAACTCATGAACGAGAACGTCGACGTCCAAGTACCGGTCCTCATCGTGGGCGGCTCCCTGGTGGGCCTGTCCGCGTCCCTTTTCCTCGGCCGGCTCGGCGTCGAGCACCTGCTGGTCGAGAAGCACGCCGCGACCTCGACACATCCGCGGGGCCGCGGCAACAACGTCCGCACGATGGAGATCTTCCGCAGGGCCGGGGTGGAGCCGCAGATTCGTGCGGCGGCCTCGGTCCTGGCGGAGAACCACGGCATTCTGCAAGCCGGTTCACTGACCGGCGACGACCAGGAGTGGCTGTTCAAGGAAATCGACCCGGGTGGCGCACTCGCCCGCTTCAGCCCGAGCGGCTGGTGTCTGTGCAGCCAGAACGATCTGGAGCCGGTCCTTCTGGACCGGGCCCGGCAGCAGGGCGGCGATCTGCGGTTCTCCACCGAGCTGCTCTCGTTCGACCCGGACGGGGAAGGGGTCGGGGCGGTCCTGAAGAACCGGGACACGGGTGAGCACACGACCGTGCGGGCGGACTACCTGATCGCCGCCGACGGTCCGCGCAGCCCGGTCCGCGAGCAGTTGCGCATCGGCCGTTCGGGTGCTGGGGAGCTGTTCCACAATGTGAGCGTCACCTTCCGGTCCCGTGCGCTCGCCGATGTGCTGGGCGACCGGCGTTTCATCGTGTGCTACCTGACCAATCCGGAAGCGGACGGCGCGCTGCTGCCGGTGGACAACGAGCGGGAGTGGGTGTTCCACGCGCCGTGGCAGCCGGGCCGCGGCGAGACGCTGGAGGACTTCACGGACGAGCGGTGTGCGGCGCACATCCGCAAGGCCGTCGGAGCGCCGGACCTCGACGTCGAGATCACGGGCAAGGCGCCGTGGCACGCGGCGGAGCGGGTGGCGGACCGCTACTCACGGGGCCGGGTCTTCCTCGCCGGCGACTCGGCGCACGAGATGTCGCCCACCGGGGCGTTCGGCTCCAACACCGGCATCCAGGACGCGCACAACCTGGCGTGGAAGCTCGCGGCGGTGCTGCGGGGTGAGGCGGGTCCGGGTCTGCTGGACACGTACGAGGCGGAGCGGCGGCCGGTGGCACGGGCGACGAGCGAGCGGGCCTCGGCGCGTTCCGGCGAGCACAGCCACCCCGGGTACGCGGCGCCGCCGACCGTGGGCGGCGGGAAGCGGGGCGGGATGCTGAACGTGGCGCTGGGCTACCGCTATGTGGACGGCGCCGTGCTGGGCATCGGCCCGGAGTGGCCCGTGGTGCCCGAGGGCGTGCAGCTGTCGGGTGAACCGGGCAGCAGGGCACCGCACTTGTGGGTCCGCCGCGCCGGTGAGCGGATCTCCACGCTTGACCTGTACGAGCGGTCGTTCGTGCTGCTCACCGACGCGTCCGACGTGGCGTGGCGGCAGGCGGCCGCACGGGTCGGCGAGCGGCTGGGAGTGCGGCTCGCCGCGTTCGGGATCGGCACCGGCCCGGGATCCGATCTGGAGCCGGAGGCCGGTGCCGAGTGGGCCGAGGCCCACGGGACGAGCGCCGAGGGCGCCGTGGTGGTGCGCCCCGACGGGTTCGTCGCCTGGCGGGCGGAGTCGGGCGTCGAGGACGCCGAGGCGGCGCTGTACGAGGTCATGGTGGCCCTGTTGCGCCGGGACTGACGGCGGGGGTGCGCGCCGGGATCAGCCGACGCCGAACGACCGGAGGGCCGCGAGGAATTCCTCCGGTCGTTCGTCGTGCACGAGATGACCCGCCTCGATGGTGACGAGCCGGGCGCCGGGGATCTGGCGTGCCATCCAGGCGAGGTCCTCCTGGGCGATCTGGCTCGTGGGCCCGCCGCCGATGACGAGCGTGGGTGCGGTGATCTCACCCAGGCGCTCGCGGGCCTCCGTGCCGGGTTCGTTGAGCTGGGCATCGGTGGAGGGAATGACGGGCCAGTCGAAGTCCAGCTCTCCGCCGGGGTGTTCGGCGGGTGGGCGGGGCGGGTCGAGCGGGAAGGGCGGCGGCGCCTCCTCGATGACGAGGCGGCCGATCAGTCCTGGCTGCCGCTCGGCGAGCAGATAGGCGGCGGCGCCGCCCATGGAGTGCCCGACGACGGTGGCACCGGATAGGTTCCGGGCCTCCAGGAAGGCGTGCAGATCATCGCGGAACAGCTCGAAGGAGTAGCGGCCGGGCCAGTCGCTGAGTCCGTGGCCGCGGAAGTCGAAGGCGAACACCCGGTGCCGTGCGGCGAGTCGTTCGGCGACGGTGGTCCACGTCGTACTGTCGCCGCAGCGTCCATGGACCAGGACGACGGGCGGCGCGGAGGGGTCCCCCCACGCCCGGTAGGCAAGACGGATTCCGCCTGCCTGCACACTGTGCACATCCGGGTCCAGGAACGCGGTGACTGTACGGGTGAACGCGCCGGGGTCGTCCAGCCAGGGGAAGTGTCCGGCGGCCCGCTGCACGGCGAACTCGGACTCCGGGAAGAGCGCCGCGAGTTCGGCTCCGCGGTCGGGCGTGGACACACCGTCGTACTCTCCGGCGAGGACGAGCACCGGGGCCGGGAACTCCCGCAGCGCGGCGACCGTCGCCGGCGGGTCGAACGCCCCCTGTCCGTAATAGGCCCGAGCCGCCTCGGCGTTGATCTGCCGCGCGGACAGGGCGGCGTGGGCCTGCGCGGCGGCGTCCCAGCGTCCGTACAGGAACGGCCTCGCCCCGGTACGGAGTTCATCGGTGAGCCGCCCCGCCCAGATCTCTTCCAGGGCCAAGAGCGCCTGCGCGTACCAGGATTCCGACCGGCGGAGCGCGGCGGCCTCACGGGCCTCGCGCTCGGCGAACGCGAAGCCGACAGCCCGGGTGGTGGGCGACACGAGGACCAGGCTCCGCAGCGCGTGGGGGTACCGGGCCGCGTAGAGCGCGGCGAGGTCCCCGGCGGCCGAGTGGGCGAGCAGGTCGACGCGTTCGAGGCCGAGGTGCAGGCGCAACGCCTCGACGTCCTCGACGAGCCGGTCGCAGCGGTAGGTGGTGACGTCGTCCGGTACGGCGGAGTCCCCGGTCCCGCGCAGATCGAGAACGACCAGCTGTCGCGTGGCGGAGAGCCCGCCGAGGTCCCCGAGGTAGGCGCCGGCTCTCATCGCGCCGCCCGGGAGACAGATCAGCGGTGCGCCCTCCCCCAAGACGTGATAGGCGAGCTCGGTCTCGTCGTATGTGTGGAAAGTCGGCATGGACCCATCCAAACAGGGCCGACCGGGTGACGCAGGCGTGTTCGGTACGGGCGTAGCCGCAGCGCGAACCGGATGTGTCACCCCCCTTGCCACGTGGGGGAAGATCCTGAATTACTGCTCCCGGGAGAAACGACCGAATGATCGGTCGCCCGAACGGTGCGCACGGGAAGAGGGAGATCCGTATGACGGCTCTGCTGGACGCGGCGGAACGAATGGGCCGCGAGGAACTGGAAGCGCTGCAGCTGGAGCGGCTCCGGGCCACCCTGCGCCACGCCTACGACCGGGTGGACCACTACCGGCAGGCGTTCGACCGGGCGGGGCTGCGTCCGGACGACTGCCGCTCACTGGCTGATCTGGCCCGCTTCCCGTTCACCACCAAGGCCGATCTGCGCGACAACTACCCGTTCGGGATGTTCGCGGTGCCCGAGGAGCGGGTGCGCCGGATCCACGCCTCCAGCGGGACGACGGGACGACCGACGGTCGTCGGCTACACCGAGAGAGATCTGGACATCTGGGCGGATGTGGTGGCCCGCTCGATCAGGGCAGCCGGCGGGCGGCCGGGACAGAAGGTCTATGTCGCGTACGGTTACGGGCTCTTCACCGGCGGCCTGGGCGCGCACTACGGAGCGGAGCGGCTGGGCTGCACGGTCATTCCGGCCTCGGGCGGCATGACGGCCCGGCAGGTGCGGCTCATCCAGGACTTCCGGCCCGAGATCATCATGGTGACACCGTCCTACATGCTCACGCTCCTCGACGAGTTCGAGCGGCAGGGCGTCGATCCTCGGACGACATCGCTGAAGGTGGGCGTCTTCGGCGCAGAGCCGTGGACCGAGGAGATGCGCCGCGAGATCGAGGAACGGTTCGCGATCGACGCGGTCGACATATACGGACTGTCCGAGGTGATGGGGCCCGGTGTGGCGCAGGAGTGCGTGGAGACGAAGGACGGTCTGCACATCTGGGAGGACCACTTCTACCCCGAGGTGGTCGACCCGTTCACCGGCGAGGTACTTCCGGAGGGCGCGGAGGGCGAATTGGTGTTCACCTCGCTCACCAAGGAGGCCATGCCGGTGATCCGCTACCGGACCCGCGACCTCACCCGGCTGCTGCCCGGCACGGCCCGCGTATTCCGGCGCATGGAGAAGGTCACCGGGCGCAGTGACGATCTGGTGATCCTGCGCGGGGTGAACCTCTTCCCGACCCAGATCGAGGAGATCGTGCTCCGTACGCCGGGCGTGTCGCCGCACTTCCAGCTCCGGCTGACCCGTGAGGGGCGGCTGGACGTGCTGACGGTGCGGGCGGAGGCGCGGGCCGGGGCGACCGCGGAGCAGCGGGCAGCGGCCGCCGCGTCGGTCGCGGCGGCCGTCAAGGACGGGATCGGGGTCTCGGTCGGGGTCGAGATCCTCGATCCCGAGACACTGGAACGGTCGGTCGGCAAGTTCCGTCGGATCGTTGACGAGCGGGAGCGGCCGGGAAGGTGACGCCCCGCGCCCTCGTCAGGCGAAGCGGTCGCGGAGCTCCCGCTTGAGAATCTTTCCGCTGGCGTTGCGCGGGAGGCCGTCCACGAACACGATCCGCTTGGGAGCCTTGAAGTGGGCGATTCTCTCACGGGCGTGGCTGATCAGTTCGGCCTCGGTGGCCTCCCCGCGCAGCACGACAACGGCGGTGACCGCCTCGATCCAGCGCTCGTCGGGCAGTCCGACGACCGCCACCTCGGCAACGGCCAAGTGGGTGTAGAGCGCGTCCTCCACCTGACGCGAGGCGACGAGGACGCCGCCTGAGTTGATGACGTCCTTCACCCGGTCGACGACGGTGAAGTAGCCCTCCGGGTCACGGACGGCGAGGTCTCCGGAGTGGAACCAGCCGTCGCGGAACGCCTCGGCGCTCTCCTCGGGCTTGTCCCAGTAGCCGCTGCACAGCTGGGGTGAGCGGTAGACCACCTCGCCCGCCGTGCCGTCGGGGACGTCCTTGCCGTTCTCGTCGACGACCTTGGCCTCGACGAAGAGGACGGGCCGGCCGCAGGAGTCCATCCGGCCCTCGTGCTCGTCCGGTCCGAGGACGGTGGCGAGCGGGCCGATCTCGCTCTGGCCGAAACAGTTGTAGAAGGCCAGTGCCGGAAGGCGCTCGCGAAGGCGTTCGAGCACCGGGACGGGCATGATCGACGCCCCGTAGTAGGCCTTGCGCAGTCCGGCGAGATCACGCGCCGCGAAGTCCGGGTGGTTGGCGAGGCCGATCCAGACAGTGGGCGGGGCGAAGAGGCTGTCGGCCCGGCCCGACTCGACCAGGTCGAAGATCCGGGCCGCGTCCGGGGCGTCGAGAATCGTGTTCTCGGCGCCGACGGCGAGGTACGGCAGCAGGAACACGTGCATCTGCGCGGAGTGGTACAGGGGCAGGGCGTGCACGGGCCGGTCGCAGGGGCGCAGGTCGAGGGCGGTGACGGCGCTGACGTACTCGTGGACGAGGGCGCGGTGCGTCATCATCGCGCCCTTGGGCAGCGCGGTGGTGCCGGAGGTGTACAGCAGCTGCACGAGGTCGTCGGCGGCCGGTTCGTGCGCGGGCTCGAAGGGGCGCGGGGTGCCGAGATCGTCCAGGAGGGAGCCGGGGGCGTCGCGCAAGGGCCGGAGCGCGTACCCCTGCGGGACGCGGCCCGCGAGGTCCGGGTCGGTGAGGACCAGGGAGCTGCCGGACTGGCTCAGGATGTACGCGAGGTCCTCGCCCGTCAGGTTCTGGTTGACGGGCACATGGACAAGTCCGGCCCGGGCGCAGGCGAGGTACGCGATCAGGTACGCGTCGGAGTTGTGGGCGTAGGAGGCCACCCGGTCCCCCGGGTGCAGCCCGTGGCCGTCCATGAGGACGGCGGCCGCGGTACTGACCGCCTCGTCGAGACCCCGGTAGGTCCAGGCCCGGTCGGCGTACCGCAGGGCGGTGCGCTCGGGGGTGCGCCGTGCGCTGCGGGTCACGACGCCGTCGACTGTGCTGCTGCGTACACCGGTCATGGCGTGATCCTGTGCGGCCCGGGCCCCCAGGTCAAGGGTCCGGTTGTCTGCCGGGACGTCGGCGGACGTAGGGGCGTGCCGGGTGAGCGGCCCATGACGTCCCGGCCTGCCGAGGCGCCTCGGGTGGTGCGGGTGCGTGGACGGCGGCAGCCCCATTCACATTCCGCCGGTCCCTGGACCTCCGCGGTCCGGCGCGGCCACGGGGTCGGCGGAGTCCCGGGGCCCGTGCCGTCACCGTGCGGCCATGAGGCAGCCCGGCCCCCGTTCGCCCGGGTACGGGCTTCAGCTGTGCCCCTCCCAGTACGGTTCGCGCAACCGCCTTTTGTACAGCTTGCCGTTGGGGTCGCGGGGCATCGTCGTGATGAAGCCGAGGGACTTGGGACGCTTGTAACCGGCGAGCAGATCCGCACAGTGTGCGAGGATCCCGGCGGCCAGATCGTCGCCCGCCTCGTGTCCCTCGGCGGCTTCGACGACGGCTCTGACCTCCTCGCCCCAGTCGGCGTGCGGAATTCCGAAGACGGCGGCGTCGGCGACCGCGGGGTGGGTCAGCAGGGCGCTCTCGATCTCGGCGGGATAGATGTTCACCCCGCCGGAGATGATCATGTCGATCTTGCGGTCGCGGAGGAAGAGGTAGCCGTCCTCGTCCAGCACGCCGAGGTCGCCGACGGTGAAGTAGTCACCGATGCGGTTCTTCCTCGTCTTGCCCTCGTCCTTGTGGTAGCTGAAGCCGCCGGTGCTCATCTTCATGTACACGGTGCCGAGTTCGCCCGGCCCGAGCCGGTTGCCGTCGTCGTCGAAGACCGCGAGTTCGCTGATCGGCCAGGCACGGCCGACGGTGCCCGGCTTCTTGAGCCAGTCGTCGGCGGTGGCGAAGGCACCGCCCCCCTCGCTCGCAGCGTAGTACTCCTCGACGCACCCGCCCCACCAGTCGATCATGGCCCGTTTGACATGGTCGGGGCAGGGGGCCGCGCCGTGGATCGCATGCCGCATCGCCGTCACGTCGTACGCCTGTTTCACCTCGTCCGGGAGGGCGAGGAGACGGTGGAACTGGGTCGGGACCATGTGTGTGTGGGTGCAGCGGTGGGTGTCCATCGCCCGCAGCATCTCCTCGGGCGACCACTTGTCCATCAGGACGAGGGGGTGGCCGATGTGCAGGGCGGCGCCCGCGAACTGCAGCACGGCGGTGTGGTAGAGCGGCGAGCAGACCAGGTGGACGTTGCCGTCGAACGGCTTGATGCCGAAGATGCCGAGAAATCCGCCGAGATAGCTCTCCTCGGGGAGCTTTCCCGGCAGCGGACGGCGGATGCCCCGCGGGCGGCCGGTCGTGCCGGAGGTGTAGTTCATGACCCAGCCGAGCGTGCGCCCCTCAGGGGGCGAGACCGGCCGGTTCTCCAGCAGTTCGGCGTACGGACGGAAGCCGTTGACCGCGCCGACTCCGTAGCGGTGGCTCGCGGGCAGTTCCGCCTCGTCGGCGGCGGCCGTCGCGGCCTGGGCGAAGCGTTCGTGGGCGATGAGCACCTTGGCGCCGGAGTCGGAGACGATCCAGGCGATCTCCGGCCCCACGAGATGGTGGTTGACGGGGACGAGGTAGAACCCGGCCTGCGAGGCGGCGAGGTAGGCGGTGAGGAATTCGACTCCGTTGGGCAGCACGACGGCGAAGGCGTCGCCCTCTTCCAGCCCCGCCGCGCGCAGTCCGTGGACCATGCGGTTGGCCTCGGCGTGCAGCCGGCCCGCCGTCCAGTTCTCGCCGTCGGGTGCGACGAGGACTTCGCGGTCGGGGTCGGCCGTGGCCTGGGCCCAGAAACCGTTGGGCGGCTGGTTCATGAGGCGCTCCGTCCGGCGATGCGGTTGATCCGGTCAATGGCCCGCTCGAAGCCGAGGGTCAGGTCGTCGAAGACGGCCTGGACGCTGCGTTCGGTGTTCATCCGGCCGACGATCTGACCGACGGGCGTGCCGAGCAGTGCGTCCGTCTCGTACTTCTGGATACGGGAGACCGCCTCGGCGACCAGAAGTCCCTGGAGTGGCATGGGCAGGGTGCCGGGTCCCGACGGGTCGTCCCAGGCGTCCGTCCATTCGGTACGCAGCTGGCGTGCGGGTTTCCCGGTGAGGGCACGCGAGCGGACGGTGTCGCCGGAACCTGCGGCGAGGAGTTTGGCGGTCAGCGCCCGGGAGTGCATGTCGGCCTCCTCGGTGGTGAGCCAGAGGGAGCCGAGCCAGACGCCCTGGGCTCCCAGGGCGAGTCCGGCGGCGATCTGTTCGCCGCTGCCGATGCCGCCTGCGGCAAGGACCGGAAGCGGGCCCACGGCGTCGACCACGTCCGGGACGAGGACCATGGAGGCGATCTCGCCGGTGTGGCCTCCGGCCTCGTATCCCTGGGCGACGACGATGTCGATGCCCGCGTCCGCGTGGTGGCGGGCGTGCCGGGCGCTGCCGGCGAGGGCCGCGACGAGGACGTCGTGGCCGTGGGCTCGGGCGATGACATCGGCGGGCGGTGAGCCCAGCGCGTTGGCGAGGAGCTTGATGGGGTAGTCGAACGCCACGTCGAGCTGGTTGCGGGCGACCTCCTCCATCCAGCCCGTGATACGCCAGCCCGAGGCCTCTCCTTCGGCGAGTTCGGGAACTCCGTGTCTGGTGAGGGTCTCCTGGACGAACTTGCGGTGACCGGGCGGGATCATGGCCTCCACATCGGCCTCGCTCACGCCTTCCACCTTCTTGGCGGGCATGACGACGTCGAGGCCGTAGGGCTTGCCGTCCGTGTGTTCCTGCATCCAGTCGAGGTCGCGTGCGAGGTCGTCGGGGGCGGTGTAGCGGACCGCGCCGAGTACGCCGAATCCTCCGGCCCGGGTGATGGCCGCGGCCACCGCCGGGAACGGCGTGAAGCCGAAGATGGCGTGCTCGATCCCCAGTTTTTGGCTCAGCTCCGTCTCCATGGGCGGCAGGATGCCGCAGTCCGACAGACGAGGGAAGAGATTTTCTGATGCTGTGTCAGATTCTTTGTGGCTCCGGGGCCTACGGGGCGGCAGGGGGGTGACAGTAATCTCTGGCTCGGCAGGAAGTTTCAGACTCGGACAATTTTTCGAAAATTATTTTCAGGCATGAGGAAGGGGTTCCGGATGACCGAGGACACGGCGGGCGGAGGCATCAGCCGGCGGAGGCTGGGCAGTGGGATGCTGGCCCTGGGCGGCGCACTCGCCCTGGCGCCCATTCCGTTCGCGGCCGCGGCGTCTGCCACGGAATCGGGGGCGGGGTCGTCGGACATGGGCACGGAGGCAGCGGCGGAGAGCCCGGCGGTCCGGACCGGACCGACGCTGCGGCGCGGATCGGCCACCCGTGCGGGGCTGTTGCAGGAGCCCCTCGACCAGCTCGTCAGCGAGGCGGAGAAGTACCTGGCCGACGTGCCGAAACACCCCTGGTACGCGGGCGCCGTCCTGCTCGCGGGCCGGGGCGGAACGGTGGCGCTGCACCGGCCGATCGGCAAGGCCGTGCGCTA
The DNA here is from genome assembly GCF_055568375.1 of Streptomyces sp. NPDC026062. Lineage (NCBI taxonomy): Bacteria > Bacillati > Actinomycetota > Actinomycetes > Kitasatosporales > Streptomycetaceae > Streptomyces > Streptomyces sp. NPDC026062. The sequence goes on from NZ_JBVHOQ010000005.1 coordinate 153,533, forward strand.
TGCGGCGTACGACGAGAAGACCGACACCGGTGTGGAGTTCCCGGCGGACCAGCAGATTCCCATGGCCGAGGACACGGTCTTCGACCTGGCATCGGTGTCGAAGCTGTTCACGTCGATCCTGGCCGTGCAGCAGATCGAGCGCGGCACGCTGGAGCTGGAGGCGGCCGTCTCCTCCTACCTCCCCGACTTCGCCGGGGGCGGCAAGCAGGACATCACCATCCGTCAGCTGCTCACGCACACCTCTGGTTTCCGCGCCTGGATCCCCCTTTACCAGGCACCCACCCGCGAGGGAAAGCTGGAGCTGATCTGGAACGAGGTGCCGGCGAGCCCGCCCGGCACGGCGTACCTCTACTCCGACCTCAATCTGATCTCCCTCCAGCTGGTGCTGGAGAAGATCACCGGCCGCACCGAGGATGTACTGCTCCGCGAGCAGATCACCGCTCCGCTCGGGATGCAGCGCACCCGGTACAACCCGCCGGCCTCCTGGAAGCCGAAGATCGCCGCGACCGAGGACGCCCGGCTCCCCTGGTCCGGGCTGGAGCGCGGACTGGTCTGGGGCGAGGTCCACGACGAGAACGCGTACAGCCTGGACGGTGTCGCGGGCCACGCCGGGGTCTTCTCCTGCGCCTGGGACCTGGCGATCCTCGCCCGCACCCTGCTCAACGGCGGGGTCTACGGCCGCGCGAGGATCCTTTCGGCCGCTTCGGTGGATCTGCTGTTCACCGACTTCAACACCGCGTTCCCCGGTGACGCGCACGGCCTCGGCTTCGAGCTCTACCAGCACTGGTACATGGGCGCGATGGCCACACCGCGCACGGCGGGCCACACCGGGTTCACGGGCACGAGCCTGGTCCTCGACCCGACCACGGACTCGTTTCTGATCGTGCTGGGCAACTCGGTCCACCCCGTGCGCAACTGGCGCTCCGGCAGCGCGCCCCGTGTCGCCACCGCCAACCAGATGGCCCGTGCGGTCGCCGTCCCGCCCGCCCGTGGCCGTACGGCATGGTTCTCCGGTCTGGCCAGCGCCTCGTCCGCCACCTTGGCCCTGCCGCCGCTCGCTCTCGCGTCCTCACGGGCCCGGCTGAGCTGCGCGCTGTGGTGGGACACCGAGCCCGGCTCCGACTTCCTCTTCCTGGAGGCCTCGGCGGACGCCGGGGCCACCTGGCAACCTGTCCCGTTCACCACAGGCCCGGCTTCGCGGAAGGGGCAGGAGCGGCTGGAGACACATCCGGCGGGCTCGGTCTCCGGCTGGTCGGGCCGGGTCTGGCAGCGGCTCGATGCCGACCTCGCGCGGTGGAGCGGCGGGGAGTTGCGGCTGCGCTGGCGGTACACCACGGACCAGTTGTACGTCGGCCGCGGGGTGTACGTGGACGCCCTCAGGGTCGAGGACGACGGCCGTACGGTCTTCGACGAAGGCCGACCGGCCGACGCCCGGCGCATCGAGGCCAACGGCTGGGCCCCTTCGGCGAACTGACGGAAGAGCAGGGCGGCCGGGCGGCCTCTGCAACAAGACGTCCGCAGTGAGTCACAACTCTCTCACCGCTCAAGCCCTGCCGCCCTGCCGGCCGCACCATGTCCCTACTCGTGTCACACCAGGGGGGACCATGCACATCCGTACCACGACCGCGGCCGTTGCCGTACTGCTCGCCGTCACCCTCGTCGGCTGCAACAGCGACGACGGCAGCGACAGCAGTACCGGCACCACAAGAAGCACCACACCCGAAGCATCGGGGGCAGCGGACAAGAGCGACTCCGCCAAGGACACCGGCACGCCACCCGAGGCGTCGGGTGCGGCGGACAAGAGCGACTCCGCCAAGGACACCGGCATACCACCCGAGCCCAAGGGTGCGGCGCGATCCGCCGTCCTCCAAGCCATTCATGACGTCAACGGCAACCTCACCCACGACGAGGACAAGGCCATCAGCGCGGCGCGCAACCAGTGCGCGGCCCTTGACGGCGGTGCGACGGACCCGGACCACAGTGCCGCGCAGCGGTTCTCCTACGACGGCATCACCCTGACCGATGAGGATGGAAGCCACCTCAACTTCGGGCTGCGCAAAACACTCTGCCCCGAATCCTGATCAGCCACTCCACCGGCCCGGGCGCGACCGTATGCGGCCGGGCCTCGCCGCGCCCGGTGGTCACCCGGAGGTGGTCCGAACCGCTGACGATCCGGTCCGCGCGCACGTCGGGCCGGGTCCCCTCCGCGGTGGCGCGCTCGGCACCCGCGGGCTTTCTCCCCGAGGAAGAACGGTCCAAAGTCCCGCCCGTCGAGGTCTTTGGAGCGCGTTAAACGCAGCGTAAACCTTGCTACGTTGTCATTCTCGGGTAAACAAAGTGTTGAAGTGAGGTCGTTCGGATGCTTCAGGGGCAGGCCGCGGATGTCGCAGTAATCGGGCTCGGATATGTGGGAATGCCGCTGGCGCAATACGCCGTGCGAACCGGCTGAAAGTCGTGGGGCTCGACCGTGAAAGCGCGGTCGTCGACGGACTCAATTCCGGAAAGTCACATATCGGCGATCTCTCCGATTCCGACGTGACAGAAATGCGGGAGCACGGCTTCACCGCCACCACGAATCCCGATGTACTGGCAGAGGCACGCGTCGTCGTCACCTGCGTCCCCACCCCTCTGACCGCGCATGGGGAGCCCGATCTGGGAGCCGTGCACCGTGCGGTGGCGGCGGTGGCGGAACGGCTGCGGCCGGGCACGCTGGTGGTGCTCGAATCAACCACGTACCCGGGGACGACGGACGAGGTGGTGCGCCCGGCCCTGGAGGCGTCGGGGCTGCGTGTGGGCGTCGACTTCCATCTGGCCTTCTCGCCCGAGCGGATCGACCCGGGCAACCCGGGCAACCCGGAGTACGGCATCCACAACACTCCGAAGATCGTCGGCGGCTGCACCACGGAATGCACGACAGCGGCCCGAAAATTCTATGAGCAATTCGTCGACCAGGTCGTCGAGGCGAAGAGCCCGCGCGAAGCGGAATTCGCGAAGCTGCTGGAGAACACATACCGCTACGTCAACATCGGCCTGGTGAACGAGATGGCCACATTCAGCCAGGAGCTGGGTGTCGATCTCTGGAACGGTGCTGATCTGGCACGGCACATGGAACGTGGCCACGGTGTTCTTCGCCTCCTCGTCCCTCGTCATCCTGGCCCTGTTCGTCTGCGGCGCACTGCCCCGCAGTTTCGAGCGCCGGGCATCGGCCCCGGGCCGCGTGCTGGCGATCGTCCCCGTGTACAACGAGAGCCCGGACGATCTGCGCGCCTGATCGATGCGCTGCTCGCAGGGACCCGGGTGCCCGACGCGATCCACGTGGTCGACGACGGGTCGACGACCCCCGCCCGCCGGTACGAACACCCGAAAGTCGTCTGGCACCGCACCGAGAACGGCGGCAAGCGCGAAGCGCAGGTCTACGCGCTGAGTCAGGTGGACGCGGAAAACTTCGACTTCGTGGTCACGGTGGACTCCGACTCCGTTGTGCTGCCCGACGCCCTGGAGAAGGCGATGCGGGCCTTCTCCGAACCGAGCGTTCAGGGTGTCACGGGCAACGTGGTGACCACGAACCGCACCCAGAATCTGATCACCCGGGTCACCGACCTGTATCTCGGTGTCTCGATCCAGCTGATGCGTGGGGCCCGTTCTCTGTTCGGCGTCGTCATACCGTGCTCGGGCGCCTTCTCCGTCTACCGCAAGGAAGTGCTCTTCGACAATGTCGACGACTACGTGTCCAGCGGCACGTTCAGCGACGACCGGCGCCTGAGCCACTACGCGACGCAACGAGGTGAGGTGGTCCTGGCGCATGACGCCGTCGTACTCACCCAGATGCCGACCACGCCGCGCGGCGCCTTCCGGCAGCAACTCCGCTGGTCCAAGGGCAACTTCTTCTACATGAAGTGGGAGCTGCAGAACCTTCGGGGGCTCGCTCTCGCCATGAAGATCTGGCTGCTGATCTCCATGTTCGGGTGGCTCATCGCGACGGGCTATCTGTTCGTCTACGTTCCGCTCACGGGGCACACGTTCCCCTGGCGTGAGCTGCTCTACCTCTTCGTCCTCAAGTACCTGACCACACTCCACGGCGCCTTCGGGCGAGTGCCCGGCCGTGGTGGCTACGCCTCCTGGATCGTGCTGACACCGTTCCTGTCCCTCATGGAACTCTGCATACTGCGGCCCGCGCTCTATGTCGCGGCGTTCACCTACCGCAAGCAGGTGTGGGGCACACGCGGGGCAGTCACCCCGACGCCGGCCGTCGCCTCCTGAGGGTCCATGTGCCGCCCCGTACAGCACGTCGTGCGTACAGGGCACCACCGCAGAAGGGCCGGGTGGTGGCTGCTGCCCGACAGCAGGCGGGGTGGCGTGGCCAGGGCGGCGGTCCAGCGTAGTCGGCTGGTGGGTGAGGTCAGTGACAGCTGGGTGATCGCCAGGTCCTGATGCCCCGGGGCGTGGGCCAGCGTGACCGCTCCGCAGGAGCGCAGTTCGATGCTGCGGAAATCCAGGGTGAGGCCGAGCATGAGGGCCTTGGCATAGGCCTCCTTGCAGACCCACCTGCTCAGGAAGAAGGGACGCCTGCGGTGCGAAGGGAGCTCGGAGAGCTGTTGGCGTTCCCGAGCGTTGAGGGCACTGACGAACGAGAACGGGCCGGGGGTGGGAGCGGTGTCGACCGGCTCGATGTCGATACCGACCGGTCCGGGCCCACCGATCGCGATCACGGCCAGACGTCGGGTACGGGACACGGAGATGGACAGGTCCGGTGCTCCTGGGAGGCGCGGCGGACCGTGCGGTCGGCCGCAGTGCGCGCAGGTGGTTTCGAGCCGGACGCCGGCCGGAGAGGTGGCGAGGAGCCGTCCCAGAACCTGGCGCAGCGCGGCGCGCGTGAGACCGAATTCCCGGGCGGCATCCGGCAGGCGGTAGCGTGCCATGCGCTCGTGCTCTTCAAAGGACAGGGCGTCGAACGCGCCGGCGTGTGCACGCAGTGGCAGCGGGACGGTCCAGAGCCGGACCGCCGTTCCCCTCTCAGGTGTGCCCATGGGGCCTTCGGATGTGCTCACGGACCGACGTCGGCGGGCTGTGCCTGCGCTGAACGGTCGTGCGCGGCAGATGGTGGCCGGGCCGGCACCGTGCCCATCGGGGCCAGTTCCACCTCCGAGAGCTCCAGGAGGATCTGGCCACCGGGCGCGCAGGCCCGAAAGACCTGCCCCTCGTGGGAGTGCAGAGAGATCGTGGAACCGTATCTGCCCGCGAGCAGGGTGTCGTTGCTGCCCGGCGCGAACAGGTCGACCCGGCCCATCCTGCGGGGGACGTACAGTGTCTGCTCGCCGAGTGGGTCCACCGGCAGAGCAGCAGTGCGGCCCGCCGCACAGAGCAACAGGGACGGGATGGCGAAATCTCGCAGCCAGGGGCATTCCTCCAGGCTCGGTGCCCAGACGGCATGGCAGTCGCCGCCGTGGGTGTGGCTGTCACGGGTGTTGCGGTAAATGCCCTGGAGCAGCACGGGGGATGCTTCCGCGTAGTACGGATCCGGCACGGTGCGGCCCTGGACCGGTGGGCGCTCTGCCGGGCCCGGCAGAGGCGCGTGGCCAGGTACGGCAAGGACGACGACCGTGCTGAAGTGGCGGCGCCGCACCGGTGGCCGGGCGCCTCCCGGCGGGGTGACCTCGGATTCGAGGGTGACGCGCACCCGCAGTCTTCCCCGCACGTCCGGGGCCTGGTCCATGCTTGTGGCCGCTACGTGAAGGGTGAGTGGGAGGCGGCCGGTGAAAGGACGTACGAAGGTGTTGAAGTCGGCGTTGCGGAAGCCGCACACCAGGAGTCCGGGGTGCACCTGTGCGGCCGCTTCGGCGGCGATCTCCAGCATGAAGGTGCCGGGGAGGGTGGGCTTGCCGTCGACCAGGTGGTCGTCGAGATGGCCGTCGTGGCCGGGGGTGAAGGACAGCAGCCAGTGGTCCTTGCGGGTCTGGACCGCCCGAGGGCTGTCCAGGTATGCGGCCCCGTGACGGGAAGGGTCCGCTTCGTTGGAGGGCCGGCGGCCGGAGCGTTCCGCTTCGAAGAGGAGGGCTTCCTCTGCGCCCACGTAGGGGTGAGGGGTGGGGGCTGCTGTCGTCGCGGCCGCCAGTTCGGCGCGGAACTGCGCGACTGCCTCGCCGGTGGACACTGCTGTGAGTGTGGTGGCCCGGCCCATGTATCGCTTGGTGACCGGATCGGCCGCGTAGAAGCCGTCCTCGCCCCACAGCGGGAAGACGACCGTGCGCTCTCCAGGGGTGCTGCCGTGTTCGGCGGCTGCGGTCAGGAAGTCGTTCGCGGCGCAGTAGTCCGCCTCGCCCGGCAGACCGAGGGCCCCGCCGAGCACCGATCCGATGTTGCACCAGAGCTCTGGCGGGTCGTCGGCGAAGGCTGCTCTGAGATGGTGGTAGCCGAGCAGTTTGGTGTCCCGTACCCGCTGGAACGAGCCGAGGGCCTTGTTGTCGATGAGGGTCGCCCCGGGTAGGCCCGCAGCATGGATCACCAGGTCGACCCGCCCCTCCGCCAGCCGGATCTGCTCGGCGGCGGTGGCCACGGCCGGTGCCTTGAGCACATCGCAGGCCAGGTAGTGGACCCGGTCCTGGCCGTGCCGCCTGCGCAGCCGGTCCAGTGCGCGATGCACCTTGCGTTCTGCCAATTGCTGGTCGACGAGGGCGACCAGCTCCCGTACGGGAAGGCCGGGGTTGGTCCGGTGGGCCTCGCGCAGCAACTGCGCGCGCGCCTGGCCGTCTTCGTGCGGTCGCCCGTTGTGCGGCGGCTCGGGCGGCTCCGTCATGGGAGTGCGCCCGAGAAGCCAGACGCGGGCCTTGTGCGGGAGGGCGTCGACGAGTTCGACGCTGACGCCGCCGGCGCCGCCGGTGACGACGACGACCGGGTCCTCACCGAGCGAGGGGGGATTCGTCGCTGCGTCCCACGATGGTGTCCCGGGTGGTTCGGCGGACAGGGTCTCCACGTGCCGCCGTCCGCCGCGGTAGTGCACCACGGGGTGCGGGCTTGGCAGTCGGCGCTCCGCGGCAAGCGTCTCGAGGGCTCCGGGACCAAGGGGGGTGTCGGTGACCAGCGCGAAGACCGTCGAGTCCGGCTGCTCCCAGGCGAGGCTGCGGACCGTGCCGGTGAACAGTGCCGCATGCGGATGCGTGGGGGTGGGCTGACCGGCCAGCAGCACCGCCAGCGAACTTGCCGCAGTCCAGCGGGGCCAGAGCCGCTGCGCGATGAGGAACAGCAGATCGTGCAGCTTCAGCAGGTCCGGGGCAGGGGCTGCGGGCCAGGGCCGGGCGGTGGCGAAGTCGGCGAGCACGGTGAGAGAGGGGCGGGCCTCGTCGAGAGCATCGCGCAGGGCGTTCAGAGCATCGGAGTCCTGGAGATCCTCCGGTACGTGGACGCGGTGGCCGGCCTGCCCTGCCGAGCAGCCCACGATCAAGTCGGCCCGGTCCAGATGGGGGGTCAGCTGCTCGGCGTTGACGCCGGGACCGAGCAGGACCACTCCCCCGTCGGGGACCGGCCGCTGTGGACCGCCATGAGCGGGGCGGCCCACAGGAACCAGGACTCGGGTGTGGCGGGTGGTGAGCCGAGGTTTGTCCGCGACGGCGGGCGCCGACTGCTGCGGAGTCTGCTCCTGCCCGGTCGTCCGGCCCGGCTCGTCCCGGTCCGTCAGCATGCCCTGTCCCGGCCGTTCGCCGGCACCGGGAACGATGCGCAGAGGGAAGGCCCTTCGCGCTGCTGCGTGCAGCGTACGGACCTGGCCGGACTCCGCCGCTGCCAGCAGCCGCACCGCGGCGCGGACCGCTGTGCCGGGCCCGGCGTCGTCCCGCTCGGCGCGGACCGCTGGGCCGGGCCCGGTGTCATCCCGCTCCGGGCGGTCGGACCCGGAGCTCACAGGCACGAGATGCGCGAGCACCGGCCACTTCTGTCGGTGGGCGCGCTCCTGGGTGGCCAGCGCCAGCAGCACGGCCCCCTCGCCCCCGTAGCCGTCCGGTGTGCCGTCGCCGCCGGTGGTTCCGGAGACATCGGCGGTGACAGCGAGCACCAGCGCAAGGCCGAGCTCCCCGCTGAAGAGATAGCGGCTTGCGACCCGGACCGCGGCCAGCAAGGAGTCTTCCCCGGCGTCGACGGTCATCGAGGCACCGTGCAGATCGAATCGCGCGGCGATGCGGGACGCGATGACGTTCGTCATGACACCGGCCTGGCTGTCCTCACTCGCAGGCGGTGTGCTCTCCCGCACTGTTCGTACGTACTCCTCGACCCCGGAGACGATGCTGCCGGAGACCTTCCCCCTCAGTGTCCGCAGAAGGTCGTCGGCGTAACAACGCATGGTTGCCCCGGCGAGTGCTCGCGGAACGCCGGTGTGCGCCACGACGACGCCGGTGCTCTCCTCCAGTCCGGACCACAGGGGGCCGCACTCCGCTGCGAATCGCACGGCGGATTCGATGGACATGACCTGCGCGGGATCGATGGCGCGCAGGGTCCGTGGGGTGAGCCGCATATCGGCCGTGACGGGAACCGGATAGGGGCGGTCGAATACGGTGCCGGGAAGGCCGCCCTGCTCCTTGAGCCAGGCGGTGACCGTTGACCGGTCGGGGGTGCGGGGCAGATGGGCACTCCAGCCGACGAGCACGAGGTCACTCTTGGCGGCGGACGGCGCGGAGCGTGTCGGGGCCGTCGACGACAGGTCCTGAACGAGGAGGTGGCCATTGGTGCCACCGAAGCCGAAGGCCGAGATGCCCACGGTGCGCGGTGCGTCCGGACGGGCGGGGAAAGCGGTAGTCGCGCGGGGAACACGGATGCGCCCGGGGTCGACGCCTTCGGGCAGTTGCCGGAAGTGCGGCTGCGCGGGGATCTGTTCATGTCGCAGCGCCAGCAGGGCGTGAATGAGGGAGGCGGCCCCCGCGGCCCATCCCGTGTGTCCGATGACGGCTTTGCTGCCTGTGCAGTGGTAGCCGTTCGGCGGGGCGGCTTCCGCGAGCATCCGCAGTTCCGACCGGTCGCCCACGGGAGTTCCGGTCGCGTGGGCGATGACCCAGTCGATCTGGGAGGGCCGGGTGGCGTTCACGGCTCGGGCGCGCTCCACCGCGCGGCGCTGTCCTGCCGGATTGGGGGCTGAGATCGATTTCCCACGCCCGTCGGTGGCGGCTCCGAATCCGGACAGCACCCCAAGGACCGTGTCTCCGTCGGCCAGGGCCTTCGAGAGCAGCTTGAGGGCCACCATGCCGGCCCCGTCACTGAACAGCGTGCCGTCCGATCCGGCGTCCAGAGACCGCACCCGGCCGGACGTGGACAGGCCCCGCAGTTTGGCGAAGAGCACCGCATTGGTCGGGTCGAGGGCCTCCACACCACCGCAGAGAGCCACCTCGCAGGTGCCGTCGAGGAGCGCCTTGACCCCGAGGTCCACCGCGTACAGCGAGGAGGAGCAGGCGGTGTCGACCACCAGCAGCTCAGCGACCTCGTCGAGAATGCCGTCGATGGCGTCCCGGACAATGGCATCGGGCCGGGCATGGCGGGGATCGTCGAGCGCATATCGGTAGTGGGCGCGCAATACTCGGCGCACCTCGCGGGCCGCTTCCGGTCCACCGGCCGCGGCCGAAGCGGCGTCGACGACCGCTGACTCGGCAAGGCTCTGGCTGCCGCCGGGCCATGCGCCCACATACACTCCGCACCGTTCGGCCGGGGCTGTCCGCAGTCCGTCGACGGCTTGCAGCAGGCAGTGCCGCAGCCACAGCGCCGCTGGATCACGGTCCTTGGCGGGCCAGGTGTCATGCAGCCCGGGATGTGGCCGAAAGCCATGCAGATAGCCGCCCACGCGGGAGTAGGTGCGGTCTGTCGCGGACGAGTCGGCCGACCAGAAATGGTCCAGGGCGAAACGGTCCTGCGGCTCGCTGAAGATCTCACCCGGACGGTTGAGCAACTCCCAGAACTCATCCGGGCCGGAAGCTCCCGGCACGGCGATGCCCATCCCGACGACCGCGACCGCGTGTTCCGACCCGGGCGGTGGCGGGAGCGCGGTTGGTTCGTGAGCGGCGGCTGGTGGCCGGGCCTCGGACGATGGCCTGTTCGCGGCCGGTCGCCCGGCCGGCGGCGACAGCATGGCGTGTCCCAGCGACAGGCCGCCGTCGGCCAGGATCATCTGCCCGGTGATGAAGGCGGACGGCTCGTCGGCAAGGAACAGCACCAGGGCCACGAGATCCTCTTCGGTGGCCAGCCGCCCGAGTGGCGTCGCCCGCTCGATCACCTCACGCAGAGCCTCCGCCTCGGGGAACAGCGGCAGCGTCGTGTTGTCCATCATGCCGGCGGACGCGGTGTTGACCCGGATCCCCTGCGACGCGAACTCGACTGCCAGATAGCGCGTCAGCGCCTCGAGCGCGGCCTTGCTGACGCCCACCGTCGCATAGTTGCCGAAGACGTTTCCGGCTCCGATGGACGACAGATTGACGATGCTTCCCCCGCCTCGCCGGGCCATCAGGGGTGCGGCGGCCAGCGCGCAGCGGCGGGCCCCGTCGAGGTTGACCGCCATGGCCCGGCCCCAGTCCTCCTCCGTCAGGGTGGACATGGCCGCGAGGGTTCCCCGAGCGGCGTTGTTGACGAGGATGTCCAGGCCCTCGTGCCGGTCGGAGAGCTCGGCGAACATGGCGTCCACCTGGTCCTGTTTGGCCACCGACGCACGGACCAGCTCGCCCGAGCCTCCCGCCGCGAGGATCTCGTCGAGGGTGGCGCGTGCCGCGTCGCGCGAGTGGAAGTAGTTGATGACGACATGGGCCCCGAGCCCGGCCAGTTCGCGGCACACTGCCCGGCCCACGCCCTTGCCTCCGCCGGTGACCAGGGCGGTCTTTCCTGTCAGCCTTCCGTCCATCGCCGCTCACGCTCCCGTCCGGTCGGGAGAACCGACGGCAGTGGGGCCCGGCAGCTCCGTCAGCAGGTCGGCGACGCCGGACAGCGTCGTATAGGAGGTGACGCGCAGGCCCGCGGGCGGCTCACCGAGCCCGTAGCGCTGCCGTACAAGATCGAAGGCCTCCATCTGTTTGATCGAGTCCACTCCCAGATCGGCCTCCAGGTCGATCTCGTCGGCCAGCAACTCCTCCGGATAGTCCAGGAATTCGGCGTACGCCTCGCGGAGCTCGGTGAGGAGCTGTGCTCGCGCCGGAAGGTTCCCGGCCGCAGGTTCGCCCTGCGATTCCGGGGCTGCGGCCGGCCGAGGCACTTCGGCAGCGACCGCCGCGGGACCCGGCGCGGTTCGGGTTTCGGGCGGCCGTGTCGCAGACATCGCCTCCCGCACCGGGACGTCGGTGCTGATGCCTGCGCTGCGCAGCTCGGCGACGATCAGGTCGGATGTGCGCCGCCGGTCGAAGGGGGCGGTGACCACGATGCCTCGCGGCAACGCGGCAGCGGCCAGCTGGGTCAGGATCCGGCGGGCTCCCGACTCGACAAAGACCCGTACCCCGTCCCGGTGCAGCTGCTGCAGTCCGGTGTAGAACCGCACCGGCCGGACGAGGTGGCGGGCCGCCAGAAGCCGCAGATCATCCGGTCCTTCCATATAACGGCCCAGAATCGCCGAGTAGACGGGGACCCGCGGGGCCCGCATCGGCAACCGGGCGGTGCGTTCCTCCAGCAGGTCCGCGGCCCGTTGCAGCATCGGGTTGTGGAAGGGGTACGCGGCCCGCACCCGGGTCGCCCGTGCGCCGACGGCCTCGGCGAGCGCTTCCGCGCGAGCCAGCGCCCCCAGCGGACCGGAGATCACGCAGGCCTCCGGTCCGTTCTCCAGCGCGACCGTGACCGATGGGTCGTCGAGCAGACCCACCAGGTGTCCGCTGCGCCGGCCGTCGAGGTTCAGCGCGGTCATTCCGCCCCCCGTCAGGTCGAGGCCGGCGAACACCTTGGACCGTTCCAGGATGAACCGTGTCGCGTCGGCCACGGTCAGCGCCCGCGCCGCGGTGAGCGCGGCGATCTCCCCGAAACTGTGTCCGGCCAGCACATCGCTACGCACGCCGAGCGTCTCCAGCACCGTGTGGGTGGCGACATCGGTGGCGAAGATGGCCAGATCGAGGTCCTCGGGCCGGGTGTCGACCAGTTCGTCCTGTCCAGGTGCCGTTGCCTCTGTGAGCAGAGGAGAGACCGGGCTGCCGCCGAGACCGGCACTTGCCGCGTCGATCTCGGCGAGCACGTCCGTGACCCGGTGCCGGTCTTTGATGTCGGACAGGATCCCGGGCACATAGGAGCCCTGGCCGGGAAAGAGCAGAGCCGTTCGCATGGTCATGACGCCTCCGGGGCGGGAACCGGCAGCAGGTCGCGTTCGGCGAATGTCTCCCGGGCTGCCAGCACCGCGTTCACGGAGCGTGGTACTCCCGCGTAAGCAGCGATGTGCAGCATCACTTCAACGATCTGGGAAGGTGAGATGCCCGCGCCGAGAGCTACTTCCGTATGCAGCCGGATCTCACGCTCACAACCGCCAAGGGCCGCCAGCGCCGCCAAGGTGACCAGCTCCCGCTCGCCGGTAGCCAGCACCGGCCGGTGGTGGAGATCGCCGTAGATGGAGGTCACTATGTGATCCCCGAGAGCCGGGCAGACATCGGAGATGGAGGCGAGGAACGCATCGGTCCCTCCCTTCCCGCCCAGTTCATACATGGTCTTCAGGCCACGCTCATAACGCTGGTCCACCATCACTCCCAAGTAGCCGCTCACCAGACGCCTCGGCCGCCACTTCGATACTCGCCAGTAGTGGCGAGAAACGGCAGGCGCAGAGACAGCCTCTGGAAGCAATGAGCGGGCTACGACGTACGCCGCGAACCGTTGATGTCACCGCGCACGCCGGTCCTCGCAGGCGCATCAAGCAGCGCGCGGCCGCGGACTGCCGGCGGGCCCGGATCGTCGGAGGCATGTTCCACAGGCGCTCCACCGCTGCCGTACGCGACCCGGCTCAGCGGGGAAGCGTCCACTGCGACGGAGGTCGCTCTCGGCTCCGTCCGTACTCCGACCGCCCCCAGGGATTCAAGCCCCGGTCTCACCGAGGCCCTTCCAAAGACCGGACAACAAGGTGTGGCTCCGTGCCCGTTGAGTCCACCGATCACGGCTCGGTGGTACACCCTGCGTACAGGGAAGAGGCCTCTCCGCTCCCGGTTGCGCCGGAGCAGCGGCTCGGACTCCTGGTAGCCGTCTTCGGGCAGCGGCCTGTGCGCCGGGGGCGGATGCCGCCCCCGGCGCGCAGAGCCGCCTCATGCGAGGGGCGGGGCCTACCTGTAGATGTCGATGACCACGCGGTTCGGGGCGGTCAGGGTGAAGACGTTGTAGCGGGAGACCGGACCGTCGAGCGTGATACCGAAGGCGGGCTGGGAGTGCTGCTCGTGCAGGTACTGCACGCCCTTGACGGTGGGCAGGGCGAACGGCTTCACCAAGGGGTTCGTGTCCGCGTAGTCTCCGGTTCGGGCCGGGTAGAAGTCGGCGAACAGGTACGAACTGCCGGTGATGGCGAGGTTCTTCGTCTCGCCACTCGGCGTTCCGTATCCCGGGCTCGTGCTCTGGGTGACATCGACCTGCGGCAGGGTGCCCGTGCCCAGGTCGAAGACGACGCGGTCGTAGCCGTCGTGGGTGGCCGCGCGTACCCCGTCGACGCATATGTTGTCGCAGATCTCGGCTGCGGTCTCCGCGGGCGTCGCCGAGGCCATGGGGGCGGCGACGAGTGTGGCAAGGAGGGCGGTTGCCGCCGGGGCGACAAAGCGGACGAGAACACGTCTTGCAGCGCGCATGATTCCTCATTCCTTCGGGAGTTCTCCGGGTCAAAAGGACCCGGAGTCCAGATCAGATATCTGTCGGCAGTCACAGGAATTTCACACACTGGCCGGAAATTCCTGGGGCTCAAGGGCCTGCCGAGTGCTGAACGGCGGATGGTCCGTCGGACAGCTCCGGCCAAGGCCACTTGCTTGCGGGGCGAAGAGCCCTGCCGTCACCGGCAAGGCCCTTCGCCCGGGACGGTTCGCCTGCTATGCCGCCGCGCTTCCGAGGATGCGCAGCGAGTACTTTTCGTACGCCCGGTGCAGAACCATCACCACGGGCCCCGAGGTGAATACTCCGCTGACGACGTACTCCTTCTTGTTCTTGGTCTCGGCAACCTTCGCCTTGTACAAGGAGTCGGTTTCCTTCTTGGCCTGTTCGAGCCATGAAGACGCCTTGCCATGGTCGATGCCCGCCACGTCCAGCTCGGTGCAGGCCGCGAGGAAGCCGAGAGCTCCGGACTGATTCGTGCCGGTCCTGCACACAAGAGACGACATGTCCTCCTGGTCGGCGAATCCGGCCGAAACCGTCATCCCGCTTCCGCTGTCGCTTCCGGCGTGCCCGTGGATGTACGTTCTCTTCTTCCCGTCGGGCATTTCCTGATCGACGGGCTTGTCCAGCTTCAGCTTCCAGTCCTTCGCGAGCCGGGCGAGAAAGTCCTTCCCGGTGTATCCGGCGGCCATCGTGTGCCCCGCGTCGAGGCTGGGCCGCTCGTCACCTGCTACCGCGTGCTTCGGCAACTCGGTGACAGGCGGCGCAGTCGGCGTTCCGGAGGGCTTGGACGCGGCCTTGGCCGCTGCGGCCTTCGGATGCTCGGTCGCCGTCGTTTCGGGGGTGCTCCGGCTACAGGAGGTGGCTCCCGCCACGCCGATGACGACAGCCATCAGCACGACGGGAACGCGGAGGGCGGTGCGCATCACAGGCCACCGTCGTTGAGACTGCACACGCCGGGGTCCGCGTAGAGGGACGGAACGAAGGCGATCGCGTCGAACACCACGTTGTCGTCCCCGGTTGCGCCCTTCTGGATGTTGTCCAGTTCGATCCGGCCGCCCTTCCAGAAGGTGAAGGTGCCCATCTCGAACCAGGTTTCCTGGCCCGCACTGCGTGTTCCCTGGTTGATGCTGCAGTGGTCGGGCTCGGCGCCGGACGAGTTCTCGCCCGGGATGAAGTCGTACCCGATCGATGCTTCGGCGCCGTGGCTGGGCAGGTGGACATAGACCTTGTAGCGATTGCCGGGCTGGTCTCCGGAAGGGAGCAGCTTCGGGTTGATCTGCCACCGGCCGGTGACCTTGTGGAAGATCTCGCCGTAGTCGTAGCTGTGCGTGAAGTACACGTGGTGGTCGTACCCCGCGCCGAGCTGGTGAAGGTCGATGTTGCCGATGTAGGGGGTTGCGCGGTAGGAGCCGTCGTCCCTCTGCGTGGTGAAGTTGTCACCGACCTGGAGCGTGAACTTGCCGTCCCAGGCCCCCTCGAAGTCGCCGCAACCGTAAGTGTCCTCGTGCTCTCCGAGATCATCGATGACGATGGCATCGGTGTAGACACTCGGATGGTCGATGCACGGCCCGTGGTCGTACTTGCTCTGGAGCTCGGGTTCCGACGAGCCGAGGGAGTAGCGGAGATTCTCGGTGCTGGAGTTGCTGGTGCTCTGCGAGCCTATCCATTCCGCGCTCTTGCCCCAGTAGCACAGGTTGTTCCAGCTCGGGCACGGGTCCGCCGCGGCCGGGTCGCACGCATTGGACGCGTCGCAGAACAGTCCGTACGGGGGAGTCTTGAGGACGCTCAACGGCATGTCGGGTCTGACGTAGGACTCTTCGTTGTTCCAGGTCCGCTGGGGGTTCTCCGCCCAGCCGAGGATCTTCTCCGAGTAGTTCCACTCGCCGGGGCGGGAGGCGTCGTCGTAGTCGTAGCGCAGGAACGCCTCCCGGTCGGCCGGGTAGCTCGGGTTGATCGGGTTGTTGAAGAAACCCAGGCCGGCGTTGGCACCGACGGTGTAGACGCCGGAGTTGTAGCCCCACAGCGCCATGTACCAGTTCTCGATGTAGGCCGGGCTGCCGCTGTTGGCGTTCATGCCCAGGTCCTTGAGCTGGTTCCACTTCTCGCCCAGGATGCGCAGACCCGCGGCGATGTTCGCCGCGTAGTCCGTGGTGACGGCGCCCGCGTGCAGGGTGTCCAGCGGTTCGGGGTACGCCCCGTCCATTCCGGTCGTGACCTGGGCGATGCCGTAACCGCAGTCGGACGCCGTCGCGTCGGGATAACCGTGGATGCCGTTCTGGTTCCCGAGCCAGTCGGACCTGGTGACGTTGCCCGAGTCACCGTTCATGGAGTGCCAGGACGCCTGCTTGAAGTTGGACTCCTGGGCGAGGATGCCCAGCATGACCTGCGCGGGAATCTCGCCCCCACCGGTCAGTTCAGGCTTCGGGAACAGACCCTGCGGGGTATAGGCGCCAAGACCGGTGTCGTGCCAGTCCGCCCCACGCGAGATCGTCAGCTTGCCGTGGACAGCCTGATCGACGGCCCACTCGACCTGGTTGGCGCTGGCCTGGAGAGCCTGACGCTTGGGGTCGTTGCGCTTGACGATGCAGGGGGTCTCCATCCTCTCGATCTTGCCGTGGACAGCCGCACCCGCCCCGGACAGGCACTGGGTTTCCGGCGAGCCCTCACCGCAGTTGAGAGGATCGTCGTCATCGGACATGGCGAACGCGGTCGGGCCCATCGGCAGCGACGCGTCCGACTTCGGCCGCTTGCGGTCGGCGTCCACGAGCTTGGTGGCCTTCGCACCCGTCTTGAGCGCGGTCGCCTTGACGGTCAGCGATCCGGCGCCCTTGGCCTGCGACGAGCCGACGCCCTCGGTTACGCCCTTCATCTGCTCGGAGAACACCGAGTGGGTCACCAGGTGACCGAGACGCGAGATCCCGGCCACACGGCCGTCCACCGCGTGCTTGGCGAGTCCCGGGGCCTTGCCGGTGTCGATTCCCTTCACGTCACCGACGACCGCGTCGCCATGGGCCACGGAGAGGAGCTTCACCTTGCCCTTCGGAGCCCGGCCGAGCTCGGTGAAGGTCTTGCCGTCGAAGCGGGAGATGACGCTGCTCCCGCCCTTGACCGTACCGACGTCCACGGCGCCGTTCTCCGAGGCGGCCAGCGCGAACATCGGGCCGGGTACCTTGGAGAGCTTACGGGCGGACAGCTTCGTCTTCCCGTTGTCCTTCAGGTCGACGAGGTTGCCGTCGAGGACCCCGACGGTGCCCTTCTGCGTGGGCGTGACATGTGTCAGGTAGCCGTCGACAGTGCGGCGGGAAGACACCGATCCGGCGGCCGCGTCGACCGAGATCACCGTTGTCGAGCCGACCGACGTGTCCGTGGCCGAACTGGAGGTGAACGCCACCTCGTCGCCCGCGCCGCAGCCCGGCGCGAAGTAGGCCAGCTGAACCCGGTCGGGAACCTCGGTGACCTTGCCGTCGGAAAGACGGATCACCGCGGCGAAGGCGCCGCTCGCGTAGGCACCGGCCTTGTTGGACCAGACCGACGGTGCGTAGACCGCCGCCGCGTAGTTCCCTGAGCCCGTGGTACAGACGTAGCCCGTCCACGGACCGACGTCGGACAGTTCCTTGCGCCTGAGACGGGCGATCTCGTAGAAGGAGAACCCGTCGCTCTCCCGCGCCGCGAGGATGTGCAGACCCTCGGCGTCGCCGGTGGCCTGCACGATCTCGTCCGCCGAAGAGGTGTAGTCCGCTCCCAGGTCCTTGTTGGGCGCGGAGAACAGACGGGATGTGGTCTCGGTAGCGGCAGGGGCCGGTGTGGTATCTGTGGAAGCCAACGGGACCAGCGCGGCGGAGGCCGCCACCACGCTCATGATGACCAGCGGGTTCGTGGACAAATAGCGTATAAGGCGTCTTCTTCGCATGATGCTCCTCACATCCAGTCCGTGCAGCTGCCGTGCACGACCGGGAGGCTCGCATCGACCGGCCAGTCGTTGCTCCTGTTGGGGTCCTGGATGACATAACTCGTCGGTGCGGGGTCGAATGTGGCATTGACGTCGTTCCAGCACGCCTTCGCCGTCGTCTTCTTCCAGTTCTGCATCTTGGTATAGGCGCCTGCCACACCGTCGCCGAGACGGCCCGCAGTGTCGCCGGCCTGGACACCGCCGTCGGGATCGCGTGTCGTCCACAGTGTCAGGTACACATAATCGGGCGAAGTGTCGAGATCACGTGAGACCTTTGCCCACACTCCCTGACACATCGGCGACCACAGAAGCCGCACCGAGACCGATTCGTCCGCCTCGGTCACCTGCTGAAGAATCTCGGCATCCTCGTCACACCCCATCTCTATGGGGTCTTTTCCTGAACATGTGGCTCGAAAGCAGTCGAATTCCGCTGCCGCCGGGGACGCTTGGATTCCTTGAAAAACCCCCGCCAGCAGCGTCAGCGCTGCCGCCGCCGGCCCCCATCTACGTATGCCGTGCACACACATCACTCCAGACGTTCTCTTCTTCGTGCCGCACGATCGCGGCCCGGATGGCCGTGTTCGCTCTTTGCGTCTGTGCCGCCCCGGGCATCGGAGAGGCAGGCGCAGCCTATGTGAACGCGCCTGGGATTATGTGGAGTTATTGCGCCCCCCACCTGCGCAGATGTCGAAGTTGGACATGTCGCCGCAGTGCACCTCAAAGGTGGTGTGAGGCCATCGGAGGATGTGCGCCGGAAGGTGTTTACGCCGCGAAAAGCGGGGGTAATCGCTGCCCCCTCGGGGCGGCGATTGAAGTACAGACGCACCACTTGTCAGTTGTCCGTTCGCGGCCCCACGGCGTACGGAATCCCGGGAAGTCGAACCCATGACTCAGAGCTTGTTACGAGATTTGGCTGAAAACATACGGCGCGCCGTCGCCGGCCCGTCGCCGGTCAATGAGCGTTCTCGGCGTGGCCACCGACCGGGGGACGGTTCGGTGCGGGATCGGGGTACGCAGCGGACAGGGCTCCCGTGCAGTTCAGGAGGTGTTCGACGCCTCAACCCAGCGACGCGGTAGCCCTGTTGTCGTTCCCGGCACTTGCCGCGCTCGACCCGCCTCACGCATTGGCCGAGTGGGTCACGGTGCTCATCGTCATCCGCGAAGGTGACCGCCGGTGCGGACTCCGGCCGCACCGATGTGCGCCGATCCCACTCGTGCGACCCGCGCCGCCACGACACCCTCGCCCGTACCACCGCGGCCTCCGGGTACCCCGTCGGCACCGCCCACGCCTACGCCTACGCCGCCACGGCCACCCACCCGCTCACCGAGCAGGCGCCGGGCCGGCCGGGAACACTCACCGGACTTGAATGTGTGATGTCTGCTTGATCGTGTCAGCCGGCCGGAGTCAGACCGGCCCCTGCGGGGCGGCCGGCGATGAGGTGCGGCCGGCGCGGCCCGCTTGTGGCCGCGCTTCACAGCGGCGGCGAGCTGGTCGAGGTTCGGGGCGGCGAGGTTGCCGATCGCCCCCCTTCACCCCGCTCGCGCCACCGACGGCGCTCCACCCACCGCTCACCCACGTCGGAAACCCGTACAAGATTCTTTTGGTGTCGAAATATTTCGCCCTCACGTCGCGCGGCTTTCGATCCATTCTCCCTCCAATTCCTCGGCGCGATCACAGATATCGCAGGTCAGCCAGGATCCCTCCGGTCAGCGATCCGCCGTGACGACGGCCATCGCCTCAACCATTGCACACAACGTTCGGAATCCTTTCGTAGCCCTCAGCGGCGAATGTACCCATGCGCCCCATCCGTCATCCCGGCAAGACCGAGCGAAGGTCAAATAACAGCAGGTCAAAGTCATATTCAAAGACAGCCATGGAGTTAACCGCATCGAAACATTTCGGAAATGTAGCGTTGACGAGTCGTTCAGGCGCGCGCATACTCTCCCTCGCTCCCCTGTATCACCGATCAACTCCGCGCCACGGAGTCGCCAATGAGCGGTGCACCCGTGGCGGACGAACCGCTCCGCGCACAGTTCCCCCACTCGTCCGGGCGGCCCGCTGGGGCCCGCCCGGCGACCGGAAGAAGGTGTTGGAAAGTGATCGTCAATTCACCGCATGGCAGCAAGGCCACGCGTCCGCGGCCGCGCTCACGGGCGCGAAAGGCCGGCGTGCTCGCCACAGCGGGCCTGCTCACCGCGGCAGCGGTCCTCTCGCTCGCCGGCACCGCCGAGGCCGCCACGACGCTCGGGGCGTCGGCCGCCGCCAAGGGCCGGTACTTCGGCGCCGCTGTCGCCGCCAACCACCTGGGCGAGGCCGCGTACTCCTCGACCCTGGACACCGAGTTCACCATGGTGACCCCGGAGAACGAGATGAAGTGGGACGCCGTCGAGGCCTCCCGCAACAGCTTCAACTTCGCCTCCGCGGACCAGATCGTCAGCCACGCCCAGGGCAAGAACATGAAGCTCCGCGGGCACACCCTGGTGTGGCACTCCCAGCTGCCCGGCTGGGTCGGCGGCCTCGGCGCCGACGATCTGCGTTCGGCGATGAACAACCACATCAACCAGGTGATGGCGCACTACAAGGGCAAGATCTACGCCTGGGACGTGGTCAACGAGGCCTACCAGGACGGCAGCAGCGGTGCCAGGCGCAGCTCACCCTTCCAGGACAAGCTCGGCAACAGCTTCATCGAGGAGGCCTTCCGTACCGCACGGGCAGCCGATCCGGGCGCCAAGCTCTGTTACAACGACTACAACACCGACGGCCAGAACGCGAAGAGCAACGCGGTCTACGCCATGGTGCAGGACTTCAAGCAGCGCGGTGTGCCGATCGACTGCGTCGGCTTCCAGTCGCACTTCAACAGCAACTCCCCCGTCCCCGCCGACTACCAGGCCAATCTTCAGCGCTTCGCCGATCTCGGTGTCGACGTGCAGATCACCGAGCTGGACATCGAGGGTTCGGGATCGGCGCAGGCCGCGAGCTACACCAAGGTCGTGAACGCCTGCCTGGCCGTGTCGCGCTGCGCAGGTATCACCGTGTGGGGCATACCGGACAAGTACTCGTGGCGCAGCAGTGGCACTCCGCTGCTGTTCGACGACAACTACGGCAAGAAGCCGGCGTACACGGCCGTGCTCACGGCCCTGGGCGGAACCAGCGGCGGCGGGGGCGACGGGGGCACGGGCGGTGGCGCGTGCACGGCCACGTACACCAGGACCAACACCTGGGGCGACCGCTTCAACGGACAGGTGACGATCAGGGCAGGCAGTTCGGCGATCAGCACCTGGACGGTGCCCGTGACGGTGACGTCACCGCAGAAGATCGCCACGACCTGGAACGGCACCCCGTCCTGGGACGGCAGCGGCAACGTGATGACGATGAAGCCGAACGGCAACGGCAGTCTGGCCGCCGGTGCCTCGACTTCCTTCGGGTTCACCGTCATGACGAACGGCAACACCTCGGAGCCTGCCGTCGGCGCCTGCACCACCTCCTGACCCGCCCGCCCACGGACGGGCACGGGCACGAGAGGCCTCGGCCGTCCCGTCGGGCACTGGCACTACCGCAAGGGCACCGGCACAAGGGCCCGGTGCCGGAGCAGCGGCACAGAGGCACCGGCGCGAGGGCACCGTCTCCCGGACGGTGCCCTCGTGCCGTTGGCGTACGGACCGGCGCGCATCGCGGGGATGCGCACCGGTGGTTCACCCCCGCGCACCGGCCGTGTCCTGAGCCGCCGCCACGCCGGCCGGTGCTGGAGCCGTCGACTCCCGGATCACCAGCCTCGGCCTGATCAGGAGCGAACGCCCGGCAGCCGGCGCCGAGTCGATACGGGCGCGGAGCTGCTGAAACGTCTCGGCGGCCATCTCCGGCAACGGCTGCCGGACCGTGGTCAGCGGCGGCTCGAAGAGGTCGGCGAGCAGGATGTCGTCGAACCCGACCACGGAGATGTCCTGCCCTGCGCTGCGGCCGGCATCCTTCGCGCCCCGGCAGATCCCGATCGCGCACATGTCGTTGATGGCAACGAAAGCGGTGGGGGGACGCGACCCCCGGAGCAGTTCACCGGCGGCCCTGCGTCCCAGTTCGGCGGCGTCCTTGTCACCGAACTCGGCGGTGTCGGCGCCGGGCCACACGATCGCGTCCTCCGGATCGAGACCCGCCGACTCCAGGGCGGCCCGGAAACCGCGCAGCCGCTCGCGACGGTTGACACTGTTGACCGAGCCGGAGACGAACGCCAGCCGGCGGTGGCCCAGTTCGAGCAGATGGCGGGTGGCGAGCTCGGCACCCATCGCGTTGTCGACACTGATGGAGGCCAGCGACGGCGGGTCGCCCGCCTGGGCGGTGCGGTCGAAGGCCACCATCTTCAGCCCCCGGCCGAGCAGCGGTGCCACGTGGTCGAGCGAGGGCAGCGAGGAGCAGAGCACCACACCGCTCACCCCGTCGGCGAGCAGCTCCTCACCGTACTTGAGCTCACGGGCGGGATCCCGCTCACTGTTGCAGAGCAGTACGTGATACCCCTCGGCGAGCGCGATGGCCTCCAGCTCCCGGGCGAGCGCCCCCCAGAAGGGGTTGGCGACGGACGGCACGATCAGGCCGATGACCTTGATCCGGCCGGTGCGCAGCATGCGCGCGGCGCGGTTGGGCCGGTAGCTGAGCTGCTCGATCACCTGCTCCACGCGGGCCAGAGTGGCCGCCTGCATGCGGTCCGTACGTCCGTTGAGGACGTTCGACACGGTGCTGGCGGATACACCCGCAGCCTCCGCGACCTGATGGATCGTTACTCCGCTCATGCCACCTCCGGTTCGTCACGCGTTCACCCACCCTAGTGTACCGATTTACTGAACTCGCTTCACCGGTACACCCGTTAACTTCCCCGAAAATTGTTGTGCATCAGCTGTTGACGCATCTCGCGCGGCGTTCCTAGTCTCAGTGCATCGATTTACCAGCGCTTCTCAGCCACGACTGGGTTGCCATCGCTGGATCGATCCACAACCTCCACCTCACGAGGGGTGCCCCATGGAACTCAAACGACGGTCGCTGCTCGCCGCCATCGGTGCCGGTACGGCTGCGGCCGCACTGTCCGGCTGCGGCACCGGCTCCTCGGCGGCCGGCTCCGCCGACGGTCCCGCCGAGGGCGAGATCACGCTGCTCACCCCTATCTTCGAAGGTGCCGACGGCAAGACGCTGTTGGAGAAGGAGATCATCGGAGGCTTCCGGAAGAAGTATCCGGACGTCAAGGTGAACGTGGACTACACCACGTACGCGCAGCTCAACGAGAAGATCACCACGGGTATGGCCGGCGGGCTGCTGCCCGACGTGCTGATGATGGGCGTCGGCTGGATCCCGCCCTTCGCGGCCAAGAAGGCGATCGCCCCGCTGCCCGAGAAGTTCGCCGCCGCGCACGACTACGAGAAGCGGGTGCTGGAGCCGTCTCGTTACGAAGGCAAGCTCTACGCGCTGCCGGTGGTGCTCGACACCCGCATCGTCGTCTACCGCAAGGACCACTTCGCCGAGGCGGGCATCAAGAAGACGCCTGCCAACTGGGCCGAGCTGCGGGCCGTGGCGAAGCAGCTGACGAAGGACGGCCGGGTCGGTTTCGACCCGTTCTCCATCGATCTGCGCCAGTGCTGGGAGACGTTCCTGTTCGCCAACGGCGGTCAGCTCTTCAGCGCCGACGGCAAGAAGGTGCTGTTCACCGACAGCCGGGGCGTCGAGGCGCTGCAGTTCTTCAAGGACCTGATCAAGGACGGCTCCGCCAGCTACGCCAAGAAGACGGATCTCGGTGCCCCGACCAACGTCCAGACGGGCAGGGCGTCGATGATGATGACGACCAGCGCTCTGTGGGAACAGGTCCGCGAGCAGAACCCGGACCTGCTGAAGGGCGACAAACTCGGCGCGTTCGTGCTGGCCAACCGCAAGCCGGCGATGCTCCAGGGCGGCACCCTCGTCACCCAGTCGGCAAGCTCCAAGCACCCGGCGGCTGCCCGTGCCCTGGTCGAGTACCTCGCGACTCCGGAGGCGATCCTGGGCGCCGCCAAGCAGCGCGGCTCCGTACCCGGGCTCAAGGACCTGAGCGACAGCAGCTATGTCAAGGAGAACAAGTTCGTCGACCTCTCCCTGCAGAGCATGAGCGCCGCCTGTTCGGAGGGCGGCTCCGCCGCCTGGATGGAGATCCGCGAGAAGATCAAGCCGACGCTGGAGCCCGCGATCGTGGGCGGCCAGTCCGCGAAGGACGCCATCGCGGAACTCGGCCGTCTCGCCGAGGCCGCCATCGGCCGGATGTGAGGCGCCGCTGTGGGAGCTGTATCCGTACTGAAGGCACGGCCGGAGCGGCTGCCTTCCCCGCCTGAGAAGACCCGGCCCGCCAAGCGGCGGACCACCGGGAGGACCCCGACGGGTCCGGGGCGGCGCAGGCAGCGGGCCGGCATGCTGATGGTCGCCCCCGCCCTGCTGCACGCGTCGCTCTGGATCGGCCTGCCGGTCGTCGCCTCGGTGGTCCTGGCCTTCACGAAGTACGACGTGCTGACGCCGCCGCAGTTCGTGGGGCTGGACAACTTCTCGGAGATGATGGACGACGCGGTGTTCCGCAAGTCCATCGTCAACACCGTCATCTACACCTTCTTCACCGTGCCGTTCGGCATGATGCTGGGTCTGCTGGTGGCGCTCGCCCTGCACACCGGCCTGAAGGCGCGCGGCATCTTCCGTACCGCGATCTTCCTGCCGCAGGTCACCGCCACCGTGGCGATCGCCCTGGTGTGGCTGTGGATCTACAACCCGGGCAACGGACTGCTGAACGCCCTGCTCTCGTTCGTCGGCGTCGACGGTCCGGCCTGGCTGTCCTCGACCACCTGGGCACTGCCCTCGGTGATCCTGGTCGGGGTCTGGCAGGGCATCGGCATGAAGATGCTCATCTACCTGGCCGCGCTCCAGTCACTGCCGAGGGAGCTGTACGAAGCGGCCTCGGTGGACGGCGCTTCCAAGGCGCGGCAGTTCTTCTCGATCACACTGCCGCTGCTGAAGCCCGCGACGTTCTTCGTGCTCATCACCTCGATGGTCAACGCGTTCCAGTCGTTCGACCAGATCTACATCCTCACCGAGGGCGGACCGGCCAACAGCACCACGATGATGACGTACGAGATCTACAAGTCCGCCTTCCGGGAGTTCCGCGTCGGCTACGCCAGCGCCCAGTCTCTGGTGCTGTTCGTGCTGCTGATGGGCTTCACCCTGGTCAACCGGCGGATCATGGGAGGCACCCGTGGCCACAACTGAGCTGCACAAGGCCGGGGCAGCACAGCCGCCCCGTCCCCGGGCGAACCGGAAGCCGGTCGCGGGCGGCCGGATCGCGCTCTCTGTGACGCTGTCCGTGGTCTCGCTGCTGATGGTGGTGCCGTTCATCTGGATGGTGCTGACCTCCCTCAAGACACCGGTGGAGATCGCGTCGCAGGACGGCGGACTGCTGCCCGAGCACTGGGCCTTCGGCAACTACACCGACGCGCTGAAGGCCGCGCCCTTCGCCACGTACGCCCGCAACAGCTTCATCATCGCGTTCAGCCACACCATGCTCAACCTGGTGATCGCCTCAATGGCGGGGTACGCGCTGGCCCGGATCAGGTTCCGGGGCAGCGAGGTCATCTTCTACCTCTTCATCGCGGCACTGATGATCCCCACGTACACCAAGGTGCTCCCCGAGTTCCTGATCGTCCGCTTCATGCCGCTGGCCGGCGGGAACGACCTGTTCGGCCAGGGCGGCAGCGGCTGGCTCGACACGTGGTGGGCACTCATCGTGCCGGGCGCGGTCACCCCGTTCGCGGTCTTCCTCTTCCGGCAGTTCTACCTGGATCTTCCGGTGGAGCTGGAGGAGGCGGCCCGGCTGGACGGTCTGGGCGAGTTCCGGATCTACGCCCGGATCATGACGCCGCAGGTCAAGCCCGCGCTCATCACGGTGGCGCTGCTGACCTTCGAGACATCCTGGAACAACTTCCTGTGGCCGCTGCTGGTGACCCGGACGGACAGTCTGCGGGTCATCCAGGTGGGGCTCTCCGTCTTCAAGACGGAGAACGGCCCCCAGTGGCACTTCCTGATGGCGGGCACCACGCTCGCCACCCTGCCCATGGTCGTGCTCTTCCTGATCGGCCAGCGCTACTTCGTGCAGGGCTTCGCCACCGCCGGTCTCAAGTGACCGGTCCCGGTCCTCAACGGCCGGTTATCGAAAGGGTTACCCCCCATGTCTGCTGATCTCCAAGGCTCCCGCGCGCTCGTGACCGGGGCGGGCCACGGCATCGGCCGCGCCATCGCCGTCGCCCTGGCCGAGGCCGGCGCCGATGTCGCCGTCCACTACCACTCCTCGTCGGACGAGGCCGCGAAGACGGTGTCCGCGATCGAAGCGGTGGGCCGCCGGGCCAAGGCGTTCCAGGCCGACGCGACGGTGACGGCCGACGTGGACCGCCTCGTCGAGGAGGCCACCGGCTTCCTCGGCGGGCTGGACGTCCTGGTCTGCAACGCCGGACATCTGATCGGGCGGGCGACGATCGCCGAGATGTCCGACGACCACTTCGACCAGGTCATCAACACCAATCTGACCTCGACATTCCGTACCGTGCGGGCGGCGCTGCCCCATCTGAAGGAGTCGTCAGCCGGGCGCGTCATCACGATGTCGTCGCTCGCCGCGCACAACGGCGGCGGCCCGGGATCGGTCGCCTACGCGGCGGCCAAGGCCGGGATCCGGGGCTTCACCAAGGGTCTGGCCAAGGAGCTCGGCGGCAGCGGCATCACGGTCAACACCGTCGCCCCCGGCTTCATCAAGGGAACCGCCTTCCACGACACGTTCACCGCTCCCGAGGCGCAGCGGGCGATGGAGGCGGGCATCCCGGTGGGCCGGGCCGGCACCCCGGAGGACGTGGCCTCGGCCGTCGTCCATCTGGCATCGCCCTCGTCCGGCTTCCTCACGGCGACCACGGTGGACATCGACGGTGGCGTGTGGCCGCGTTGAGGCAGATCGCGCGGGAGCGCGGCGGCTGGTGGCACGCGTACGTGTGCCCGGCGCACGGGGTGGAGCTGGACCACGGCGACGTACTCACCGGGGTGTTCCCCGAAGGCGGTGCGCGCTGTGCGTACGGCTGCCGGGTGGACAACGACGCGGTGCGCGGTGCCTGGCTGGTGCTGTCGCACCAGGCCTGGGCGCGGCACCTGCGGGTACTCGCCCACCGGGGCGAGCGTGCCGAGGCGGTGGCCCGCCTCGTCGAGTACACCGCTCTGTACGAGGAGTTGGCCATCGCCCGGCACGGCGAGGCGCAGGGCTGGATGCTGCGCGGCCGGCTCTTCCACCAGGCGCTGACCGACGCGATCTGGGCGGTGAACATCGGACACACCGTCCTGACGCTCGCCGAGCGGGGCACGGAGGATCTGTCCGGGGTGCTGCCGCTGCTCGACTCGCTGGAGCGGGCGGCTCTCGACGCCCGCTCCGTGCTGATCGGGAAGGGGCAGCTCGCCTCCAACTACACCGCGTGGCTCAACGCCGCGGGCGCCGCCGCCGGGCGGGGAGCCGCGGCGGTGCGCGGGCAGGAGTGGGACGGCGGCAAGGAGTGGCTGGAGGGCGACAGCGGGCTGTTCGCGCATCTGCGGGTCGCGGTCGCCGAAGACGGCTGGGAATGGGAAGGCAGTACCTATTACCACGGGTTCGTGCTGCGGGCGGCGCTGCTGGCGCTGCGGGGCACCGATCCGGCGGCACTGCCGGCCGATGTGGTGGGTGTGCTGGCCGGGATGACGGATGTGCTGGCCTCGATCGCGACGCCGGGCGGCATACTGCCCGCGCTGCACGACGGGCCGTACCTGCGTGCCCCGCTGGCACTGGAATGGCTCGAACTGGTGGCTCTTGCACAGCAGTTGGTGCCGTCGGCCGAGCTGGAAGCGGTGGCTGTCCGGGCCCGCGCCGAACTGGGCACCGCCGACGACGGTCTGGACCGGCAGCTGGACGGCTGGTTCACCGGTCCGCCGCTGCCGGGGCGTCCTGTGCCCGGCGCGCTCACCTTGTTCAGGACGGCCGGCTACGCGGTGCTGCGGGTCGCGGGCATCCACGCGCTGCTCGACTTCGGTCCGCACGGCGGTTCGCACGGCCACCGGGACAAGTTGTCTCTCTATCTCTACGGCGACAACACGCCGTGGCAGCCCGATCCGGGCCAGGTTCCCTACGCCCACGCCGAGTTCCGTGATCTGTACGCCTCGACCGAGGCCCATCCGGCGTTCCGGGTGGACGGCACGGAGCAGGCGGAGTGCGCGGGCGAGTTGCTCGGCTCGGACGACCGCTCCGTCACGGCCGGGGTGAGCACGGCGTACGAGGGGGTGCGCGCGGTCCGCCGGATCGTGGCGGGTGACGGCTATCTGGTGGACCTGCTGACCGTGACAGCCACGGAGTCCCGCCACATCGCCGCCCAGTTGCGCCCCGGCACCGCGCTGGACATGCAGGTACAGGCGGCGGGCCCGGCGCACACCACCTGGTACGGCGACGAAACCCTGCACGGCTGGCACATCCACCGGGCCGATGTCCCCGTGCGCCCGGTGAGCCGGCCGGGTCCGGGGCCGGCCGACGATCCGCAACGCGTACGGACCCGGGTGGACTTCGCCGCCGACACCGACCGGGTCACGTTCGCCTCGGTCTACCAGGCCGCGTCGGCCGGACCCGCGGTGACCGATGTGCGGCTGGACGACACCGGTCTGACGGTCCGTCGGGCCGACGGCGGTACCGCACGGTTCCGGACGGAGGACTGACCCTTGCTGCTCTCGGCGACCCCGCCGCCCGGACCGCGCCCCGCGCAGGAGAAGCGGCTGTACGAGGAGGCCACCCGCCACCGCGGAGTGACCCCGCCCCGTACCCACCCTCTGGCGAGCATCACCTGGCTCGGCCCCGCCGCCTCCAACCCGGCGCTCGCCCACCGGATCGGCGGGGATCCCGCGCATCTGGCGGAGAGCCTGCGCTGGATCGAGGCGGTGGTGCGGCTGCCGCACTGGGGCAGGGCCCATATGCCGGACCACGACCTGGACGCCGGCTGGCTGCTGCACCATCTCTCCCTCGCCCACCGGTGGCTCGGTGACGACCTGCCGGAAGAGACTGAGGCGCTGCTGCGGTACAAACTGCTGCTCCAGGGGCGGCGGATGTACGAGTTCGCGGTGGCGAGCGAGGGCGGCTGGTGGTCGTCGTCGTACTGGCAGAACCACAACTGGATCTGCTATGCGGGTCTGGCGACGGCCGGATACGTACTCGGCAAGGAGGAGTGGACCGAGCGCGCCAAGGAGAACCTCGGGACCGTTCTGGACCTGATGCCGCCGGACGGTTCGCATGCCGAGGGCGTCGTCTACTGGCGCTACGGCGTGCCCTTCCTCGCGGCCCACCTGGACCTCCTGAAGGAGGCGGAGGGCATCGACTGGTGGGACCGGGGCGGCTTCATGTCCCGCACGTTCCGCTACCGGCTGCACCAGACGGCTCCCGGGTTCGCGTTCAACGTCGATCACGGCGACTGCCACGACCGGCGCAGCGGCCACAGCGCCGGTCTCTACTACCGCCTGGCCGCCCAGTACGCGATCCCGGAGGCGCAGTGGATGGGCGATCTGGCGTCGGGCGAGCTGCTGTGGCAGGAGGCGGCCGAGAGCGGGGTGCGGCCGGGGATTCTGCCGGAGGCGTATCTGGAGTACCTCTGGTACGACCCGTCGGTGCCGGCCGCCCGGCCCACCGAGAAGCGGGCGTTCTTCCCGGACCTCGGGCTGCTCGCCGCGCGCACGGGCTGGGACGGGGACGCCACGCTGGTGTCGTTCAAGGCCAGCCCCGGCGGTGGCCACCGGGCGTGGGAGACCGCCGAGAAGTACCGGGCGGAGAAGGGCTGGGACACCCTCAACCAGGGCCATCACCACCCCGACTCGGGTTCGTTCGTGTATGTCTCCCAGGGCGCGTTCCTCGCCGTGGACGAGGGCTACAGCAACCGCAAGCGGGCCGCGCACCACAATCTCCTCCTGGTGGACGGACAGGGGTACGCGGACGAGGACCGTTATCACGTGTACCGGGACATCCCCTTCGAGCGGCAGGCCCGGCAGCGCGATGTGCTCGTCTCCGACGACTGCGGATGGGCTCACTCCACGGCCGGGATCGCCGCGATGTACGACCCCGCGCTGGGGGTGCGGCGGCTCGACCGGACGCTGGTGTTCACCCCGTCGGGGCGTCTGGTGCTGCTGGACCTCGCCGAGGCGGATGCGGCACGGGAGTGGACGTTCCTGCTCCAGACCGACCGGCCGGCCGAACCCGGTCCTGACGGCAGCCGGCTGATCCGCTCGGGGACGGCCACGGCCCTGTTCCGGCAGTTCGCCCCGGCCGGCGCCCGCATCGCGGGGGAGGTCACCGAGGTGGAGGCCAATCCGACGTCGAGCACCCCGGAACTCCGCCTCACCCGCACCCTGCACACCCTGCGCTCGGCCACGGAGCGCTCGGCCGAGGCGCTGTTCCTCACCGCGATCACCCCGGGGGCGGACACGGACGCCACCCGGGTCGTCTGCTCGCAGGGCCAGGGCGTGGCCTTCGGGACGGAGACCGTGCTGCTCTCCCCCGTGGCCCGGCGGATCCGCTCCGGCGGCGTTCTCGCCGAGGCCTCGGCCGTGCTGCTCACCGAGGGCGAAGCCCCCTGGGTGGTGGCGGCGACCCGGCTGGAGCTGGACGGGCGGGTACTGCTCGACGTGGCGCAACCGTACACAGGAAAGGTCGGCTGATCATGCAGGCAACCCTCTCGTCCGGCTGGCCGACGCTGCTGCGGCGGCTGGAGTTCGTGGCCTACCCGGCT
Organism: Streptomyces sp. NPDC026062; assembly: GCF_055568375.1. Classification (NCBI taxonomy): domain Bacteria; kingdom Bacillati; phylum Actinomycetota; class Actinomycetes; order Kitasatosporales; family Streptomycetaceae; genus Streptomyces; species Streptomyces sp. NPDC026062. Next base: position 184,056 of record NZ_JBVHOQ010000005.1, read on the forward strand.
GTCGCCGGCGCCGCGTTCGCCGTGCTCTCGCTGGGGGTGGTGACCTGGCTGCCCGCGCTCGCCGCGATGGCGCACGGGCTCCAGCGGTGGCGGGCCGATGGGGACAGCCGGTGTTTCGTCCACACCTTCACGGCGTTCCCCCGGTACTGGCGCTCCCTGTGGCGGCACTCGCTCGTCTCCACGGCTGCCGGGGCCGTACTCGCCGCCGACATCGTCCATCTGCTGAGCCGTTCGGAGCCCTGGACCTTCATGCTGCTCGCCGCCCAGGCGGGCATAGCGGCCGCCCTGGTCATCCACCATGTGGCGCTGGCGGCCGAGGCGGGCCGGACGCCGGACGGCACCGTGCGGGACTGGACGCGGGGCGCGCTGGCGCTCGGCTTCGGTTCGGCCGCCCGGGGCACCGCCCTGCTCGGTGCGGTGGTCTCCGCCGTACTCCTCTCGCTCGTCGTACCGCTCGGACCACTGCTTCTCGGCCCGAGCATTCCCGTACTGCTCGCTCTGTCCTTCGCCGATCCCAGGAGGCACACCCCATGAGCCATGCACTGCGCACCGCCCTCGTCGCCGCGCTCGCCGTCGGCGCACCGCTCGTCCTTCCCCCGCCGTCCATGGCCGCCGCTTCGGCCACCGCCTACTTCGTGTCGCCGGCCGGCAGCGACACCAACTCCGGTACGTCGGCGGGCGCGCCGTTCGCCACGATCCAGAAGGCGGTCGATCTGGCGCCGGCGGGCGCGGTGGTGAACCTCGCAGCCGGTACGTACAAGCAGGACATCGTGACCAAGCGCGCCGGGGTCACGATCACCGGTCCGGCGAACGCCGTGGTGAAGGGGGCGGGAGACGCCCGGATCATTCAGGTGCGGCACGACTCGACGACGCTGAGCAGCTTCACCGTGGACGGGCTGCACGGGTCGTCCACCGAGGTGTCGGGGTACCGCCTCAAGCTCATATATGTCATGAGCACGACCCCAGGCAATGGTGTGGGCGCGCTGCGCATCACCGGAATGACCCTGAAGAACGCCGCCGACGAATGCCTGCGAGTGCGCTATCTCGTCACCGGCGCCGACATCTCCGGCAACACCATCACCGACTGCGGTGTCGCCGACTTCGAGTTCGGTGGCGGCGGCAAGAACGGCGAGGGCATCTACCTCGGCACCGCTCCCGAGCAACAGGGCGCGAACGGCGCCCCGGACGCCGCACCCGACATCAGCAAGAACAACCGCATCCACCACAACACGATCGCCACCCGCGGCAACGAGTGCGTCGACGTGAAGGAGAACTCGACCAACAACTACGTCGAGTACAACGACTGCAGCCAGCAGAAGGACTCCAGTTCGGGCGGTCTGGACGCGCGCGGCAGCGGCAACATCTTCCGGTACAACACCATCCACGACAACGCCGGTGCGGGCATCCGGCTCGGTGGCGACACCGCGACCGACGGGATCGACACCAGCGTCTACGGCAACACCATCACCGCGAACGCCGGGGGCGGCATCAAGTTCATGCGCACCCCGCAGGGCCCCGTCTGCACGAACACGATGAGCGGGAACACCGGAGGCGACTCCGTGGGCACCTACGGCAGCGAGTACTCCCCGACCGGTGCGTGCCCCCAGTGAGCGGGCAGGGACCCGCGAGACGCGGGGTACTGACCGCCGCGGCCGGGCTTGCCGCGGTCGCGGCGACCGCATCCGGGGCGCAGGCCGCCGCGGCACCGGGCGGCGGGGCGCGCCGGTCGCACTGGACGACATCGTGGGCGACCGCGCAGACGGCGCCGACCCCCACCGACACGGTCGCCGTCGCGGGGCTGACCCAGGGCACGTTCACCGCTCACGTGCGGTTGTCCGCCGGTGGCGCGGTCCGGCTGCGCTACGGGCACGCCTTCGGAACCGTGCCGGTGCTGATCGGCCCGGTGACCGCGGCCGGCCGGCCCGTCACGTTCGGCGGGCTCCCGCAGGCCCGGATCGCCGCCGGCGCCTCGCTGACCAGTGACACGGTCGCGGGCCTGCGGGCCGCCGAGGGCTCGCTGCTGACGGTACGGACCGAACTGCCCGGCCCCACCGGGCCGCTGTCGTTCCACCGCAACACCCATGCCTCGCACGACGTCGACGGGGTCCGCACCACCTCCGTGTACCTGCTGACGGGTGTCGAGGTGACGGGCGCCCACGGACCCGTGATCGCGGTGCTGGGCGACTCCATCGCGGAGGGTGTCGGCACGCCCGACGACTCCGATCTGCGCTGGCCCGACCAGCTGGCCAGGCGCCTGCCCGGCGCGGCGGTCGCCGATCTGGGAATCAGCGGAAACCGGGTGCTGCTGGACGACGCCCGCTTCGGGCCCGGCGGGCAGGCCAGGTTCGACCGCGATGTGCTGTCCCTGCCCGGACTGCGGACCGTCCTGATCCACCTCGGGGTCAACGATCTCCAGCAACCGCCCAGCCAGACCGATCCGGGGCTCGTCCTGGCCGGCTACCGGCAGCTGGTGCTGCGCGCCCGGAGCGCCGGCCTCCGTGCCGTCGGCGCGACGATCACCCCGTTCGGCGGCTGGACCCGTTGGACGCCCGAGCTGGAGACCGTACGGCAGCGGATCAACGCGGCGGTGCGGACCGGCCGCGTCTTCGACGCCGTCGCCGACTTCGACGCCGCCCTGCGCGACCGTGACCACCCCGAGCGGATGCTGCCCGCGTACGACAGCGGCGACGGCCTCCACCCCAGCCCATCCGGCCACGCGGCACTCGCCGCGGCCGTCGACCGCCGACACCTTCTGTGAGGGCCGCCCCATGAAGCCAGGCACCACCCGAGGCACCACCACCCGGCGCACCGTGCTCACCGGTGCGGCGGCCATCGGCGCTGCCGCCGCCCTGCCGTTCACCCTCGCGGCCGGCTCCGCGCAGGCCGAGGACCCCGTCGACGACGCCGCTTCGCTGCGTGGCCGGTGGCACACCCTGCTCACCGGCGGCCCCGGTCTCGACCTCACCGACCCGCAGATCGCCGCCGCCGTGGCCCGGATCGGCAAGGCCGCGACGACATCCGCGAAGGGCCTGGACCCGTCCCGCACGGACGGGCTGTTCCCCGACCTGACCAGCACCACGCTCTCCAACCACGTCACGACGTCCTTCAAGCGGCTCGCGACAGCCGCGACCGCGTGGGCCGTACCCGGAACCGTCCAGTACGGCGACACCGCGCTGCGGGACCTGCTTGTGGCAGGCATCGACTGGATGCTGACGAACCGCTACGGGCCGGAGCACACCCGGTTCGACAACGACTGGGACTGGGAGATCGGCTCCGCCCTCGCGCTCAACGACGCGGCCGTGCTGCTCCACGACGTGCTCGGTGCCGAGCGGCTCGGCCGGATCAACGACGCCGTCCGGAGCTACACGCCCGATCCCAATCTCTGGCGGGCCGACCGGCAGATCGCGACAGGCGCCAACCGGGTGTGGATCTCCACCGTCGTCGCCGTGAACGCGGTGCTCCGCGACAGCGGCGCCGACCTCGGCCGGGTCCGTGACGCTCTTTCGGACGTCGAGGGTTCGGGTGCCAACAGCGTCCTGGCCTTCAACGACGCGAGCGCGGCGGCGGAGGGCACGGGTGAGGGCTTCTACTCGGACGGCTCGTTCCTCCAGCACTACAAGCACCCGTACAACGGCGGCTACGGCAAGGAGTTGCTGAACAACCTCTCCCGGCTGCTCAACCTCCTGGCCGGTACGGCGTGGACGGTCACCGACCCCGATCTCGACAACGTCCGGCTCTGGGTGGACGAGGGATTCGACCCGCTCCTGGCACGCGGCGATGTGATGGCCTCGGTCTGCGGGCGCGAGATCGCCCGCCCGAGCAAGCAGGGCCATGTCTCGGCCCAGACCGTCATCGAGGCGGTGGTGCGGCTGATCCCGAGCTTCCCCGGGGAGACCGCCGACCGGTTCACCGCGCTGGTCAAGCAGTGGATCGCCGAGGACACCTACCGCGACTTCCTCGCCGTCACCGACCTCGCCTCGCTCGTCGCGGCCCGGGACGTCATCGCGTCCCCGGTTCCGGCCCGGGGCCCGCTGGTCGCGCACAAGCAGCACCCCCGGATGGACAAGGCGGCCCACCACCGGCCCTCGTTCGCGCTCGGCGTCTCCGCGTACTCGTCGCGGATCTACAACTACGAGTCGATCCAGAACGAGAACCTGCACGCCTGGCACCTCTCCGACGGCATGGTGCTCCTCTACACCGACGACCTCGGCCACTACAGCGAGGACTACTGGCCCACGGTCGACCCCACCCGGCTGCCCGGGACCACTGTCCTCGCGGGTCGGCCCGCCGACGCGGCGGGGCAGCGCACCACCAGCACCGCCGACTGGGCGGGCGGCACGGCACTGCCCGGGACGACGCTCGGCGCGTACGGCATGGAGCTGAGGGCGTTCGGCAGTTCGCTCCAGGGCCTCAAGAGCTGGTTCTGCCTGGACGACGTCATCGCCTGCGTCGGCTCCGGCATCACGGCCGACGCGGGGACGGCCGAGACCGTGGTGGAGAACCGGAAGCTGCGGGACCCGGCGACGGCCCTGCTGGTCAACGGTCAGGCGGCGCCGACGGACACCGGCTGGTCCGCGCGGCTGGACAAGGTGCGCTGGCTGCATTTCGCCGGAACCGGCGGATACATCTTCCCCGAGCCCGCCACCCTTCAGGGCGTGCGCGAGGACCGGACCGCGACCTGGCGCGAGATCAACCTCAAGTACGGCACGGACACCTCGGTCACCCGCCCGTATCTGACGCTGTGGCAGGACCACGGCACCGCGCCGGAGGGGGCCGGCTACTTCTGGCTGCAGGCGCCGATGGCCTCCGCCGGGCGTACGAAGCAGTGGTCGTCCGCGCCCCCGGTGCAGGCGGTCGCCCGCACCACGGCCGTGCACGCCGTACGCCGCTGCGCGGACGGACTGCTCGCCGCGAACTTCTGGACCGCGGGCACCGCGCAGGAGCTCACCTCGGACGGGCCGGCATCGGTCCTCGTCCGGCCGGAGGGCAGGACGGTGACCGTCTCGCTGTCCGACCCGACCCAGCTGCGGTCCTCCGTCGTACTGCACCTGGCCCAGCGCAATCTGAGCGTCGTCTCGGCCGACCCGGGCATCACGGTGGCGCCGACCGGCACCGGTGTCCGTATCACCGCCGCCACGTCCCGGCTCCACGGCTCAACCCTCGGCGTCACCCTGAAGAGGAGCTAGACCCTTGCTGTTCGACATGTCCCTGGACCGGCTGCACGACTACCGGCCGGAACCGGAGGAGCCGGCCGACTTCGACGCGTTCTGGGAGAAGACGCTCACCGAGACGGCCCGCCACCCGCTGGACGCCGAGTTCGTCCCGTACGACGCCGGATTCGCCACCGTCGACGTGTTCGACGTGACGTTCCGGGGCTGGGGCGGCCAGCCGGTCAAGGCCTGGCTGATGCTCCCCCGGGAACGCACGGGGCCCCTGCCCGTGGTCGTGCAGTACATCGGCTACAACGGCGGCCGGGGTATCCCGTACTCCTGGCTCACCTGGAGCACCCTGGGCCACGCCCATCTGGTGATGGACAACCGGGGGCAGGGCGGTGGCGGCAAGAACACCGCCGACACCGTGGACATCGGTCCGGAGGGGAACGGCTCCTCCTCCCCCGGCTTCCTGACCCGCGGCATCGAGGACCCGTACCGGCACTACTACCGCCGGCTGATCACGGACGCGGTCCGGGCCGTCGACGCGGCGAAGGCCCACGACGCGGTGGACGCCTCGCGGGTCGCGGTGCTCGGCGGCAGTCAGGGCGGCGGCCTCGCGCTCGCCGTGGCGGGACTGCGGGACGACATCGCGGCAGTCGTCGCCGATGTGCCGTTCCTCTGCCACTACCGGCGCGCCTCGCAGATCACGGACACGGGACCGTACGCGGAGATCGCCCGCTGGCTGTCCGGGCACCGCTTCCGGATCGAGGAGGCGATGGAGACCCTGTCGTACTTCGACGGGGTGAACTTCGCGGCGCGGGCGACCGCTCCGGCGTGGTTCTCGGTGGGGCTGATGGACAAGGTCTGCCCGTCGTCCACCGTGTTCGCCGCCTACCACCGTTACGCGGGCCCGGCGCAGATCGAGGTGTTCACGTACAACGGGCACGAGGGCGGGGCGGAGTACGACCTGCCGCGCAAGATCGCCGCTCTGCGCGGTGTGTTCGGCCCGTAGCGGATCCCTGGGTCAGCGGGTGAGGTTCACCGGCCCAGCGCCGCCATCGCGGCGTTGTGGCCGGGGACTCCGCTGACCCCGCCGCCGCGTACCGCACCGGCCCCGCAGAGCAGGATGTTGGCGTGCGCGGTCTCCACACCCCAGCGTCCGGTCGCCGGGGTGGCGTACGGGAACGCGAGGTCCCGGTGGAAGATGTGTCCGCCGGGCAGCCGCAGGTCCCGTTCGAGGTCGAGCGGTGTTCTCGCCTCGACGCAGGGCGCGCCGTCCACGTCGTGTGCCAGGCAGTCGGCGAGCGGCTCCTCCAGATGGGCGTCGAGCTCGGCGAGCGTGGCCTTCAGCAACGTGACGCGGGTGGCGTCGTTGTCCGCGGCGAACAGGCGGGCCGGGGTGTGCAGGCCGAAGAGGGTCAGGGTCTGGTAGCCCCTGGCTGCGAGATCCGCACCGAGGATCGAGGGGTCCGTGAGCGAGTGGCAGTAGATCTCCGAGGGCGGGGCGGCGGGGAGCCGGCCCGCTGCCGCGTCCCGGTAGGCGTCGGCCAGCTGCCCGTACCCCTCGGCGATGTGGAAGGTCCCGCCGAACGCCTCGCGCGGGTCCACGGACCGGTCCTTCAGCCGGGGCAGCCGGGTGAGCAGCATGTTCACCTTCAGCTGGGAGCCCTCGGCGGGCGGGGGCGGCGCGTCGCCGAGGAGGGTGGCGAGAGCCTCGGGCGAGGCGTTGACCAGGACGCGGCCCGCCCCGACGGCCGACTCACCGCTGTCCGTGCGCACCGTCACCTCGGCATGTGTCCCGTCGGTGTCGATCCGGACGGCCTCGTGCCCGGTACGGATCTGAGCCCCGGCTGCCAGGGCGGCGCCGGCGAGGGCGTCGGTGAGCGCGCCCATGCCGCCGACCGGGACGTCCCAGTCGCCGGTGCCGCCGCCGATCACGTGATAGAGGAAGCAGCGGTTCTGGAGCAGTGAGGGATCGTGCGCGTCGGCGAAGGTGCCGATGAGCGCGTCGGTGAGCACGACGCCCCGGACCAGGTCGTCGGCGAAGTTCTCCTCGACGGCGGCGCCGATCGGCTCCTCGAACAGCATCCGCCAGGCGTCCGTTTCATCGATCCGTTCCCGCAGCGCGTCGCGGGTGGGCAGCGGCTCGGTGAGTGTCGGGAAGACGCGCTCGGCGACCCTCCCGGTCAGTCCGTAGAACCGCTGCCATGCCTCGTACTCCCGGTCGGAGCCGGTGAGCGCGGCGAAGGAGCCGCGGGTGCGGCCGCCGCCGACGAGCAGCCCGGTGGCACGCCCGTCGCGGACGGCCGGGGTGTACGAGGAGACGGTCCGTCTGCGTACGGTGAAGTCCAGCCCAAGATCGCGGACGATCTTCGGCGGGAGCAGCGACACCAGATAGGAGTAGCGCGAAAGCCGGGCGTCGAACCCGGCGAAGGGGCGGGTCGAGACAGCCGCCCCACCGGTGGTGGCCAGCCGTTCCAGGACCAGGACGGACTGTCCGGCGCGGGCGAGGTAGGCGGCGGCAACCAGTCCGTTGTGGCCGCCGCCCACGATCACGGCGTCATAGCTGTCTCGTGCGGGCATGCCCCTTGGTAGCACGGACACGCGTCCCGGACCAGGGATCCCGTCGGGCGTGGCCGTCAGCGCGGCGGGCTGCCCTGCCGCTGCCGCAGCGCCGCCACCTGCCGGTAGAGCTCGACGGCCTCGGGCCCCCGGCCGAGCTGTTCGAGGCAGTGCGCCTCGTCGTTGCGGCCGGCCAGGGTGTCGGGGTGGTCGGCGCCCAGGATCCGGGTCCGTGCTTCGGCGACCTGACGGTACGCCTTCAGGGCGTCGGCCCAGCGCCCGAGCCAGCCGAGGCCCACGGCGATCTCGCGACGGCTGACCAGGGTGTCGGGGTGGTCGGCCCCCAGGACGCGTTCGCGGTGCGCGCACACCTCGCGGGATTCGGCCAGCGCCTCCTCCCAGCGGGCCAGTCTGCCCAGGTTGACACCGAGCCCGTGGCGGGCGCGGAGGGTATCGGGGTCGGCCGGGCCGCTGACCCGCGTCCGGTCCTCGACGAGCCCGCGGTAGAGCTCCAGGGCGTCGGCACTGCGCCCCAGCCGGCCGAGACTGATGCCGACCTCGTAGCGGGCCGCGAGGGTGTCGGGGTGGTCGGCGCCCAGGGCCTGCGAACGGGCCCGGACGACTTCCCGGTAGGTCTCCAGTGCCTCCGTCCACCGGCCGAGCCGGCCCAGGGTGTAGCCGACCTCGTAGCGGGTGACGAGGGTGTCGGGGTGGTCGGCACCCAGGAGCCGTCCGCGTGCCGTCGCCACGTCGCGCGCCATGACGTACGACTCCTCCAGCCGGCCGAGCCTGCTGAGGTTGAACGCCATGTTGTGGCGGCAGCGCAGGGTGTCGGGGTGGTCGGGCCCCATCAGGCGCTCCCGGGAGGCGAAGACAGCGGCGTAGAGCTGGTGGGCCTCGAAGTGGCGGCCGAGCCGGCCCAGTACGTACGCCATCTCCTGACGCGCCGCGAGGGTTTCCGGGTGGTCGGGGCCAAGAGTGCGTTCGCGGCCCCGGGCGACGCGGTCGAACTCCCGCAACGCCTCCGCCGTACGTCCTGTCCGGCTGAGGGTGAACCCGACCTCGTACCGGCTGGAGAGCGTCTCGGGGTGGTCGGGTCCCAGTACGTGCTCGCGTTCGGCGGCGACCGCGCGGTGGACCTCCTCCGCTTCCTCCCAGTGACCGAGCCTGCCCAGGTTGAGGCCGGCGCTGTGGCGGTTGGCGAGCGCCGAGAGGAGTTCCGGGTCCGGGGTGGGCCGCCCGGCCCCGGCCGGCCCGCCGGTGGTCCATGCGCCGGTCAGACCCGATGCGGGACCGAGTGGATCGGGCGGGCCGCCCGCGCTGCGTGCCGCCTTGTGGCCAGTGGTCATCCCGCGGGTCCAGTCCGGCAGACGCCGTGCGGGTGCGGCCTGCCCGCCGGGTCGCACCACCAGTGCGGGCGGTGCGAGCAGCACCTGACCGGTCGGCTCCAGGTGCGGGTGTTCCCCGGTGCGGCCGCCGGCGATGCGCCGGCGCAGGTCGCTCGCGTCGGCCGGACGCTGCTCCGGGGTCTTGGCCAGCAGTTCCAGGACGATACGGTCGAGGAACCCGGGCAGTTCCGCCCGGTGGGTGCGCAGCGGTTCGGGCGCGGTGTCGCGGTGCCCGACAAGCACACCCCAGGCGTCGTCCAGGTCGAACGGCGGGGCGCCTGTGGCGATCTCGTACAGCACGCAGCCCAGTGAGTAGAGGTCGCTGCGGTGGTCGACGTGGCCACCGCTGATCTGCTCCGGTGACATGTAGTGCGGCGTGCCCATGGCGACGCCCGCACCGGTGAGGCGGGAGGTGACAGAGATGTCGTGGCCGAGTCTGGCTATGCCGAAGTCGCAGATCTTCACGGTCCCGTCGGCCAGCCGCATGATGTTGGCGGGTTTGAGGTCGCGGTGGATGATGCCCTGGTGGTGGGTGTAACCGAGGGCGTCGGCCACCTGGTCGGCGATGTCCACGACGTCGTCCACGGGCAGCGGACGCTGCCCGTTGTCCTCCAGGAGCTGGCTGAGGTTTCGGCCGTCGAGGAGTTCCATCACCAGATAGAGCACGCCCTCGTGCTCGCCGAAGTCGTGGACGACGGTGACGCCCCGGTGCTGGAGGGCTGCGGCGACGCGGGCCTCCCGGCGGAAGCGTTCGCGCAGGATGCGGGTGAAGTCCTGGTCGTGCTGCGGGCCCATCGGCTTGAGGCATTTGACGGCGACCTGCCGGCCGAGCGATTCGTCGCGGGCACGCCACACCTCGCCCATGCCGCCACGCCCGATCAGCTCAAGCAGTCGGTACCGGCTCTGGATCAGCCTGGTTTCCGCCATCCCCGCCGTCGCCCCCGTCATTCCGCCTGCTGTTGCTGTGCCCTCCCCGGCCCGTCCAGTATGGCTGCCTGCCCTGTCAGTTTGTACGGGGTGGGGCGGCTGCCGGGTCCGAGTCGCGCCATCGCGTTCACGATGTGGCCGGGCGGGATTCGCCAGCGCAGCTTCGACGGGATGGCGCGCAGGACGGTTCCGGTGGTGCGCAGGCGGCGGTCGACGGTGGCCACCGGCGGTACCGGTCTGCCGTACAGCTCATGGGCGAACGGGGGCAGTGACTGGTAGGCCAGGGTCGCCACACGCCGCCACAGCACGGCGCGCGCGGGTGTCAGCAGAGGGTGGACGGGCGGCCGGCGCAGGAAGTCGTCCACCTCCAGGGCCTCGGCTGAGGAGGCCAGCTGGGGACGTACCCGCTCGAAGTAGTCCGCCAGTCGCGCGGTGGTCCCGGGCACTTCGTCCGGGTCGAGACCGACGAGGCGCGCCCCGGTGCGGTGTTCGTCGACATATCGGTCGGCCTGCGCGTCGGTGAGCGGGTAGCCGGAGCGCCGCTGGACCTGGAGGTAGGAGTCGACCTCCGCGCAGTGCACCCACAGCAGCAGGTCCGGCTCGTCGACGCCGTACGTCTCACCGGTCAGCGGGTCGGTGACCTTGAGGAGCCGGTGGATCCTGCGGACCCGGGCTCCGGCCTTCTCGGCGGCTTCGGTGGTGCCGTAGGTGATCGTTCCGACGAAGCCCGCCGTACGCATCAGCCGGCCCCAGGCGTCCTTGCGGAAGTCGGAGTTCTGCATGACGCCGCGCACGGCGCGGGGGTGGAGCGCCTGGAGGTACAGGGCGCGCACCCCCGCCACCCACATCATCGGGTCGCCGTGCATCTGCCAGGTGACCGATGAGGGCCCGAAGAGCCCGGGGTCGGGTTCCGTCATGTGGTCCTGCCTTCCACTGGTGTCACTGACGGTCCGTCAGCCGGGCACGAGGCGACGGGCTGCCGGGATCACAGGTCCGGCCTTCCGGATCCGGGGCGTTCACGCAGACGCGGGATCCGTTCGGCGTTCCCCGGCAGCCGTGGCAGCGGGAACTCAGCGTAGCTCCGGGGCACGACCAGGTCTGCCGGCGCGGTGGCACCGAAGTCACCCGGGACCACAGCTACGCGTGGGCCGGGGCCGAGAGCCATTCCTTCGCCGGGGAGCGCGTCCCGGCTGCGGGTGGGAGCGGTGACGGCACGACGGACCGCGCCGTCACCCGACGCCTCACACGCATAGGACATCCTGCGTGAGGTGCAGCGGATTCGAGTCCTCCCGCTTACGGTCCGCCGGCGACTTCTTGACCGAACCGTCGGCGTTCATGCTGAAGATCCGACCGCAGGGCTGGAAGGTGTCGTCATGGAGTGCGGCTTCTTCGCGAAAGCCGTACGTACCGCTGTTGCGGAGAATGCGGCCGTCGTGGTTCCGGACGGCGTGGCCGTCGTTCGCCCCGCTGCTCGTGAGAATCTGCAGGCCGCTTCCGTCGGGCTTGATGGTGCGCACGTCGAAGTGGGTGAAGAGGATCCGTCGCCGGCCACCCCGACCAGCACAGTGTTGGTGGTCGCGCGTGCCTGGTCGCGTGTGTCCGGAGGAAAGGGCCGGCGCCGGACCCGGGGCGCCACTCGGCCGACGGAGCCGGGCATCGGCCGCCGGCGGGAACGAGGTTCACCGGTCACTCGACCGCCGCACGCCCCACCGGCCGCCGGCGTGTGACGTATCCGCCGGCAGCCGACGTCCCTGGGGCCCGCCGGGGGCGGAGCGATCACCTGCCGGCACATCACGGGCGCGCTCTCCCCCTGTACTGTGCCCCGCCCGGCGACGGTTGAGTGGGGTGACGGCACGACGGCGGCTGCGGGACCGGAGCGAGGCCGGAGTGCGGCCCCGTCCGCATGAGGTTCCCCTGGCGGAACTGTGCAACGAGGGGTTGCTGGAGATGGACGACGCATCGATCGAGGGTTCACACGTCGGATCCGGGCGCGCCAGGCGGGCCATTGAGCGTTTTCAGCGTTGCCTCTCCAGGGTGAGGACGGCTCTGGCGATGACGCTCATGCGGTTGGGGCTGATGCGGGATCTGCGGAAGATCTGCCAGGACTTCAGTCGTGCCATGCCTCGTTCGACGGGGGCCCGTGCTGCGGACAGGGCACGGTTCGCTGTCTGCTCGGTGGGTGTGAGTTCGCCGCCCGGCGGTCGGCGCTTGGCGGTGGTGACCCAGTCGCCTGCACCGATGTAGGCCATGTCGGCGAGGATCGGGATGCCCTGACGTTCGCAGATCCGGAGGATCTTGTGGGTGCGGGCGGCGGTCAGGTCGTGTGTCCGGCCCGGCAGGGCCGGCGACAGCCACAGGATCTGGCCGGCCGGGTTGGTGACGACCTGCACGTTCACCCCGTGCCGCTTGTGCTTCGAGGAGTAGTCGGCCCTGCCGTCACCGACGCGGTCGCACTCCGCGAGCGTGCCGTCCAGGAGGACGAAGTCCGGATCGTGTGCGCGTAGCGTCTTCAGCAGACCCGGTGCATGCTCGGCGAGTAGGCTGGTGACCGTGGTGACGTAGGCATGGGCGGTGCCGACGGATATCCCGAAGGCCGAGGCGATACGGGCGAGGGTGTCGTGGCGGCGCAGGTACACGAGTGCGATCAGCGCACGACGGTGCGGCGGGAGTTTGCACCGGCGGTCACCTTCACGGGTGATGATGAGCATCGTGACCCACTCGACCAAGGCGTGAGGCAGGTCGATTACGGCAGGATAGGGAACCAACAGGGCTCCTGCGTTGCTGAGTTGAGACGTCGAACACCTCCCTCAACGGCACGGGAGCCCTGTCCGTTGCGCACTCCGATCCCACACCGCCCCGTCACTCGATCAGTGGCCACTCTGAAGACGCTCACTGACTAGGAGCGAATACGTGACCGCTGATTTCCCGCTGTGACTGAGCACTTCAGTTGGCCAGTGAGCGTTCGATCTGGCCAGTTGAGCGCCGCCATTTCCCCTGGTCAGCGGGTCCTGATGTTAGAGAGCTGCACTCCTCGGAGTGCGGCCTTGGGTATCGCGCCCGCAGGCAATGGTGTGCGGGCGGAGCCCCCTGCACTGATCCTGCCACTCAGGCCCCGTTCGCCCCGCCTCGGGACCGGGTGGCCGGGGACAGCTCGCGGGTTCGAGGAAGGCAGCCTGGTCGCTCCGGACGTGGGAGCCGGGCCGGTCTCCCGAGTGTGCGCGGCTAACGAGCTCGTGCACGGTTAGCGGTGAGACGTCGGTCTCCGATCGGCGATCATGGCTGGGTGGTGGGGAACGTGACGCGCGCAGCGATCATCAGCGACCGGAGGATCACGGGCCTGTCAGCCGCTGTGATCGCTGAACTCGTTGCTGAGGTCGCACCGTTGTGGCATGAACGGCACCAGGCCAGGCCGGCATCCCGGTCGCGGAAGCGTGCGGTGGGCGCCGGCGCGAAGCACCGCATGGTCTTCGTCGATCGGCTCCTGGCCACGCTCGTCCACCTTCGCCACGGCGTCACTCATGATGTGCTGGCCTGCTGGTTCGGCGTGGACCGCTCGACCGTCACCCGGGCTATCGGCGAGGTGCGGCCCCTGCTCGCGGAGCGGGGACGCACCGTCAGCCCCGACATGCGGCTGCGAACCCTGGCCGAGGTCGTCGATCATCTCGGCCAGGCCGGGGAGACCGGCATCATCGACGGCACCGAGATCCGGGTCCGCCGTCCGGCGGTCGGCCACAAAGACCGGGACAGGTTCATCTCCGGCAAGAACAAGCAGAACGCCGTGAAGGCCATGGTCTTCACCGACGGGGACGGACGGTTGCTGTTCTGCAGCCCGACCAAGCCCGGAAGCTGCGCGGACATCACCCACGCCCGCGAGTTGGGGCTGGTCAAGCTCCTGGCCGAAGGTCATGCAGTCGAGATCCTTGCCGATGCCGGCTACCAAGGACTCGGAGCACAGACCGGCGGACGTGTCGTGACGCCGCCGCACCGCAAGTTCAAGAAGAACGCCCCGGACTGGTACGAGGAGATACACGAGCGCCAGCGCAAAGCGCACTCCTCACGCCGCATCCGGGTCGAGCACGGCATCGCCCACCTGAAGAACTGGCGAGCACTGGCTTGCCACCTCGGCCGCCGCGAGCACATGGACGACACCGTCCAAGCCATCGCCGGCCTGCTGTCCCAGCAACAGACCGCAGACCGGATCCTGGCGTGGCAGACGTGAGCACCGAGGCCCCCGGCCCTTCGACGTCTCACCGCTAACCGTGCACGAGCTCGTTAGTGAGCCTGGAGTCGCACGGTATCTGCCGATGCGTCAGAAGGAGTCCAGTAAAACCACTTTGAGCGATGGTCAGCGAACCGGTAGGGTGCGGCCGACGCCGTTGATTGCGGCGGTCAAACGCCTGCGCGCGCGGACCGAGGTCTGCAACCGCACGACTTGGGCTCCTCTCCGCCTGCGACGGCCTCGCCGCCACACACGTAGAGCACTCGAACTGCCACTGACCGACGTGACAACGCTACGAAACCCTGAACGGACTGAGGTTCTTCAGAGGCGGAGTGGGTGCGTGGCAGCCCGGATGGCGCCGCGTGACGCGCGGCCAACGCCGGCGTACTACACGCCGGCCATCCAAGAAGGCGCCCCATGAGCAGCAGTTCCAAGCCGGACCGTGGCGAGACCCGTGAGATCCAGGTCATCCCGGTCAGCGGATTCCGAAACGGCAACGGTGAGTTCGAGCACCGTGTCCCGCCGGTCAGCCAGACGACCAAGGCCCAGACCCAGCTCGGCAAGCTCGGCGGAGTTCTCCTTAGCCCCAGCCACATCGAGCGTCTCGCCCACCTGGCCACCGACCCCCAGGAGCTCGAGCTCAGCCGGGCTGAGCGGCACCGGACGCCGTTCGGCTGGCTGACGACGCTGAACTTCCGCGCGTACGCGCCGATGATCTCCCCTGCGGTGGAGAACGACCGGTTGCTCGCGGACGCGAGCTACGCCGCCGACCCCAAAGCGCCCCGCAGCCGACTCGCGCTGTCGATGCCGGCCCCGCACGACCGGTACGCGACACTGGTCCACGGCGACGCGTTCGAGGCCGTGATGGAGGCCGTGGACCGGGCCGCGATCGCCGTGCAGAAGGACAACCCGCAGGACGTAGGGGAGCGCATCGTTGAGCGCTCGCTGACGCTGGTGCCGGCGACCTTCACCGGCTCCCCCGACTCGGTCGGCGAGGACTACACGGCCGTGGACGGCAACTGTCGGCTGATCTCCTGCCTGGTGCTCCTGCCGGTCGAGCGCGGATGGCTGACCGGCGACGCCCGCGACCACACCCGGATCCGACTGCTGCCCTCGTACCTCATGCGACTGCCGCTCGTTGCCCGCCGTGAGCTCGTCCGCAAGATCGCCAAGGTGGCCCACAAGCGACTGGCGCAGCCGCCGAAGGGTACCGAGGCGGACCAGCGGGAGCGGAACGAAGCGGCGATCGCGCTCAACGCGCTCACCGTGCCGGTCCAGGTGATCGTCGGCTACGAGGACGACGACCCGCAGCGCGGGATGGAGCGCTTCCCCGCCGCTGTCCGCAGCGTGCTGGTGCGCATGAACGTGTCCGCCAAGAAGTTCTCCGCCGGCTCCCAGCACGCCGTCGTCGCCGAGGAGATGGCGACGGCCCTCTACGACGAGGGCCTGCTGGATTGCGGGCAGCCCGACAAGGACCTGGCGACGGCGCGGCGGGACGTTCTGATCGGCCGCGAGCAGGTGCCCGAGGGGATGCGCCTGCTTGGCCTGGACGACCTGCCCGACCTTCGCTTCGCCCAGATCGTCCAGGAGCTCACCCGCAAGGGGCACGCCTTCAACCGCCTCGTGCGCTCCCAACTCGGTAAGACTGGTCTCTACCTCAGCCACCGCAACGGGCCGGTGGTGGAACTGGGACTGCGTTCGTACTCGGCGAGCGTCGAGACGCCGAAGCACCTGGACTCGATCCGCAAGGCGCTGGACACCGGCTGCCTGTGGCAGGACCTGGTCGACACCGAGTGGACGGTGGAGAACGCCGCCACGGACCACGCCATCGACGGCCTCCGGGACCGCGCCCACGCCAACGACACCCAGGCCGCCCTCGTGCTCGGCGTGCTCGGCATGGTCGCCTTGGTGGTCACCGGTCACCTGCGGGCCGCCGCCGGCTCGGCCGAGGAGACGGTCGGCACCACCATCGCCCGTACCAGCGTCGGGCAGATCATCAAGGGCCTCCTGGAGACCGGGCCGGGCCGCGAGCTCTTGGCCGACGCGGTGAAGCGGTCTCGGGCCCGCCAGCCGCTGCGCTGGTGGGACAGCGAGTCCAAGTCCCTGGTCGAGCAGCCGTCGGACTGGGCGACCTCCACCTTCAACGCCTACCTGCGCCAGGCGGTCCGGCACGGCTTCACCTCCGAGGCGGAGCGCAACAACCCCGCCGCCAAGGAGGCCGCGAGCCTCACCCGATTCCAGGAGGCGGTGTTCACCGCGAAGGACCGGCTGATGGACCTCATCGAGATGCGCGACGAGAACGGCACTGACGACAAGATCGCCTGGCTCGAGGTGGAGTCGACGTTCGGGATCCTCGCGGGCATCACCGCTCGCCTCGGCAAGATCGCCGAGTCGGAGCCCCTGTCGGACAGCTGGTGAGCGCCCTGGTGTGGCAGGGCGTCGCCACGATGACGCCCGAGCGCTACGCCGTGCTGGCCAGCCTGGTAGGCCCCTGGCTGGAGGAGTACCGGGACTCTCCGATCTGGATCGGGGAGGACAGCGGGAACGAGCGTCGTGCCATCTACATCCCGGTGAACGGAGAGGGCGTGGCCTGCTACTGCGGACGGACCCGACCCGAGCGGGCGCTCTGCGGGGGCGCCGCTTCGGTTCGTATCCGTCAGCACATGGCGGAGTCCAGGTCCAAGCGGGAGGAGTGGTCGGCCTACTGGGTGCTGCCGCTCCGCGCCGATACCCCGGCTGTCGTGGTTGGTGAGTTGGAACGTACGGTGGCCGCTCGCCTCGGCGTTCCCCTCGTCAATCGCCGCTGGCGTCGCCACTGACGATCCGTCCCGGGGGTGGGACAACCGCCCCCGGGACGCGACGTTTGGACGCTGATTCGCACGTACCCTCGCGCGGCCGCACGGTCGTGTGACGGAGGAGTGGAGCTACACACGTGGTGAGTACGTCCCCGGATGACGGACAGGATGGGATGATCTTGTATCCGACCACGTTCAAGGGGGGTGGGACGTACGCGCGGCATCCTGAGCCAGTAAGCTGGTGCTGCCCCGGCCCTACTGGAAGCCCGGATTCGACGGCCCCGTGAAGTTCAGCCGGGACGGCACCCTGCTCGCCGACCGGGAGGCGAAGAACGTGGTCTCCGTCCGCGACGTCGCCACCCTGAGGGAGGTCACCTCGATCAGGACAGCCGAGTCCCCGTCCCTGCTCGTGCCCGAACCGTCCATTCTGGGACCGTCCCTGCCTGCAGGGGATGCCTGGAATTGGAGCTTCGCCCACTTCTTCGACACCGAAGGAAAGATCCTCACCATCTCGGGAAAGGTGAGGCAGCGCTGGGAACCGCGCACCGGCCAGGAACTCGCGAAGTTCAACGTTGGGCCTCTGCTGCCCGACGGCAAGCCGGACGTCATGTTCGCCCCCGGTCCGGTGCCGAACGAGCGGGTCACGGCGGGACCCCCCGCCTCTGCGCAGCCATCGTCGACCGCCTCACCTTCGGCAGCAATATCATCGAAACCGGGACCACCTGCCCCGGCGAAGCAAGATGCGGTCGATTCCCCTTCGCGGCGGGGCCTGCCGTCGGTGGTCGTGCTCGGCCAAAGCGCCTGACATGTGGATGCTGGTGGGAGAAATCCATGAGGAGGGGGAGGCGTGGTTGTGCCACAGCCGGCAGGGTTGATATCGGCTTTGCTGAACAGGGCTGCTCGCGTCGACGAGCGCGACGATGCCGCGATGGACCTTGAGGCGTACTCGGGTGAGCACGTGGTGAAGGCGCTCATCGACGTGACCAGTTCGCCGGTCGAGGACGAGCTTGTGCTCGACTCGGCAGCAGAGTCCCTGGGCCGGATCCTGGCCCGGGACGGCGGGTGCCCTGAGGAGCTGCTTGCGTCTCTGCGCCCTGACGCAAGGCGCATGGTCGAGGAAATGCTGCGAGCGAGTCGCCAAGCGGAGTAGACGGCGGTGTCACTCAGCCCCCGGGGTCTTGTCGGCAGGGGATTGGGGGCAGAGCCATTGAGCGTTTTCAGCGTTGTCACTGATCGGGTGACGGTGCGGTGTGCGGATCGGGGTGTGCAACGGACAGGGCTCCCGCGCCGTTGAGGGAGGTGCTCGGCCCACCGCGTACCGTCGTGGGACAGTTCCGAACTGAAGACCTGAGCGGCCGGCTTCCCGTACTGGCTGGGACTGACGACACAGAAGTGCGCAACCACCGTCCGGGCACCGTTCTCGGACCGCACGCTCAGCGTGAGGTCCTTGAACGACCAGCCCGGCTGCTTGGCCTGTGTCTGGAGCCAGGACTCGAACGGCCGGGTGACCCGCCAGCCCGTCGCACTGCCCAACGCGCGGGCTACGTGCCTGATGTCGGGCACCGGACCCTGCCGGGGGCAGAAGACCAGGGCCTGGTGCCCGTCGGAGTCGGAACCGGCTGTCTCACCGGGATTGTGGAACGCCAGCACGGGCTTGTGACGGGCGATGTCCACGACCACGGGAGTCCCCAGCACTACGTCCTGGCTCAGAACCTGGGTGACCTCGACCCGGTCCGGTTCGCGTCCCGCGATCCGCGTGTCCCACCGTGTCGGCTGGTCGGTTTCCGGGCGTGCCATCATGAGCGGCTCCTGTCTCGGTTTACCCGAACATTGACCACTTTGTTACGCTTCGACAGATTCTGATTACTATGTGGCGTTTCTGGACGGCAATCGCAGGACGCGGACGGCATGCCCAGTACGGAGAGACGTGTTTGCCTCCCTGCGGACAAGGAAGCCTTCTTCGAAGGCCGTGTTCACGCCCTGCGGACGCTGGGCGGGTCCCCCGGGCCAAGGTCCGCCACGACGGCCTGAAGGCCGCCGTCGTGAGGGTGCTGGGGCGGGCAGGACGAGGACGGACGGAGGCCGACCGGTGGATCGGGATCGCTTCCGCTCGCGTTGCGGCATCGAGTGCTTCTATCGCCCCCGACCTGCCCGGGCACGGTGAGTGGCACGGCATGGTCGTGTCCATGTGTTCGTCCGCTTCCCCTACGGCAGGACGAGGTAGTGACGCATGCGGCGCTCGTCACGCGAGGGCGCGGATCGCCTCGATGGTCCGCTCCACGCCGAGGGCCCCGTCCGCACAGTCGCGCAGCAGGGCCGTCACCCGTTCGTCCTGGTATTCACGCAACGGCGCGGGTGGGGCCTCGGGCGCCGGGGCTCGGGCGATGTCGTCGCGGGTCAGGAGGTGGTCCGCCAGGGCGGCGCAGGTACGGTGCTGGAAGATGACGTCCGGCTTGATCGGAATACCGAGGACCTTCCCGGCCCGGCGGGCCAGGCGCACGTAGATGATGGAGTTGAGGCCGAGCTGCCGGAACGACGCGTCCTCGTCGAAGCCCAGCGCCTCGTCGCCGATCTCCGGCTGGAGGATCTCGCGCTTGATGCGCTCGATCAGGTCTCGGCGCAGGTCGGGTGCGGGCTCCTGCGCCGTGGTGATCCGGTCGATGAGCGAGGTGAGCACCTTCGATTCGCTCAGTTCCGTGAAAACGGACACGCCCGCGTCCCGCAGATACCGGATGCAGTCGGTCCAGCGGACGGGCTCGGCGATCTGCCCGGCGAGCAGTTCGCGGACTTCCTGCGCATCGGGGCCGAACGGCCGGCCGGTCACGTTGGAGATGACCGGTGTCCGCAGTTCGCCCACGTCGACCGAGGCCAGCAGGGTGCGGAAGTGCGCGGCGGCCGGGGCCATCGCCGGTGCGTGGAAGGGGCCGCTGACTCGGACCGGGACGAACCCTCTGACACCTTCCACCTTCTCGAACACCGGCTTGATCCGCGCCAGTTCCTCGCGGCTGCCGGAGAGCACGAACTGCTCGGGCGCGTTGTAGTTGGCGATGACGACGCCGGTGGCATCGTGCTGCTTCAGAGTCTCCTCGACGATCTGCTCGGAGACACCGACGACGGCGGCCATCGCACCGCCGCCGACTTGGCTCATCAGTTCCGCACGGCGTTGCACCAGCGTCAGGCCGGTCTCGAAGTCGAAGGCTCCGGCCGCGAACAGCGCACTGTACTCACCCAGGCTGTGACCCGCGAGAAAGTCCGCGGGCGGCAGGTCCTCCTGCGCCGCTGACCAGTGCAGCGCGTTGACGACGTAGATCGCGGGCTGCGCGTACGTGGTCTCGGAAAGCCGTCGTTCCGGGTTTTCCAGACAGAGCTCCTCGATCGGGTATCCGAGCACCCGGTCGGCGCGGCGACGGAGGTCGGGGAACCTTCCGAACAGGTCTCGTCCCATCCCCTTCTTCTGGATGCCCTGTCCCGGGAACACGTAGCAGCGCATCAGATCCGCCCGCCCCCGAGGCCGAATCCGGCCGACGGCGTCGGCCACTCGGGAAGCTCGACGATCCGGACCACGGCGCACGTCCAGGTGAAGCCGGCACCGACACCGAGCAGCATGCAGAGGTCGCCGACGTCGACGGCGCGCTCCCGAACGAGGTGGTCGAGTCCGGCGATCTGGTCGCCCGCGCCCAGGTGGCCGACGGTACGGCCCCAGGCCCAGGTCGTGCGATCGAGGCCGATATCGAGTGCGGCAAGGACCTCGCGCTGCACCACGATGCGTCCGAAGTGCGGTACGACGAACCGGGCGACGTCGCCCAGCCGAATGTCCGCGTCGCGCAGCGCTCGATCGACACAGTCGCTGAGGCCGGCCCGGAATCGGCGGGTGAACTCGTCGAGCTCCACGTCTCCCAGGTACTGCAGTTTGCGCAGACGCAGGTCGATGGGGAGCGTGGGGTCGTGGTGAGGCGTAAAGGGCGCGTCGCCGCGATGCAGACGCTCAAGGGTGGGATCCGACACCGTGGAGGTGCTCAGCACCTGTGCGAACCCGGACCTCTTGCTGAGCACCATCGCCGACGCACCGTCGCCGGGGACGATGCCGATGTCGCTGTTCCAGCGGTCGATCACCGGCAGGCCGACCTTGTCGGCGGTCGTCACCAGCGCCGCCACGTCGTCGGTGGCCGCGAGGGAGCGCGCCGCGATGTCCAAAGCGGTCATGCAGCCGTTGGAAGCGTTCTTGACCTCGAAGGCGAGCGCCGAATGGTCTCCGAGTACTTCGCGGTGGATGTAGGAAGCGGTCGGATAGAGCTCAAGGCCTTGGAAGTACACACAGGCGTGCAGCAGCAGCGCGATGTCGTCGGCCCGGTGGCCCGACCTTTCCAGGGCGTCTCTGGCAGCGGCCACCGCCATCTCGGGCGGAGCTTCGTCCATGGCCTCGCAGACCGACTCCAGTTGGGTGTCCTCGGCGTCCTGGGCGTCGAACCGGCCGTCGGCGACGGCCTGTTGGACCTTGGTCGCCGGGGGCAGGTAGGTGGCGGTACCCGCGATGAACAGGGCCTCTGTCT
Source organism: Streptomyces sp. NPDC026062 (assembly GCF_055568375.1). NCBI lineage: Bacteria > Bacillati > Actinomycetota > Actinomycetes > Kitasatosporales > Streptomycetaceae > Streptomyces > Streptomyces sp. NPDC026062. The sequence goes on from NZ_JBVHOQ010000005.1 coordinate 205,650, forward strand.
TCACTTCTCGTTCCCTCTCAGGGTGGTGGCGTCGTGGAGCAGGAGCCCGACGATGGCCTCGACGGTCGGGTAGTCGAACACCAGCGTGGCGGGCAGTGTGGTGTCCAGCCGCTTGGCGAGGCGCTTGCGCAACTGGACCATGGTGAGGGAGTCCATCCCGAGGGAACGCAGTGCCTTGTCGGCCGGCACGCTGTCGGGTCCGGGCAGGCCGAGCACGTCGGCGGCTTCGCCGCGGACCAGGTCCAGCAGCAGGGCCGGCCGTTCGGCTTCGGAGGCGTCCGCCATCCGCGTATCGAGCGACTGCGCGGTCTCGGAAACTTCGGCTCGGCGCCCTTCCGTTGTGCTTTGCAGCATGGTGCGCAGCAGGGGAGGCGCTTCCGCGTCGCCGAGCGCGTGTCGCAGCGAGCCCAGTTCCAGGCGCACCGGCATCAGCTGGGTCTCGGGCCGCGCCAGTGCGACATCCAGGGCGTTCAGGCCCTCGGCCAAGGTCAGGGCGCCGATCCCCTGACGTCGCAGGCGTCCCAGCTCGGCCTTGCCGAGGTGGGCGGTCATGCCCACTCCGGCCTGTTCCCAGAGCCCGAAAGCGAGGCTGAGTGCTGTCAGACCCCGCCCCCGCCGGTTCGCCGCCAGGGCGTCCAGCGTCGCGTTCGCCGCGGCGTACCCGCTCTGTCCCGCGGTGCCCAGCGTTCCGGCCGCCGAGGAGAAGAGTACGAACGCGGCCAGGTCCAGCCGCTCGGTCAACTCGTCCAACAGGCGCGCGCCCCGGACCTTGGGTGCCATCACCCGATGCAGCCGCTCTGCGGTAAAGCCCTCCACCAGGCCGTCGTCGAGCACGCCGGCGAGGTGGAACACAGCCGTGAGGGGATGGCTCGGGTCGATCCCCTCCAGGACCGCGGCCAATGCGGCCCGGTCCGCGACGTCGCCCGCGACCAGGTCCACGCGCTCGGCGCCCGCGGCTTCGAGCTCCCGCACGAACGAGCCGGCTTCGGGGGTGCCGCCACCGCGCCGCGACAGCAGCACGAGCCGCCGCGCTCCGTGCGCGCGGACCAGGTGTGCGGCAAGCGCGCTGCCGAGTTCGCCGAGGCCGCCGGTGATCAGCACCGTACCGTCCGGGTCGAGGGCGCGCGGCAGGGTCAGCACGGTCGTGTGCGCGGCGTTCCGCCGCGCGTGGCGCAGGGCATGCGGCGCGTCGCGTACGTCGAAGGCAGTGAACGCCCTCTTGTCCTGCCTCGGACCGGGGGCGGACGGATCAGCGGCCGCCTGCGCGAAGGTGAGGCTCGCGGGCATCGGCCGAAGGGCGGCGCCGTCCACGCGGATCTGACGGCCGAGCACCTCCGCCGCACTGCCCATGACCCGGTCACCCGCGTGCACGGAGGTGACGCCGCTGCCGGCCTCCATGACGATCCCCGCGAACTCCAGGACCTGTGCGCGCTCCGGGCTCATCCCGGCGGCGCGCACCTCGACGCGGACTTCCCATGGCGCGACCGGCTCCGGCGCGCCCTCGTCGTGCGCGGCGGCGATGACGTCCAGCTGGTCGTCTTCCCGCTGACGCAGGTGCCAGCCGCCTTCGTCCGGCAGGACGAGCGCGTCGACCTCCTCCACGGTCGGCCTTGCTCGTGGCACGTGAACGGTCTCGCCGCGCAGCACGCACTCCGGCTCACCGCCGGTCTCGATCACGCGCGCCAGGAGCCGGAAGTCCGGGGTACCGGGATCGAGGTCGATCAGGCGCAGGACGCGCTCGGGCTGCTCCGTGCGGGCCGTACGCACCATGCCCCACACCGCGGCGTGGGCCCAGTTCCCCACCTGATCGTCCGGGCTCGAAGACACCGCGTCACGGGTGACCCAGACGAGCTCCGCGCCCTGGAGCCGGGCGTCGCCCAAGCACACCTGAAGCGTCCGCAGCGCTTCCGCGGCGCTCCGCTCCGCATCGTCCCCCTGAGCGGACGCGCGGTCGGGCAGCGCGAACAGCAGCCGCCGAGGCGTGTCCGCACGGACATCGAGCCGCTTCACGAGGGCGTCCAGATCGGGTACGACGTCGGCGCCGAGCCCCGCGCCCAGCTCTGCGTCGCCGACCACGAGCGTGCCCGCAGGGCCGGCGGTGTCGGCCACGGGGTGTACGGGTTCGAAGCCGACGCGGTAGAGGTGCTCGGCGAACGGGTGTCCGCGACGTCTGCCGCGCTGGAACTTCAGCCTGCCGATCCGGGCCACCGGGTGGCCTGCCGGGTCGGCCAGCCATACGGTGGCCGGTGCGAGGCCCTCCTCCCCAACAGATTCGAACGACACTCGCACGGTCAGTTCTCTGCCTGCGGCACGAAACAGCTCGACGTCCGACCAGATGAACGGGACGAGCGGCCCAGGATCCGCACCCGCCTCCATCAGGCCGGCGACGACGGCCTGCAGTGCCGCGTCGAACAGCGACGGATGCAGGCCGTGGCCGGCCGGATCCAGCGCGTCCGGAAGGGATACCCGCGCGTAGTAGACGCCGTCGCTGAAGGTGAGTTCGCGCAGTCCTCGGAAGGCCGGGCCGTAGTCGAGCCCGTTGGCGAGGGCGCGTCCATAGAAGGCCTCGATATCGAGGGCCCGGGCATCGGGCACCGGCCAGTTGTCGATGTCCGGCGGCATCGTGACATCGGCGCCCGCGCGGGTCACGCACTCTCCGGTCACGTGCTGCTGCCAGATCAGCGGCTCATCCGTGTCCTCGGCCTGGCTGTGGAACGCGAAGGGGCGTCGTCCGTGCGCGTCCGTTCCGCCGACGGTGGCCTGGATGCGCAGCGCGCGGCCCGGAAGGAGGACGACCGGCTCCAGCAGCGTCAGGTCTGCCACGGCGTCGGCACCCGCGGTCCGGGCGGCGAACAGCGTGGCGTCGGTCAGGCCCGCGCCCGGCACGTAGACCTGCCCGCCGACGGCGTGATCGGCCAGCCACGGGCAGTCGTCGAGCGACAGCCGGCCGGTGAACAGGTGGCCGCCGCTGCCGGCGAGAGTTGTGATGGCATCGAACCACGGGTGGCCGTCCGTGCCCTGACCTGCCGTCACCATCACTGGCCCGGCCGGGAGTTCGCCGAGCCAGAAGCGTTGGCGCTGGAACGCGTACGTCGGGACGTCGGCCTTGCCGGCACCACGGGACCCGAGGACCCGTTCCCAGTCCAGAGAGAGGCCCCGCTCGAACAAGGCGGCGGCTGCTCGCCAGAGCTGGTCCAGGCCGCCCGAGGCGCCCTCGGAGGGTGTGCCGAGCTCGACGAACGCTCCGAAGCCCTCGCCACGCAGCCGCTCCAGCGCGCGGTCGAGCCCATGGGGATCCGGCTTCAGGTCGCGGAACCAGTAGTCGCCGCCGAGCTCCGGGCCCGGTACAACGCGGCCCGTCAGGCGCGAATAGAAGGGGATGGAAGTCCGGCCAGGGACAATCCCTGAGATCTCACCGCCGACCATCTCCCCCGAGCGCGCGCGAGCTTGAAGGACGATGACGCGGGCGCCGTCCTCCACGCTCAACGCCCCGCTCACCACGGCGGCGGCGACCTCGCCCTGCGCGTCGCCCACCACCGCCGCCGGCTCCACACCCCAGCTGCGCCACAGCGCCGCACGCCCGAGGTGGGTCGCGAACAGCGTGCACGGCAGCACATCCGGACTGTTCACGTCCTGCTCGCCGCGCAGCACCTTCAGCACGGACCAGCCGGTCAACGGCGAGAGGACCGCGTCGCATTCCGCCACGGTGTCGCGGAACACCGTGCTCTGTTCCAGCAGTTGACGGTGTGTCCCTGGCGGCTGCGCGCCCTGGCTGCCGCATACGAAGGCGAGCTTCCCCGGCGCCGCGGCGGAGCCGGGACCGACCGCCCGCAGAGCTTCGGCAGCGTCCTTGGCGTTGCCCGCGAAGACCACGGCGCGGGCGTCGAAGTGCGTACGGCCGACGGCGGAGGTGTAGGCGATATCGCCCATCGACGCGGCGGGCCGCGCGTCGAGCCATTCGGCCCAGTGCTGGGCCTGCGCTCGGAGGGCGGCGGTGTCGGTGCCTGAGATCACCAGCGGGTGGACGAGATCGTCGCCGGGCCGGTCCGCGACGACGGTCTCCGGTGCCTCTTCGATGATGACGTGCGTGTTGGTGCCACTGATACCGAATGAGCTGATGCCGGCGCGACGCACCCGACGTGTCCTCGGCCACTGCCTCGGCTGCCGCAGGAGCTCCAGTTCACCGCCGGTCCAGTCGATCCGGGTGTTCGGCCTTTCCACGTGCAGGGTGCGGGGCAGCCACTCGTGCTGAAGCGCCATCACCATCTTGATGACGCCGATGACACCGGAGGCCGCCTGAGCGTGGCCGATGTTGGACTTGGCGGATCCCAGGTGCAGGGGCCGCACGCGGCCCGAGAACACTGCGGCAAGGGCGCCGGCCTCGATGGGATCGCCGAGCACGGTGCCCGTGGCGTGCGCTTCGACGGCGTCGATGTCGGCCGGGGTCAGTCCCCCGTCGGCCAGGGCACTGCGCAGCACGCGCTGCTGCGCGGGGCCGTTCGGCGCGGTGAGCCCCTGGCTGCGGCCGTCCTGGTTCATGGCGGTGCCCCGCACCACGGCCAGCACACGGTCCCCGTCGCGCCTCGCGTCCGAAAGCCGCTTGAGCACCAGGACGCCGCAGCCTTCCGCCCAGCTCGTCCCGTCGGCGTCATCGGCGAAGCTCTTGCAGCGGCCGTCTGCCGCGAGCCCGTTGAGCCGGCTGAACTCGACGAAGATCTGCGGGGTGCTCATCACGGTCACTCCGCCGGCGAGCGCCAGGTCGCATTCGCCACTGCGCAGTGCCTCGCACGCGAGGCGCAAGGCCACGAGCGACGAGCTGCACGCGGTGTCGATGGTGAGCGCCGGCCCGGAAAGGCCGAGTGTGTAGGCCACACGCCCGGATATGAGGCTCGACCCGTTGCCCGTGATCTTGTAGCCGTCGCTGCTCGCGACGTCCCAGCGCCGGGCGATGTCGTAGTCCGAACTCATCGCGCCGAGGTAGACACCTGTGTTGCTCCCTTCGAGCGACGCGGTGCGCAGATTGGCCCGCTCAAGTGCCTCCCATACGACTTCCAGCACGAGCCGCTGCTGCGGGTCCAGGGACAGCGCCTCACGCGGGCTGAGCCCGAAGAACGCCGCGTCGAAGTCCTCGACGTCGCGTACGAAGCCGCCCCTGCGCTCGAAGCGCCGGCCGGTGGCGGCGCGCTCCGCCTCCTCGATCGTGCTGAGATCCCACCCGTCCCAGCGCTGTGGGAACGGGGAGGAGGCTTCGCGGCCGTCGACGAGCAGTTCCCAGAACGCTTCGGGCGTGTTGATTCCGTCCGGAAGCCGGCAGGCCATGGAGACGATCACGACGGGGTCGTCGTCATCGGGCCGCGTGGGCACCGCGGCAGCGGCGGGCGAGACTTCCGGAGGCTCGTACTCCGCGTCGGCGTGCGTCAGCAGCAGTGTCGCGATCGCTCGCGGTGTGGGGTAGTCGAAGGCGAGCACCGTCGGCAGCGCAACCCGTGTCCGTGCGCTGAGCCGGTTTCGCAGCTCGACCACCATGAGGGAGTCACAACCCTGTTCGCGCAGCGTCATGTCGGGGCGCACGCCTTCACCGGGCCGGCCGAGCAGAGCCGCGGCCTCCTCCGTGACGAGTGCGACCACTGATCCCAGACGCTCGGGTTCGGGCAGTGCCCTCACTTCCTCGCGCCACGAGGCGCGGTTCACGGCCGGGATCGCGTCGTCGTGTTCGTCCAGCCAGTAATTGCGGTGTTCGAACGCGTACGTCGGAAGGTCCGCCCTGCGCGTGTCCGAGGCCGAGAACACCCGTTCCCACAGGATCGGAACCCCTTGGACGTGGAGCTCTGCCAGCGCCCGCAGCGCCTGCTCGATCCCGCCGTGACCGCGGCGCAAGCTGCCCACCACGACGGCCGTCCCGTCGGCTTCGGTTCCCTGCGCCAGGGCTATCTGGAGCACCGGATGCGGGCTCACCTCGACGAAGGTCCCGAACCCGTCCGCTCGCAGGCGCTCCAGCGCGCGATCGAAGCGCACCGGCTCGCGCAGGTTGCGGCACCAGTAGTCCGCGTCGAGCTCCGGACCGGCTGGCCGCTCCCCCGTCACGCTCGAATAGAAGGCGATCCCCGTATCCGCGGGGGCGACGCCCGTGAGCTGCTCGCGCAGCGCGGGCAGCAGCGCATCCATGTGCGGGCTGTGTGACGCGTAGTCCACGTCCACGCGCTGGCAGTACGCGCCGGTGGCCTCCATCCGCGCGAGGAAGCGGTCCAGCGCCTCGGCGTCTCCGGCCACCACGGTCGACCGCGCGGTGTTCACCACCGCGACGGACAGCGCTTCGCCGCAGGCAGCCAGCTGCTCGACGACTTCGCCCACCGGGCGCTCCACGAGTCCCATCGCTCCGTCCGGCGCGTGATCGCGCACGGCTCGGGCGCGCAACGCCACGATGCGAGCGCCGTCCGCCAGGCTCAACGCCCCGCTGACGACCGCCGCGGCCACCTCGCCCTGGCTGTGGCCGACGACCGCCGAGGGCTCGACGCCCCAGGCGCGCCACATCGCCGCGAGACCGACATACATCGCGAACAACGCGGGCTGCACCACGTCCGTGCGTGTGAAGGGCGGTGCGAGACCGTCCTGCCCGCGCACGATCGCGGCCACCGAGAACCCGGTGTGCGCGATGAGGGCCTCGTCGCAGGCCGTCACGGCCTCGCGGAACGCGTCGCTCTGCTCCCACAGCGACCGGCCCATCCCCCACCACTGGGCTCCCTGGCCGGGAAAGACGAACGCGACGCGGCCTCGACCGGCAGCCGCGCCCGTCACCACCGCGTCGTGGCTCTCGTCCGCGGCGAGCGCCCGCAGACCGGCCACCGCCTCGTCCGTCCTTCCGGCGATCACCACGCCGCGCGCGGGGTGGTGTGTGCGGGTCGTCGCCAGCGAGCAGGCGATGTCGGACAGCCTTGTCCCGGGCGACCGCCCGAGGTGGCTCGCCAGCTTCGCGGCGTTGCGCGCGAGCGAGTGCGGGCTCGTGCCGGAGACCGTCAGGCAGACCGGACCACCCGCGTCCGGCGTGGTCTCCACCGGCGCGCCCTCGGGCGCCTCGCCGAGGGCGACGTGCGCGTTGGTGCCGCCGTATCCGAAACTGCTCACTCCCGCGAACCGCGGCCCGGCAGGCCACGCAGCCGCCTCGGTGACCACTTCCAGGCGTTCCTCGGGGAAATCGATGCGCGGGTTCGGTGTGCGGAAGTGCAGGCTCGGCGGAATGACACCGTGGTGCACCGCCAGCGCGGCCTTGACGAGCCCGAGCACTCCGGCCGCCGGCTCGAGATGGCCGAAGTTCGTCTTCGCCGAGCCGATGCGCAGCGGCGCGCGCCGTTCGGGCCCGAACACGGTGCCGAGCGCGCCCGCCTCCGTCACGTCGCCCAGGGGCGTGCCAGTGCCGTGTGCCTCGACGTACGACACCGCGGACGGCGCGACGCCGGCGTTCTCCCATGCCGAGCGCAGCACCTCCGTCTGCGCCTCGCGGCCGGGGGCGGTCAGTCCATCGGTCGCGCCGTCGTTGTTGACGGCGCTGCCGTGCACCAGCGCGTAGACGCGGTCGCCGTCGGCGAGCGCGTCGGACAGCCGGCGCAGCACGACTACCGCGCAGCCCTCGCCCCGGGCGTAGCCGTCACCGTCGCCGTCGAAGGCCCGGCACAGGCCGGCGGGGCTCTGGGTGCCGAGTTTCGTCAGGGCCACCGAGGTGTTCGGATGCAGCATCAGGTTGACGCCGCCGGCCAGTGCGAAGTCCGACTCGCCGGAGCGCAGGCTCTGCACGGCGAGGTGCACCGCGACCAGGGAGGAGCTCGACGCGGTCGCCACGCCCATCGCGGGGCCGCGCAGCCCCAGCGCGTAGGCGATGCGGGACGGGATCACCGAGTTGTCCCAGCCGATGGCCGAGTGGGCGTGGATCGCCTCGGCAGCGCCCTGCGTGAACAGCGGGTACTCCTGCCACATCGCGCCCATGAAGACACCGGTGCGTGTGCCCGCGAGACTCGCTGTGGAACGCCGCGCGTCCTCGACCGCGGCGCAGGCCACCTCCAGGGCGATCCGCTGCTGCGGGTCCATCTGCCGTGCCTCGGCCGGTGAGATGCCGAAGTACTCCGCGTCGAATCCCATGACGTCGTCGAGGAACCCGCCTCGACGGTTCGCCGCCCCGCCGGATGCCTCCGCTTCGGCCCATGCGGTGGCGTTCCACCGGTTGGGCGGCACCTGGCGCACCGCGTCGACACCCCTGAGCAGGGCCTGCCAGAGTGCGGTCGGATCGTCGATCAGCGCCGGCAGTCGGCAGCCGATGCCGACGATCGCCACCGGCTCGTGGCGGTCGTACATAGGGGCGGCGGTCTGGTCAGCCACGGGAGGCCCCGATCTCGTCGGACGCGTAGAGCGCCAGGCATGTCTCCTCGATCGCGGCGAGCGGCTCCGCGTCGTTCAGGATCGTCATGTGGTTCGCGGCGTCGATCTCCACCAGGCGAAGGCCCGGCAGCTCGCGCGCCCAGTCCTGCTGGTAATTCACGTGGTCGAGGGAGAAGGTCTCGCCGGCGACCTGGAAGTAGGGTTCGACCTCGCCCAGGAAGAGCCCGCGCCGGTTGCGGAAGTAGGTGCACCTCACGGCTTCCGGCCGCGACAGAGGTCTGATGGTGTGCTCGCCGAGCCGGTAGGCGAGCTGGATCTCCATGGTGCGCCTGATGAACCGCTCGATCTGGGCAGGTCTCATGGCGAGGCCGCGGTCGGCCGCCAACTCCGCGAGCCGCAGGACGAACGTGTCCTCGTCCAGGTCCTCCGCGACCTCGTCCCGGTGGACGAGACGGGCACGCATGCGCGCAGGGTCCTTCTCCCCCGCCGGCCAGAGCAGGGAATTGACGACCTGCAGAGCCGCGCTCCGCGCCGACTGGAAGCCGTTCGCGTTCGACTTCGCCAGGCCGGTCTCGTCCGGCGAGTCCACCATCGTCAGCGAGGCCACGTCCTGGCCCTGCTCCTGGAGACGCCGGGTCACCTCATAGGCGACGATGCCGCCGAGGCAGAATCCGCCGACGTCGTACGGCCCCTCCGGCTGCACCGAGCGGATGACCTCGGTGTAGTACTCGGCCATGGCCGTGACGCCTTCGATCGGCGCGTCCTCGGTCAGCAGGCCACGGGCCTGGATGCCGTAGAACGGGCGGTCGATCCGCTCGGCGATCGTGCGGTAGGACTCGACGCCGGCGAGGGCTCCGTGGATCCAGAAGACCGGCCTGCCCTCGGTCGCGCCGTTGAGGCGTACCAGCTCCTGGGCCGGCGCGCGTGTGGAGCGGGTCTCCGCCTCGGGCAGCCTCGCGACCACGTCGTTCAATGTGTCGTGCGGCTGCCACCATTCAGGCTGGAACCCCGGAAACACCTTGCTGATCCGGCCCAGCATCGCGACCAGAAGCAGGGAGTTGAGACCGTAGTCGGCGAGCGACCTCGTGCTGTCGATCTCGTGGCGCGACAGGCCCAGCACCGAGGCGACGAGGTCGGCCACGAAAGCCTCGCCGTCCAAAGGGGCGACGCCCGTGTGCGAGGCCTGATCCGACCGCTGCGCCTGCTCGGCGAAACAAGGCAGACGTGCGAAGGGGTACCCGGGCAGTGCGATCCGCCTGCGTCGGGCGCCGCGACGCATCAGGTCCCAGTCCATGAACGTACCCGAGGCCCAGAGTTCTGCTGCCTGGTCCAGCTGTGGCCTCCCGTCGTGCTCGGCGCCGGCAGCGGGATCGACGCCGTCGCCGAACGCCACATGGGCGAGCGTGTCCGGGTCGCCGTTGAGCCAGCCGCCCAGAATACGAGCGGCCTCGTCCGTGCTCTGCGCCACGAACGCCAGCCGGCAGCTCATCGCTTCCCGGCCGGCCTGCAAGGTGTACGCGATGTCCGCCCAGGAGCGCGGATCCGCTTCGGCAAGCCGATGAATGAGCCGGCGCGCCCGTTCGCGCAGAGCGTCGACGCTCTGCGCCGAGAGGACAAGGACCTGTGCGCCCGGGTCGTCGTCCGGGTTCGCGGAGGCGATGTGCTGCTCCAGCACCACATGCGCGTTGACACCGCCGATCCCGAAGCTGTGCATGCTCGCACGGCGGGGCAGCGGCCGGCCGGCGCCGTCGGTGCGCTCGGGCCAGGGCATGTTCTGTGTGGCGATGCGCAGCCGCGTGCCCTTGAGGGAGAGGTCGCGGTGCAGCCGCCCGAAGCCCGGGAGCGCCGGGATCACCCCGTGCCGCATCGCCTGCGCGGTCTTCACCAGCGCCGCCAGACCGGAGACCACCTCCGTGTGCCCGATGCAGGGCTTCACACTGCCCAGATACGTCGTGTTTTCGCCGTCGTCCTCGGTGCGGAGTCCGGCGCCGAGCGCCGCCAGTTCCGCGCTGTCCGCCAGCATCGAGCTCATGCCGTGGGTCTCGATGTAATCCACGGCGCCCGGATCGATCGCGGCGTCGGCGTAGGCGTGCGCGACGGCTGTCTTCATGCCCTTGATGTTCGGTGCCGTGAAGGACACCCCCCTGCCGCCGTGGGCCACTCCGGTGCCGCGCACGACGCAGTGGACGAAATCCCCGTCCTCCATGGCCCGTCTCAGTGGTTTGATCAGTACGGCGGCGACGCCCTCGCTGCGCGCTGTACCGTCGGCGCCCTGCTGGAACGGCCGGACGTCGCCGCTCGGGCTGAGCATCCCCGCGGCCTGCATCCCGCCGAAACCTGCGGGCGACATCACCAGGTTCACCCCGCCGACGAGCGCCTGCTCGCACTCGCCGTCGCGGATGGACCGGATCGCCCGGTGCAGGGCCACGAACGAGGACGAGCACGTCGTGTCGCACTGCTCGCTGGGGCCGTTGAGGTCGAGCAGGTACGAGATCCGGTTGGGCACCATCGCGGGCGACGGCAGGCTCATCAGGTCCATGGCGGCGGGCCGGTATTCGCTCTGCGTCGTAGCGACGAACACGCCCGTGGGCCGGTTCCGCAGCTCGGCCGGCCGGTAGCCCGCGTCCTCGACCGCGTTCCACGACGTCATCAACAGCAGGCGCAGCTCCGGTGTCACCTGGCGCGCCTCGGTCATCGACATGCGGAAGAAGAGAGGATCGAATTCATGCACCCCGTCGAGGAATCCGCCCCGCAGCGCGGCTGCCTCCTCGCCGTAGCACGCCCAGTCCGCGCGCTTCTCCGGCGGTGCGGTGATGCACCGTCTGCCTTGCTCGACGATCCGCCAGAACTCGTCGACGTCGTCGGCCCCGGGGAAGCGTGCGGACATGCCGACGATCGCCATGCCGTCGAGCGCGGCCTCGTCGGGCTCAGGCTGAGGTCGAGGTTGAGGTCGCGCGGGACCGGGCGCCGGGTCCGGCGACGCGGGCTCCGGCGGAAGCACATCCCGCAGGTCATCGGCGTATTCGGAGACGATGAACTCGCCGAGCTCGGCCAGGGTGTTGTGCTCGAACAGCACAGTGATGTCGAGGTCGATGCCGAGCGTCCCGCCGAGGGTCCGGGCCACGTTCACCGCGAAGATCGAATCGAGCCCGTAGTTCGAGAAGGGCTCGCCCCGCCCGATCCTCGTCCGCGGGATGTCCAACGCCTCTGCCAGCACATCGAGCGCGACTGCCTCGATGTGGGCACGCAGCCGGTCTCCGGGCTCGCTCCCCGCGCTGTGCCCGGCCATGGCCCGCGCCGGACTCTCAAGCACCGGCGCCACGTGCGGCGCGGACGGACGCGGTACGGCCGTCGCCTGCCGTATGACCCCGTCGCTCTCGGCCACGATGATCTGCTGTCCCAGATCCTCGGCATCCTGCGCGGGCAGAGCGATCGCGCCGAATCCCTCCCGTGTCAGGACGTGCCGCCAGTGCGCCGTGGAGAGCAGCGGGCTGCCCTGGATTCGCAGGTGCGGGTCCTCGTAGCGCCACCATCCGTCGAGGAGGCCGAACGAGAACTGGCTGAGCAGGTTGTTCGCGGTCAGCTCGTTCAGGACCAGCAGTCCGCCGGGCCGGAGAAGCGCCTTGGCGTTGCGCAGGGTGTGGCGGATGTCCCGGGTGGCATGCAGGACGTTGGCGGCGACCACGACGTCGTACCCGCCGAGGGTGAGGCCCTGATCCGCCACCGGGCGCTCGATGTCCAGGATTCGGCAGGTCAGCGAAGGATTTCCGGCACCGAACGAACGCTCCGCGTGGTTCAGGAAGGCCCTTGATATGTCGGTGTAGCAGTACTCGCGCACGTCCAGCCGCGCGGACCGCAGGGCCTCCAGGACGACGGCGCTCGTGGCACCCGTGCCGGCGCCGATCTCCAGGATCCGCACGGCATCCGGTGTCACGGCTCGTGCCCGCCGTCGCAGCCGCGCCACCAAGTCGGCTGCCAGCACCTGGTTGAAGAACGCTGACGCCGGGTTGGTCGCGTAGGCGTTCTGCACCAGCTCCAGCGATCCCCCGGGAAAGATGACCTCGGTGGCCGGTCGCCGTCCGCTGAGGATGTCGGGGAAGGCACGCAAGGTGGTTTCCACCAGCAGATGGGTGGCCGCGAGATCGGGATTCTCCTGCCATGCGGGCTTTTCCGTCTCCCACTCGCGCCACAGCTGCTCGATCGGCCGGCACGGCACGGCATCATCGAGCAGGATCCTGCCGTCCCGCCGCTCGATGTGGCCGGCCCGCTCGAAGACGCGCAGGCACTCGTCGAACCAGGCGCCGTACCCCGGCGCGAGGCCTGCGGACTCCCGTGCGGCTTCCGGAGTCTGCCCGGATGTACGGAACGCGCCGAGCGTGCGCAGATGGGACCAGAGAAAATCGAGCAGCAGCTGTTTCATGATCAGTCCCTTCGAAGGCCGCGATCAGATCGCGAGCGCGGTCAGCTCTGCGGTGCGGGCACGTATCCGCTCCAGTTCGCCGTCCGGCGCGGCCGCCGGTTCCTGGACGTCGGCGGGCACAGCGTCCGGCGGCACGGCCGTGGGGAGGATGACTTCGTCGTCGCCCAGAACGATGCCCCGGTTGTTGAGCGCGGGACTGAACTTCATCAACGTCAGCCTGCTGACCGGCGCTGCGCACAGCCGTTCGATCGCCGCCGTCAGCTCGTCCGGCTGGATGAGCGGCGCCTGCGCTCCGACCATCGCGCCCCGCTCTCCCTCGACGGGTGCGTTGTTGAAGCAGTAGCCCAGGTTCAGCACCTTGCCGACAGTGCCGTAGCGGCGTTGCACGGTCGGTGCGAACGAATCGAGGAACGTGCAGGCGGCGGCGTAGTTCGCCTGCTTGATGGCTTTGAGATAGGAGTTGATCGAGGACAGGAACAGTGCGAAATCGAGCGAGTCACCGCCGAACACCTCCATGCACCGGGCGCTCGCGTCGGCCTTGCCGCGCAGCACGTCCTCGAACTGCGCCTCGCTCATCCGGGCCAGGCTCGCCCCCGAGAACACGAGGCCCGAGTGGATGACGCCGTGCACCGCGCCGAACCGTCGTACGATCTCGTCCTTCGCCGCACGCAGGGACGCGGGGTCGGTGGCGTCGGACCGCAGGTACAGCGGCGCGGGCCCGCCCGCGCCGGTTGCCCGGGCGACAGCGGCTTCGACTCGCGCATCCCGCGGCCTGCGTCCGAGCCACACCACCTGGGCGTGGTACCGGCGGATCAAGTACTCGCTGATGACCGTGCCCAGGGCGCCCGCCCCGCCGATGATGACGTAGGTGCCGCCCTCCCGCAGCCGGGACGACGTCGGCGCGGCCGGCTGAACGGTCATCAGCCGCTGCCCGTGCCAAAGGCCGTCACGGTGGATACGCAGGTTGCCGTCCGGGTCCGCGGCCAGGTCGAGCACCGCGGCGAGAGAAGGCGCGTCGTACTCCTCGACATCCGCCACCCTCACCCGCCAGTCCGGGTACTCCTTCGCAGCCGACCCCGCCAGTCCGGCGACACCGGCGTGCGCCGGGTCGACGGCCTCGGCCTCATGGACGGCGTGCGCCCGCTCGGTGATCAGGGTCAGGCCCAGTGAGCGATCGCCGTACCCTGCGGCCAGAAGTGCCTTCACCGTGCGGAAGGCGTGCAGCGAACCGCTGGACTGGCTCTCGACGACGCTCGCACCGGACCGGTCGTCCACGGCGCCGGGCGCCACCCAGATCAGATGGTCGAGTTCCGGGACCGACCGGACGGACCTCTCCAGGTCGTCGTCCTTGCTCTGCGACGGGTCCGCGATCACGTGCGCGCCCGGCAGGAGCGCCAGGAGAACGTCCCGCGCCCGCCCCGGGGGCGCGATGATGCCCACTGATGCGGACCGCTGCGGCCACGTCGCGGGTTCCGTCCGCTGAAGGGGATCCCACACCGGCACCAGCGTGGCGACGTCATCCGCCTCGTCCGGCGTCTGCTCGGTTCGACGGCCTGCGATGCCTTCCAGACGAAGACACACTGTGCCGTCGTCGGTCGCGAGGTCGATATCGATCCGGTCCGCGCCGCGCGCGTCCTCGGCACGGCGTATCAGGGCCCACATGGTGGTCGCGCCGGGAGCGAGGAATTCGGCCGACCTGATGGTGAACACCAGCCCGACCCGGTCGTCGCCGTCGAGCAATCGCATGCACTGCATCGCCGAGTCCACCAGCGCCGGGTGCGGGACGAGGCCGTCCATGGTTCCTGACGCCGCGCTGGGCAGTCGCAGTTCGGCGAGCACCGCGTTGTCGCCGCGGTGCACCGCCACGACGCCCTGGAACGTGGGGCCGTAGGCGATGCCACGATCCCGCCACTCGGCGTAGAACCGCAGAGGGTCGAATGCCGTGGACCGGAAATCCCTGAGCAGCGCGGCCAGATCGAGCGCCTGCGCGGCCGTCGGCTCCGCGGCTGACACCTCGCCCTGGCAATGGAGAACGGGCTCGTCTCCGGCGGACTCCGTGGAGGACACCGTGAACCGGGTGACGTCGCCGTCCGCGCGAAGAGCCACGCGCACTGCGCGCGGCGCCCCCGACACCGAAAGGGGTCGCAGGAAGACGACGTCGCGCAAGCGAACCGCGTCGCTCGCGGTCCGTCTCGCCGCTGCTGCGGCCCACTTCAGATACATGGCCCCCGGAGCGATCCCGGTTCCCCGCACCTGATGTTCACGCAGGTAGAACTCGTCACCGGTGAGGACTCCCTCATCGCGGCGCGGCCCGTCGTCCGCCGCCGGGGGGATCGGCAGCGCATAGCGTTCCCCCTCGAAGGGGTAGCCGGGCAGCGGAACGCGGCGGTAGCGGCTGTCGCGGAACAGTTCGGCGAAATCCGGTGCCTCACCGTCGAGGAACTGTTGGGCGAGTACCTGCAGCACGGGGTCCGCGCTCCGCGCCGGCATGTCCTGCCCGGAGAGCCAGTTGGTGCACCGGCTCTCCAGTTCCGCCATGTCCCGGACCACACTCACCCATCGATGCCGCAGGTGCCTGCGGCCGAGCAGGAGTGTGTGGCTCACGTCGCCGGTATCGAGGTCCGGGTGCTCGCGGCAGTGGCGCGCGAGCCGGGCCACCTGTTCGCGCAGGGCGTGCTCCGTCGCCGCCGACAGCACGATCAACCGGGCCCCGTCCTGCCTGCTCCGCGGTGGCGCGGGCGGCTTCGACGGCTGCTCGATGACAGCGTGGGCGTTGGTTCCGCTCGCGCCGAGCGATGTGACCGCGGCGCGCCGCTTGCCGCCTTCGGGCACGGCCCACCGTCTCGGCTCCGTGTGTACGAAGAACGGGCTGCCGGCCAACGTGACACTGGAGTTCGTCGTGGTGTGGTGGAGCAGGCCGGGGATCACCTCGTGCCTCATGGCCAGCAGTGCCTTGATGACGCCGATCACGCCGGCCGCGGCCTGCGCGTGGCCGATGGAGGCCTTTGCCGAGCCGAGCGAGCAGAACTGCTCGGCGTCCGTGAAGCCCCGGAACGCGCGATCGAGCGCCCGGAATTCCACCGGATCACCGAGCTTGGTTCCGGTGCCGTGCGCCTCGACCAGCCCGATCCCCGCGGGGTCGATGTCGAAGTCCTGGTAGATCTGGCGGATCAGCCGTTCCTGCGAGGTCCCGTTCGGCGCGGCGATCCCGTTCGTCGTGCCGTTGTGGTTGATCCCGATTCCACGGATCACGCCGTGGATGTGGTCGCCGTCCGCCTCGGCGTCCGAGAGCCGTTTGAGGATCAGCGCACCGACCCCCTCGGCCGGCACGAATCCGTCGGCCGCCTGGTCGAACGCACGGCACCGGCCAGTCGGGGAGAGCATCCCGGCCCGCGACGCCGCCAGATACAGCCGCGGCGAGTTCTGGACGTAGACCCCGCCCGCGATCGCCGTGGTGACCTCCCCCGCCCACAGCGCCTGACACGCCAGATAGAGGGAGACCAGCGAGCTGGAGCATGCGGTGTCGACCGCCATGGCCGGCCCGTGCAGGTCCAGGTAGTAAGCGATGCGGGACGGCACGAGCGAGTTCATGTTGCCCCACAGCGCCTGGCCCGGGTAGTCGGACGGCCCTGTCATGTCCAGGTAGTCTCCCGCAGCGCAGCCCACGTAGATACCGCACCGGTCGCGATCGAGCGACTCGCCCGCGTGGCCCGCGTCCTCGAGCGCCCGCCACGCTTCCTGAAGGAACAGCCGCTGCTGCGGCTCCATGTAGACGGCCTCCGCACCGGAGATCCCGAAGAAGAGCGGGTCGAACTCGTCGACGCCGTCCAGAAGACCGCCGTCGAGGCACACGCTGCCCAGCGACGCGAGGTCCCAGCGCGACACCTTCGAGACAGCGTCCCGGCCGGAGGCCAGCAGGTCCCAGAACGCGTCGGCATCCTGGGCGCCCGGGAACCGGCCGCTCATGCCGACGATCGCGACGGGCTCCCGGCCACCGCCCGACGGCTCGGATACCGCGGCCGGCCCGGGCACGGCCACCACCGACGGCTCGGGCACCGCGGCCGGCCCGGGCACGGCCACCACCGACGGCTCGGATACCGCGGACCACCCGGAAACCGCCAACGGCTCGGGCCCCGCGGCAGGCTCGGGCACCGCGGCCACGATGGCGGCGCCTTCCTCGTCGACGATGAAACGCGTCAGCCGCCTGATCGACGGGTTCTCGAACAGCACACTCGGATCGAGGTCGGTGCTCAGCGACTCGTTGAGCCGGTGCACCAGGGAGACGCCGGTGAGCGAGTCCAGTCCGTAGTCGGCGAACGGTCTGTCTGCCGTGAGCTCATCCGCGGTCAGCTTCAGCGTTTCGGCGAGGACCCGCTCGACGGTCGCGCGGACGTACTGCTTGAGCGAACCGGGCGCGACAGGCCGCGGATCCCGGTGCGGGGCGGGCGACCCGGCGCGCGCCAGCAGTACCTGCTGGCCCAGGTCACGGGCGGGCTCCGCCAGCAGTTCGACCGTGTCGAACCCACACTCCCGCAGCACTTCGCGCCACGCGTTCGAGGACAGCGCCGGTCCGCCCCGGATACGCCTTCCGTCCGTGAACCGCCACCACCCGTCGAGGAGCCCGAACGTCAGGTGCGACCACCAGTCGTTCCGGGCGAGCTCGTTGAGTACGAGGACTCCGCCGGGCCGCAGCAGTGCCCTGGCATGACGCACTGTCCGCACGATGTCCTTGGTGGCGTGCAGGACGTTGTTGGCGATGACGATGTCGTAGTCGCCCTCGGCAAGTCCCTGTGCGCCGGGCTCCCGCTCCACGTCGAAGGCCGAGAAGGACACGTACGGCACGTGGCCGGCGAACCGCCGCTCCGCGTCGAGCAGGAACGCCTTCGAAACGTCCGTATAGCGGTACTCGGCGATGCCCAGGCCCTTCAGCTGGGCAAAAACACGCTCGCTGGTGCTGCCGGTGCCCGCTCCGATCTCCAGGAGCCGGATCCCGTCGCGGCGGGCGTCCGCCTCCGCGCGCACCGCGCCGGCCGTCACGTCGTTGAAGTAGTCGGCCGTCGCGTTCCCCCGGTACGCCGGTTCGACCAGCTCGAACGAGCCGCCCGGGAACATGACCGCCGTGGCCTTCGTCCGCCCGGACAGGATCGCGGGAAGGGCCTCGATCATGCGCTCGGTCAGGCCGATCTTGGCCGCCAGCTCCGGATCCTCGGCATGGACGTCCTTCCACGCCCGCCAGGTGCGCCACGCCTGTTCGAGGCCTGTCGCATTCTCCCTGGGCGCCACGGACTCGCCCTCACGCACGAGCTCTCCGTGGCTCAGCAGCACGGTCACCGTATGGCCGAGCCACTGGGCGAAGGACGGCGTGATCCTCTGCCCGATCAGGTCGAGGCGAACGGGCTCGTCGAAGAGTCCCGCCGCCACGAGCTGTGCGAGCACGAGCGGGCGCGAGAGGCTGTCCATCTCGTCCGTGGCGGACGTGCGACCGGACAGGAACCTCTCGACGCTCTCGGGCCCGGCCGCGGCCACGAGCAGCGATGCCGCGTCGAGCGGGGCAGGGGCCCGGGGAACCGGCACCGCCTCGGCAGCCGGCCAGTACCGCTTCGCAGCGAACGGATACGTCGGCAGGCTCACCCGCACCGGCGGATTCGCACCGTGGTAGGTGCGCCACTCGACGTCGATGCCATTGACCCACAGGGGCGCGATCTTGTCCCACTCCCCTTGTCCGAGCCACCGGGTGGCCAGGTCTCGCAGCTCACCGGAGTGGTCGAAGAGGCCGAGCAGCGTGTCCTCGGGCCGTCGGGCCGTACCTTCGAACACGGTTCCGCGCGCCCCGCGCTCGACGTAGTCCTGAAGGATTGCGATCAGCTCGTCGACGTCGTTCACGACGAAGACCACTCGTTCGGCCATCGCCCGGCGCCCGACCTGCAGCGTGTACGCGAGCGACACCAGATCGCCGTGCGCGTCGCGGTAGCCCGGCAGGAACTCCAGAAGCTGCCGCGCGAGGACGCCGAGCCGCTCCCCGTCCCGGGCCGAGAGGACCACCGCTTGAGGACCGGGGCGTCCGGCGTCCCGCGCTCCGGCCGGCGCCTGTTCCAGTACCGCGTGCACGTTGGTGCCGCCGATCCCGAAGGAGCTCAGTCCCGCCCGTGCGGGCCCGTCGCCGTCCAGCGGCAGATTCCGGTCGGCGACGAAGAACGGCGACTCGTCCCAGTCGATCTCCGAGCTCGGCGCGTCGCAGTGAAGGGTCCGCGGAACCTCTCCGTGCTGCAGGGCCAGGGCCACCTTGATGAGGCCGGCGATCCCCGCGGCCGCGTCCAGGTGGCCGATGTTGCTCTTCACCGAGCCGATGCCGCAGTACTGGGTGCGTGCCGTGTAGGGGCGGTACGCCTCGGTCAGAGCCGCGACCTCGATGGGATCGCCGAGCCTCGTGCCGGTGCCGTGCGCCTCGACGTAGCTGATCGTCGACGGGTCCGTGCCCGCCTTGTCCAGTGCCTTGCGGATCACCTCGGTCTGGCCGCGCACACCGGGCGCGTAGAACCCTGCCTTGTCGCCGCCGTCGTTGTTCACCGCGACGCCGCGGATCAGGCAGTAGATGTGATCGCCGGCGGCGATCGCGTCACTGGCGCGCTTGAGGACGACCACGCCGACGCCTTCGCCGCCGGACATGCCGTCGGCGCCGTCGGCGAACGCGCGGCTGCGCCCGTCGCTCGAGAAGTTCAGGCCCGGCTGGTGCACGTATCCCAGTTCCCCCGCGGAGAACAGACTGGCCGCGCCGACGATCGCCTGGTCGGCATCGCCGGCCAGGAGTCCCTGACAGGCGACGTGCACCGCGCTCAGCGCCGAGGAACAGTTGGTGCTCACCTCCATGCTGGGACCACGCAGGCCCAGCTTCGTGGAGATCATCGTGGGCACCGTGCCGCCCTGGGCGAACAGCCACGCGGCGTAGGTCTCGGAGCTCGCCAGGACCCGCGGGCCCGACGCGTTCGCCATCAGGGCCGGGAGCAGGGCCTGGTAGAAGTTCGAGCTCGTGGACGTGGTGACGCTGGTCCCGGGAACGTCCTCCGGGCGGTAACCGGCGTCCTCCAACGCCTGCCACGCGTGCTGCAACAGCAGGCGCGCCTGTGGGTCCATGAACTCGGCGTCGCGGGGCGAGATGTCGAAGAACGCCGCGTCGAACTCCGCCCTGCCGTCCACGACCGAGCGCTGCGGCACGTATCCGGGCCGAGTGATCAGTTCCTCCGGCACTCCGAGCGTGCGCAGTTCCTCGGGCGACCATGCCGTGCCACCGCTGCGTCCTTCCATGAGCGCCGACCAGAACGCGCGGTGGTCCATGGCTCCCGGGAACCGGCAGGAGATGCCGATCACCGCGATCGAGTCATCGGGCGGGGCGTCGTCGGCCGCCGAAGCGGCACGGCTCGGAGCAGGGTGCTGCACCGGCTCGACCGGCTGCGCCGCAGGTGCCTGCCCGGCAGGCAGCAGCCCCGTCAGGTGCCGGGCCATCGTCGCGACGGACGGGTGCGCGAACATGCCGGCGGGTCTCAACGAGCAGCCGAACTCGCGGTTGATCCGCTCCACCGCTTCGATGGCCGCGAACGAGTCTCCGCCGATGTCGAAGAAGCCCGCGGCACGATCGATTTCACGCGAGCCGAGCACCTCTTCGAAAATCCCGCGCACGGTCCGCTCGATGTCGGGCGCGGCCACCGGACTGTCGGCGGCCGGGAGCGGCACCGTCCGGGCGGCCTCGGCCAGCTTCGCCCGGTCGACCTTGCCGTGCGCCGTGAGCGGAAAGGCGTCCAGGGCCACGAATGCGGCGGGCAGCATGTAGGCGGGGAGGGTCTTGGCGAGTTCCGCGCGCAGCATCGCGGCGTCGGCCGGCGCGTCCCCGTTCCGGGTGTAGTAGGCGGTGAGCCTGTCCGACAGTCCGGCATGCTCAAGCAGGACGACGCTTCGGCCGACCTCCGGGTGGGCATCGAGCACTGCCTCGATCTCACCGGGTTCGATGCGGTGGCCGCGCAGTTTGACCTGGTTGTCCATCCTGCCCAGGACGACGATCTCGCCGTTCGGCAGTCGGCGTGCGCGGTCCCCGGTCCGGTACAGCCGTCCGGGCGCGAACGGGTTGTCCAGGAAGCGTTCGGCCGTCAGCTCCGGCTTCCGGTGGTAGCCCAGGGCGACCCCGTCGCCCGCGATGTGAAGCTCGCCGGCGACGCCGACGGGCAGTGGGCTCATGTTCTGGTCGAGGACGTAGAGCCGGGTGTTCGCGATGGGTCTGCCGATGGTCACCGGTTCCTCACGACGCAGCCGCTTGGCCGCTGACCAGATGGTCGTCTCCGTGGGCCCGTAGAGGTTCCAGGCCTCGCCGCGCGCCACGAGCCGGTCCTTCAGGCCGTCGGGTAACGCCTCGCCGCCGCACAGCATCTTGACGCCCTCGGTGTTCTGCCACCCGACGCGCACCAGCATGGCCCAGGTCGCCGGAGTCGCCTGCATGACGGTGGGCCGCCAGTCGGCGATCTTGTCGGCCAGCAACGTGGCATCGGCGGCCGTGGCCGATTCACAGATGCAGACCTGCCCACCGGTGATCAGGGGGAGGTAGAGCTCCAAGGCGGCTATGTCGAAACTGTGCGTGGTGACGGCCAACAGCCGATCGTGGGACGCCACGCCCAGCGTGTGCGCCATGGCCAGCAGGAAGTTGGTCAGCGCGGTGTGCGGAACCACGACGCCCTTGGGCCTCCCCGTGCTGCCCGAGGTGTAGATGATGTAGGCGGCTGGAGGTGTCGAGGCTCGCGAGTCCGGCGCGTCGGCCGTCGCCTCCCCCGCCGCTGCCGCTGTCTGGGCGACCTGATCGTCCTGGCGGTCCGTCGGGTACAGTCTCGCCCCCGGCGTCCCCACGGCGGCCAGCCTTTCCATCACCGCCTCATGACAGATGACGAGTTGCGCGCCGCTGTCCTCGACCATGTAGGAGAGGCGTTCGGCCGGCAGTCGGCTGTCCAGGGGCAGGTACACCGCGCCGAGCCGCATGACTGCGAGGAGGGCCACGAGAAGGTCGGGTGACCGTTCGTAGCAGACCCCCACGACGTCCCCGGGGCGGATGCCTTGACGCGTCAGCGACTGTGCAAGACCCGAGCTGTGGTCCGCGAGTTCGCGATAGGTGAGGATCCGGTCCCCGCAGGTGACCGCCGGGGCGCCCGGGTTCGCCTCTGCCTGCTCCGCGAAGAGGTCCCAGCACGTCCGGTGCGCGGGGAAGTCGGCCTCGGTGTGGTTCCATGCCTCGATGACGAGGCGTTGTTCCTCGTCGCCGAGGAGGTTCAGCCTGCCTGTCGGCGACTGCCCGTCCGAGTCGAGGATGCTGTCCACCAGGGTGGCGAAGTGTTCTGCCATGCCCGCGACGGCGTCGCCCGAGAAGGCGTCGGGGTGGTACTTCCAGTTCACCAGGAACCCGTCACCGGGAACCACGTCCACCGTGAGGTCGTACTCACCCAGCTGGTACAGCCCATCGACGAGCTCGAAGTCCGTCTCGCCGGTGGCGCGGGCCCGCTCGCCCAGGTATCCGGAGAGGGCGGAATCCTGATAGTTGTACACGATCTGGTAGAGAGGCGACCGCGGATTCACGCCCCGGGCACCGAGATCGCCCACGATCCGGTGGAACGGGTAGGTCCCGTGCTCGAGCACGTCCAGCACCGTGGACTGCACGCGCCGGGCGAACGACAAGAACTCCTCGGAGGCGTCCGGCCTGCTCCGGACGGGCAGCGTGTTGACGAAGCAGCCGACGATCGGGTCAAAGTGTTCCGTCGGGCGCCCGGCCACCGGCATCCCGATGACGAGGTCCTCGCTTCCGGTGTAACGGTGCAGCAGAGTCAGGAAGGCCGTCAGGAAGAAGATCCCCGGGCTGATCTCGTGTGAAGCGGTGAAGTCCGCGACGGCGGCGGCCTGCTCCTTTCGCAGCCGGCTGGTGTACACCTCGCCCACATGAGGCGCGTCCGGCAGCAGAGCCACCTGCGAGGGCAGCCCCGTGAGGACCTCCGCACCGGCGAGCTCCCGCACCCAGAACTCGCGGTCCTCCTCAGCGCGCTCGCCGGCGAGTATGTCGCGCTCCCACGCGACGAACTCACCGAATGAGGCGGAGCCCGTACCGACCGGCACGTCCCGCCCCTCGGCCCGCGCCCGGTACGAACGGAACAGTGTGTCGACGACGAGACGCGCCGACACTCCGTCGATCACGAGGTGGTGGATGACCAGCAGAACGTACGCCTCCGACGCGGAGCGACGCAGGACAGCCAGCCTGGTCAAGCAATCACCGGCCAGGTCGAACGGCCGCCTCGCCCTTTCCTTCAGAAAGTCCAGCACCCGGCCGGACGGCACATCGGAGATGTCCACGTGCTGGACGGAGAAACCGTCCGCGTCCCCGTGGGACAGGCGCGGCCCGTCATCCGTCTCGCGCACCGCGGCCGAGAGAAGCGGATGCCGGGAAAGCGTGTCGCGGAACGCGGCCTGAAGCGCCGCAGTATCCACCTCCGCGAACGAAAAGCACACGGGAACGTTGTACGCGTACGTCTCCGGCTCCATCTTGGCGAGCGCCCACAGACCGCGCTGCCCCTCGGACAGAGGGGTGTCCACGCGTCTGCCGAGCTCGGCCAGCACCCCCGTCGTCGACAACTCACCGTCGGCATACATGCGGGCGAGCGCGCGAAGGTTCATGACGGACTCCTTCCTGCCACACCACCCAGGCATGACTCTGTGACAGAAGACCGCGAGCGAACGCGAGACCTCTGCCCGAGCCCGCAAGGAACGGGCTGCCGGTTGTCTTCCCGCTCGGATCCGGGTGCTGGCACGGGTCGAGGCAGGCGCGGATCCGGGCGAACACGCGGCCCCACTCCTGGCGGCACAGTTCCGCATCGGTGAGCACGGCACCTTCGGCCGGTCCGCCCTCGGAGTCGACGAACTCCGAGAGGTCGGCCGAACGCGACATCCCGGCCCGGCACTTGAGGCCTGCACGCAGCAGCGAACAGCAGCCGCCCACGGATGTGGCCGTCGGTGTCATGACAACGAGTATGACCCGCGGACCCTTGCGTGTTCTCACGTTTGTTCCGCTGTGGGCCACGTCACTTCTACGCTTCGGCCGGCATGGAGTACCTGATGCGTGCCGCCGCCGCGAGTCAGTGCCCGACCGGTCCACTTGCCGGCCTCATGCCGGCCGACGAGGCCTAGCCGACGGCCTCGGTCACGACGTCGACGAGTTCGCACGGGGTGTCGCACAACTCATCGCCACGGCTCGCCGCACCGAGCTCCGTCGAGCCGGGTTCGGTCCACATTGAGCACCACGGCCCGGCTCGCCGGCTGCCGCCGCCTCCACCGACGTGCCGAACGCGAAGCCGCCCCCTTCCTCGACTGCACCCTCATCCGCTGCCGCAGGCCGACCACATGAGATGGCTCCGGAAGTGCCTCGTCACACAAACCTCAGCGGCGCACCCGAGGCATCCCGAGCCCGATCCACGAGATGATCTCCCGCTGGATCTCGTTGTTGCCACCGCCGAAGGTGAAGATGACGGCGGACCGGTATCCGCGTTCGAGTTCGCCGTGCAGGACGGCGCCCGCGGAGCCCTCCTTCAGCGGGCCCGCCGAGCCGACGACCTCCATGAGCCAGGCGTAGGCGTCGCGGCGCGCCTCGGAGCCGTAGACCTTGACGGCGGAGGCGTCCTGCGGGGTGAGGGTGGCGTGCTGGACCGCTGACACCATCTGCCAGTTCAGGAGTTTCATCGCGTCGAGCCGGGCGTGTGTACGGGCCAGGCGGGCACGGACCCAGCCGAGGTCGATCACGCGGCGGCCGTCGGCGAGGCGGGTGTCGGCGGCCCAGCGCCGGACGTTGTGCAGGGCGCGGATGGCCATGGTGCCGTGGGCGGCGAGCGTGACGCGTTCGTGGTTGAGCTGGTTGGTGATGAGCCGCCAGCCCTTGTTCTCCTCGCCGACCCGGTGGGAGACGGGGACGCGGATGTTCTCGTAGTAGCTGGCGGTGGTGTCGTGCGAGGCCAGGGTGTTGATCAGGGTGCAGGAGTAGCCGGGGTCGGACGTCGGTACGAGGAGCATGGTGATGCCCTTGTGGGGCGGGGCGTCCGGATCGGTGCGGGCGGCGAGCCAGACCCAGTCCGCGGTGTCGCCGTTGGTCGTCCAGATCTTCTGCCCGTTGACGACGTAGGTGTCGCCGTCGCGCACCGCCCGGGTCTTGAGGGCGGCGAGGTCGGTGCCCGCGTCGGGTTCGCTGTAGCCGATCGCGAAGTCGATCTCACCGGCGAGGACCTTGGGCAGGAAGTAGGCCTTCTGTTCGTCGGTGCCGAACTGCATGATCGTCGGGCCGACGGTGTTGAGGGCCATCAGCGGCAGCGGGACACCCGCCTGCGCCGCCTCGTCGAAGAAGATGAACTGTTCCATGGGCGAGAGCCCGCGTCCGCCGTACTCCGTGGGCCAGCCCACGCCGAGCCAGCCGTCGGCGCCAAGGCGTCTGATCGTCTCCCGGTAGAAGCGCTTCTGGGCGGCGGGGTCGGCGTAGCGGGCATAGGCGTTGTCGGGCACCAGGGCAGCGAAGTACGTATGCAGTTCGGCACGCAACTGCTGCTGTTCAGGCGTGTATTCGAGGTGCACGGCCCCTCCAGGAGTCTCGCTTCGCGTCGCCCGTGTACGGCGGCGCACACAGTAGAACGCGTTGCAAGAATCCGGAAGGGGCGCGGACACCCGGGCGCACCCCTCAGCGTTTGACGGCGCGCAGTACGACGAATTTGGGGTCGCCCGCCACTGTGGTGCAGTTGCCGAAGATCCGGCGCAGCTGGGTGTGGTAGCCGAGGTGCCGGTTGCCCACCACCCATAGTTCGCCGCCCTGGCGCAGCGCG
Organism: Streptomyces sp. NPDC026062; assembly: GCF_055568375.1. Classification (NCBI taxonomy): domain Bacteria; kingdom Bacillati; phylum Actinomycetota; class Actinomycetes; order Kitasatosporales; family Streptomycetaceae; genus Streptomyces; species Streptomyces sp. NPDC026062. The sequence goes on from NZ_JBVHOQ010000005.1 coordinate 231,312, forward strand.
GCGCGCGCGCCGTGGAACATGTTCCGGGCGGTCGCGTCCGTGGTGGCCTGGTGCGAGTGGAACGGCGGGTTGCACAGGACGAGGTCCGCACCGGCGGGCTCGGCGCCGGCCAGCCCGTCGGCGACGACGAAGCGGGCATCGGCGTCCGCGCCGGTGTTGGCCCGGAAGGTTTCCTCGGCCGAGGCGACGGCCTGGTAGGACTCGTCGATGAACGTGAGCTCGGCCTCGGGGTTGGCGAGTGCGGCGGCGAGGCCGACGACTCCGTTCCCGCAGCCGAGGTCGACGACCCGGTCGGGGCCGGTGCGTGCCGGCAGGTGCTTCAGGAAGAAGCGGGTGCCGATGTCGAGCCGCTCCGCGCAGAAGATCCCGGCGTGGTTGACCACGGTGCGGCCGGCGACGGTCCCGGTGTCGCCGGGCAGCTCGTAGCGGTACGGCCAGGGGCTGGGGGTACGCACCAGGGAGGGGTCGGGGGTGCAGTGGACGAGGCGGGCCTTCTTGACCGCGAGCGAGGTGCGGGTGGGGCCGATGATCCGCTCGAAAAGCTTGAGGGTGGAGGTGTGGATCTCCTTCACCATCCCGGTGCCGATGACGACCGTTCCCGCGTGGACGGCGGGGGCGAGCCGGTGCAGCTGGTCCTCCAGGAGCGCGAGGCTCTTGGGCACCCGGACGAGCAGGACGTCGATACGGTCCGGCGGCGTCTGCCGGGCGGACAGCAGGCGCACGGCACCCGTGTCGGCACCGTTGCGCTCCAGGTTCGCCTCCGTCGCGCGCTGCGCGAGGTAGGAGTCGGTGATCTGTACGGGGCGATGCGCGGCCAGCACCGTACTCAGCGCGCCCCAGCGGTCACCGACGATCACGAGGCGTCCGGAGAGTGCGACCGGTTCGGCCTCGTCGATCCCCTCCAGGTAGCGGAGCAGGTACTCATCGGCCGCGTCCCAGGCCTGGAACGGGTCGCGGGGGTTCTCGGGGAATCGGGCGAGGTCGTAACCAGCCCCTGACGTCGTCAAACGGTTCATATTGCGTTCAGGCTATCCGAGCAGCGCCGCACGCCCGCACCACCGACGGACGCCGCGCACCCGCACCACGAGCCACATCCCGTGCCACGAGCCGCACCACCGCTGCGCGCCCCACCACCACAGCCACCGCGGCCGGGCGCCCCCGCACCACCGGCGTCCACCGGCGGCCGGGGCAGCCGCCCGGCCGCGTGACTACGGCAGCAGCTTGTCGATGGCCGCCCGGCCCTCCCTGGCAAGCCTGCGCTCGGCCCACTCGAGATTCCGGGGTGTCAGGTCACGCCCGGAGGCGAGCACCACATCCTCCGCCGATGGGTTTTCGCTGGCACCGGTGTGCAGAAGACTGTCGGGGGTCACGCCCCGTACGGATACGGATTCGGGCTCGTCGCTCATGCCGCCTCCTCGTCCTTGCGGCCATTCTCACCCCGCTCCGGCGGGGACGCATCCGAGGCGGCGAGGGCCCGCCCCCGACCCTCACTTGACCTGCACATGATAGGTACGCAGCGTTCACACCTGGGTCACGGTGCGTATGGAAGGCTCCCGCTGACCACCTAGTAACACGACCACCGCGGCACCGTCCACCACCCTGTGACGGCGCCCCGGTGCCCGTATTTCCGGAGAGGACACCCCACATGTCCCGTCGTCACCTGTCCCACCGGCGCCCGCTGCTGGCCACGCTCGCAGCCTTCGCGGTGCTCGCGGGCACCGCGGCCGCCGCGCCCGCCGCGACACCGCCGGCCCCTGCCCCGTCCGCCACCCCGCTCAGCACCCTGGACGACACGTACTACCAGGACGCGCTCGGGAAGTCGGGAACCGCGCTCAAGAGCGCGCTGCACACGATCATCAGCGACCAGACCAAGATCAGCTACAGCCAGGTCTGGGACGCACTCAAGGACACCGACGAGGACCCGGCCAACTCCTCGAACGTGATCCTCCTGTACACCGGAGCCTCCGAGCCCAAGAGCAACAACGGCGGCAGCGTCGGCCAGTGGAACCGGGAGCACGTCTGGGCCAAGTCCCACGGCGACTTCGGCACCGCCACCGGCCCCGGTACGGACATCCACCACCTGCGCCCGGAGGACGTCCAGGTCAACTCCACGCGCGGCAACAAGGACTTCGACAACGGCGGCACCGAGCTGAGCAACGCTCCGGGCAACTACACCGACAGCGACTCCTTCGAACCGCGCGACGAGGTCAAGGGCGACGTGGCCCGCATGATCCTCTATATGGCGGTGCGCTACGAGGGCGACGACTCCTTCGCCGACCTCGAACCCAACGACAGCGTGTCGAACGGCTCCTCTCCCCACATCGGCCGGCTCTCCGTGCTGAAGACGTGGAGCCAGCAGGACCCGCCGGACAGCTTCGAGGAGCGCCGCAACGACGTCATATTCGACCAGTACCAGCACAACCGGAACCCGTTCATAGACCACCCCGAGTGGGTGGAGTCCATCTGGTGACCGGCTCCTCCTCCCAGCCGGGGCGCGCAGGGGACACGGCCTAGGATCCGAAGCCCGCGCGGATGCGGCGCCGGGGCATGGACGGACGACGCGTGATCCTCTCGCTCGTCGTGAGGGCGGGGCCGCACCGGTACGGCCCGGTGGCGGCTCCGCTCGCGGGCGGCGGCGCCGTGATCCGGCGCGGGAACGGCGACGGCGGACGCGCAGGGCGGCGTCCGTCCGGACGGACGGGCTCCGCGGCGGCTCAGCCGGTGGCCGTCTCCACACACCAGGCCACGGCCTCCTCCCGGGAGTCGAAACTGCGTGGGATCCAGGCCTCGTCGCCCGGCTCCCGGAGGCGGCCGTCCGGGTCGGCCACAGCGGTGTGCCTGCCCACACCGGCGAGCCGGGCCAGTCCGCTGCGCAGCATCGCTCTGGCCACGGCGTCGATGCCCGTCACCCGCACCAGATCGAGCACCACGGCCCCGGTCCGGCCGGTCCCCGCCTCGTCGAGGGCGTACAGCACCCGCTCCGCCGCGGTGAAGTCCAGAGCGCCCTGGGCCGCGGCGACCGCCACCCGTTCACGGCGGACGCGCTCCCGTTCCCCCTTCGGCGCGGCGGGCAGGCCGTCCGCGGTGGTGGCCAGCGTGACGGTGGAGCCCGCGAGCGCCGGGTTGTACATGAGGTGCAGGCCGAGCCGCTCCGAGAGCGTCCCGATCGCCCGGCGTCCCCGCACGGAGGTGCCGGTGGCGTCGAGCAGCGGGCTGTACGCCGCCAGTCCGAACCGTGCGGGTCCGGCGGCGATCAGGCCGCCGGACACTCCGCTCTTGGCCGGCAGCCCCACTCTGAGCAGCCAGTCGCCGGAAGTGTCGTACATGCCGCAGGTCGCCATCACGGCGAGCACCTGGGCGGCGACGGCCTCCGAGACCACCGTGTCCCCGGTGAGCGGATTGACGCCGCCGTGCGCCAGGGTCGCCGCCATCGCGGCGAGATCCAGAGCCGTGACGCGTACCGCGCACTGGCGGAAGTACGTCTCCACCGCCGCCACCGGGTCCATGGGCAGGGGGCCGGTGGACCGGACGAGGTAGGCGAGGGCGCGGTTGCGGTCGCCGGTGGCCGCCTCGGAGGCGTACACCTCCTCGTCCACATCGAGCCTCCGTCCGGCGAACCGGCCGAGGCAGTCGAGGATGCGTCCGAACCTCGGCGCGACGGGGGTGTCGGGGATGAGCGCGGTGGTGACGATGGCTCCCGCGTTGACCATGGCGTTGGCCGGACGTCCGGTGCCGCGTTCCAGGCTGATGGCGTTGAACGCCTCGCCGCTGGGCTCGGCGTTCACCCAGCGGGACACCTCGTCGAGGCCGAGAAGGGACAGGGCCAGGGCATAGACGAACGGCTTCGACACGGACTGGACGGTGAACGGCACCTCGGCGTCGCCCGTGCTGTACCGGTGGCCGTCCATGCTGATCAGGGCCAGCCCGAAGGCGCCCGGGTCGGCGAGCGACAACTGCGGGATGTAGTCCGCCAGTTCCCCCTCGTCGACAGCGGCATACCTGGCGTGCAGCTCTCGCAGCGCGTCCGTGACCGCACCGGTGGCGACGCGCACCGCGCTCCCGCCCGTCAGCCGCGCTCGGCCTGGGCGATCCGGGGGAACGACTTGACGCCCGCGGCTTCACGGCTGTTGGCGTGCTGGCTGACCGTCCGGTTCGGCGGAACGTCCGCGAAGCCGAGCACCACGGAGTCGAGCACCGTGCCGGAGGCGTCCACGAACTCCACCCGCACCGCGTAGAAGGCGGCCTCGCCACTGCGGTTGGTCACCTGCACGAGGGCGCTGCGGAACTTCTCCGACGCCGCGACGGGGAGCCCCTTGACGGAGACGTCCTCGACGGCATCGCCCTTCCCCTCAACACCCTTCAGTGCCGCGACGGCCTTCTGCCGGTTACGTTCCACATCGGCGGAGACCGAAGCCGCGAAGTCCTCCTGGGTGCGCGGGCTCTCGGTGGCCGAAGGGGACGCCGGCTCCGCGGACACCGTACGGGTGCTTCGGGCCGTGCCCTGCGACGAGCTGTCGGAGCTGTCACAGGCGGCGGTGCCGACGATGATCACCGCGGCGAGCACGGCGGGGGTCAGGCTGCGGGCTGCGCGGGCGCCGAGGGCGCGCCGCACGGGGCTGGTCTGGTTCACGGACGCTCCGTCTGCTCGGACGTACGAAGGGAAGTGGGGCGGGCGAGGTGGAAACCGGCCGGGGCGCCGGCTCCCCGGTGGTCATGCCGCGTCCTCGCCGAAGATGCCGTCTCCACGCCCTCCGCACCTTCGGCCGGCACGTCCTCCGGGCCTTCGGCCGACCGGCATTTCCACACGGTGAGCGTGGACATCGCGCATACCTCCCGTACCCGGAATGACCAACTCGCCCATATTAGTATCAAAAGGTATGAATTGACTCGACGAATCACCCGCTTCGCACCGCAGTGCGCACAAGTCCCCGGGAGGGAACTGATGGATACGGACGCCCTGACCGCCGCTCTGCTGCAAGAGCTCCGCGCGGCCAAGCCCTATCCGGCTCTGTCCCTGACCATGCCGACCCACCGCCGCGCACCGGACAATGCCCAGGACGCCGTGCGGCTGCGCAACCTGGTGGCCGAGGCCGGCAACCGGCTCGACGCCGATCCCGGGGTCACCCGCGAGGTGGGCGCCGAGATCAGGAAGCAGCTCGACCGGGCGGTCGACGAGATCGATCCGCGCCGCGCGCTGGACTCCCTGGTGCTCCTCGCGACAGCGGACGAGTACCAGATCTGGCAGCTTCCTCGCACCGCACCCGAACGGGTGGTGCTCAGCGACAGCTATCTGACCCGGAACCTGGTCGCCGCGAAGGCGCAGGCCCGGCCGTTCTGGGCGCTCACCGTATCGGCCGACCACGCCACCCTGTTCAGCGGCACCTCGGACGCGGCGCACGAGGAGCACATCGGCGGTTTCCCGCTGACCGCCCCGCGCGAGGCTCCCAACCCGCAGCGCGAGGAGCGGATCGGCGACACCCCGAGCACCTTCAGCGACGAGGAGACCCGGCAGTTCCTGCGCACGGTGGACGAGAAGCTGCGCGGTGTACTGGCCACCGATCCGCGCCCGCTCTACCTGGTCGGCCTCGCCCCCGCGCTCGCCCTGCTCGACGAGGTCGGCGAGGCCGCCAAGGACGCGGCCGGCCGCGTCACGAAGGGCGCACCCGCGGACACCTCGCCCAGCAGTCTGCTGACCGAACTGCGGCCCGCGCTGGAGGCCCGGCAGAAGCGGTTCGCCGCGGAGATCGACGGCAAGCTGGACGAGGCCCGCGGGCGGCGTGCCTTCGCCGGCGGCCTCGACGAGGTGTGGGCCGCCGTACGGGAGGGCCGCGCCGGCCTGGTGGCGGTGGAGGAGCACTTCCAGCAGACGGTCCGGGTCGACCAGGAGCACCTGGTGCCGGTGAGCGGTGAGCCCGGCCCGGCCGACGAGAAGGTCCGCGAGGACATCGTCGACGAGCTGGTCGAGGCGGCGCTGGACAGCGGCGCCGACGTGGTCTTCGTCGCCGACGACTCGCTCAAGGAGCACGGCCGGATCGCGGCGGCGCTGCGCTACTGACCGGATGGCTCCGGCCCGGCCTCCTTTGTCACACTGGAGGAGTCCCGGGCCGAAGCCCCCGAGAGGAGAACGCATCATGCCACGCGGATCGAATCCGAAGCGGGAACGGCAGTACGAGCACATCAAGGAGAGCGCCCAGGAGCGCGGCGTCGGCGAGGACCGGGCCGAGGAGATCGCCGCCCGGACGGTCAACAAGCAGCGGGCCCGTGCCGGTGAGTCGCGGACCGCGAGCCGTACGTCGACCGAGGACATCTCGTCCTCGCGGCGCGGTGGACTGCGTTCGCACAGCGGCGCCCGGGGCCCCACCCGTGACCAGCTCTACGAAGAGGCGAAGCACAAGAACGTCAAGGGACGTTCTTCGATGACGAAGGCCGAGCTGGCCCGCGCGGTCGGCCGCTGAGCCCTGCTGCCGGACAGGCCCGGACGGGATTCCCCGTCCGGGCCTGTCCGGCAGCGCCGCCGCGCCTCACCCCTCCCAGGTCCAGTCGGCCACCTCCGGCAGGTCCGTGCCGTGGGCGCGGATCCAGTCGTGGTGGCGCTGACGGGTGTCTGCCATCTCCTGGCGCACCGCCACCGCACGGACCCCCAGGCCCGGGACGCGGTCGATGACGTCCATGACGAGGCGGTAGCGGTCGAGGTCGTTGCGGACCACCATGTCGAAGGGCGTGGTGGTCGTGCCTTCCTCCTTGTATCCCCTGACGTGCAGCTGGGCGTGTCCGGCACGGCGGTAGGCCAGCCGGTGGATCAGCCAGGGATAGCCGTGGTAGGCGAAGATCACCGGCTTGTCGCGGGTGAAGAGGGCGTCGTACTCGGAGTCCGGCATCCCGTGCGGATGCTCGGCGTGGGGCATGAGCCGGGCCATGTCGACCACGTTCACCACCCGCACCGACAGTTCCGGCAGATGACGCCGCAGCAGACCGGCGGCCGCCAGGGTCTCCAGGGTGGGCACATCCCCTGCGCAGGCGAGCACGACATCGGGTTCGCGGCTGCCGTCCTCGGTACCCGCCCACTCCCAGACGCCCGCACCGCGTGCGCAGTGGGCACGGGCCCGGTCGAGCGTGAGCCAGTCGAAGCCGGGCTGCTTGCCGGCCACGATCACGTTCACGTAGTCCCGGCTGCGCAGCGCGTGGTCGGCCACGGAGAGCAGGGTGTTCGCGTCCGGGGGCAGATAGACACGGACGACCTCGGGGCTCTTGTTCAGGATGTGGTCGACGAAGCCCGGGTCCTGGTGCGAGAAGCCGTTGTGGTCCTGGCGCCAGACGTGGGAGGTGAGCAGGTAGTTGAGGGAGGCGATGGGGCGGCGCCAGGGCAGCCGCCTGGAGGTCCGCAGCCACTTGATGTGCTGGTTGACCATCGAGTCGACGATGTGGGCGAACGCCTCGTAGCAGGAGAAGAGTCCGTGTCGGCCGGTGAGCAGATAGCCCTCGAGCCAGCCCTGGCAGAGGTGCTCCGAGAGGACTTCCATGACACGGCCGTCACGGGCCAGGTGCTCGTCGGTCGGGAGTGTGCCGGCCTGCCAGGCCTTTCCGGTGGCTCCGTAGAGGGCGTCGAGGCGGTTCGACGCCGTCTCGTCGGGGCCGACGACCCGGAAGTCCCGCCGGTCGGCGGTGGCTTTCATGACGGCCTCCAGCAGCCCGCCGAGGACCCTGGTCGGTTCATGGAGAACGGTTCCGGGCCTGTCCACCTGGACGGCGTGCTCGTCGAGGGGCGGCACCGGCAGGTCGCGCAGGAGCAGACCGCCGTTGGCGTACGGAGTGGCGCCGAGGCGTGCCGCTCCCTCGGGCACACATGCGAGGACCTGGGCCGTGGGACGTCCGCCGGCGTCGAAGAGCTCTTCCGGCCGGTAGGAGCGCAGCCACCGCTCCAGCTGCCGCAGGTGCCCGGGATTGTCGCGGACCCCGGGCAGCGGTACCTGGTGGGCACGCCAGGTGCCCTCGACGGGCACTCCGTCGACCTCGTCGGGTCCGGTCCAGCCCTTCGGGGTACGGAGCACGATCATCGGCCAGTGCGGGCGCCCGGTGTCGCCGCCGGCCCTGGCGGCGTCCTGGAGCTCGCGGATCCGGTCGACGGCGCTGTCCATCGCGGCGGCCATCGCCCGGTGCACGGTGAGGGGGTCGTCCCCCGCCACGTACAGCGGATCATGTCCGTACCCCCGCAGCAGGGCGTCGAGTTCCGTCTCCGGGAGGCGGGCGAGCACGGTCGGGTTGGCGATCTTGTAGCCGTTGAGGTGGAGGACCGGAAGGACGGCCCCGTCGTGGACGGGATCGAGGAACTTGTTGGCGTGCCAGGAGCCGGCGAGCGGTCCGGTCTCCGCCTCGCCGTCGCCGATGACGCAGGTGACCAGCAGGTCCGGGTGGTCGAGTGCGGCACCGTAGGCATGGGCGAGGGCGTAGCCGAGTTCGCCGCCCTCGTGGATGGATCCGGGGGTCTCCGGCGCGACGTGGCTGGGCACCCCGCCGGGGAAGGAGAACTGCCTGAACAGCAGCTCCATGCCCGCCTCGTCCCTGCTGACGTCGGGGTACATCTGCGAGTAACTGCCCTCCAGCCACGCGTTGGCGAGGACGGCGGGGCCGCCGTGCCCGGGACCCCAGACGCACAGCGCGTCGGTGCCGCGCGAGGCGATGACGCGGTTGAGGTGGGTGTACACGAGGTTGAGCCCCGGTGAGGTGCCCCAGTGACCGAGGAGCCGGGGTTTGATGTCCTCGGGGACCAGGGGGCGGGTCAGCAGTGGATTGGCCATCAGATAGATCTGGCCGACGGCCAGGTAGTTGGCGGCCCGCCAGTGCGCGTCGAGCGCGGCGATCTCTTCGTCGGTCGGGCCGGTCGTCGATGAGGACGGCGGGACGTCGCTCATGGTCACCTCTCTGCGGGCGTGTGCGGTGGGCCGGCTACTTCGGCTCGGGGCCGTACCAGACGGTGGTGGCGTTGCAGAACTCACGGATGCCGTGACCGGCGAGCTCACGTCCGTATCCGGAGCGCTTCACCCCGCCGAACGGCAGCGCGGGGTGCGAGGCCGTCATGCCGTTGAAGAACACGCCGCCCGCCTCCAGATCGCGGACGCAGCGGCGGCTCTCCTCGGCGTCGCGGGTCCAGACGTTCGAACTGAGCCCGAAGGGTGTGTCGTTGGCCAGCGCCAGGGCCTCGTCGAGGCTGTCGGCCCGGTAGAGGGTGGCGACGGGGCCGAAGGTCTCCTCGTGGTGGATGCGCATGGCGGGGGTGATCCCGGAGAGGACGGTGGGGGCGTAGAACCAGCCCCGTTCCAGTCCTCCGGCCAGGCCTTCGGGCCGGCCGCCGCCGCACAGGGGGGCCGCACCCTGCCGTACGGCGTCGTCGACCAGCTCCTCAAGATCGGTACGCCCCTGTTCGCTGGCGAGCGGGCCGACGTCGGTGGCTTCCTCCAGAGGGTCGCCGACGGTCAGGTCGCGCATCCCCACGGTGAAGCGTTCGGCGAACTCCTCGTACACCTCCGTGTGGACGATGAACCTCTTGGCGGCGATGCAGGACTGCCCGTTGTTCTGGACCCGGGCGGTGACGGCGGTGCGGGCCGCCTTGGCGACGTCGGCCGAGGGCAGCACGAGGTAGGGATCGCTGCCGCCGAGTTCCAGGACGGTGTGCTTGACCTCGTCGCCCGCGACGGCCGCGACGGCGCGGCCGGCCGGTTCGCTGCCGGTCAGGGTGGCCGCGGCCACCCGGCGGTCGCGCAGAATCGCCTCGACGGCTCCGGAGCCCACCAGGAGCGTCTGGAAGCAGCCGGCCGGAAATCCGGCCCGGTGGAACAGGTCGCCCAGGTAGAGCGCGGTCTGCGGCACGTTCGACGCGTGCTTGAGCAGCCCGGTGTTGCCGGCCATGAGCGCGGGGGCCGCGAACCGCACGACCTGCCAGAGGGGGAAGTTCCAGGGCATCACGGCGAGTACGGTGCCCAGCGGCCGGTAGTGGACGTAGGCGCGGGACGCACCGGAGTCCTCGACATCGGCGGGCGACGGGTGCTCGTCGCCGAGCAGTTCCTCGGCGTGGGCCGCGTACCAGCGCATCGCCTTGGCGCATTTCGCCGCCTCGGCCCGGGACGCCTTCAGGGGTTTACCCATCTCCAGGGTCATGGTGCGCGCGATGTCCTGCTGGTCCTCGTCCAGGAGGTCGGCGGCCCGGTTCAGCAGCCGGGACCGCTCACCGAATCCGGTGGTGCGGTACTCCCGGAAGGCGGTGTCCGCCGCCGCGAGCCGCCGTTCGATCTCGTCCGGCCCCTGTGGTTCGAACGTCCTGAGGGTCTCGCCGTTCGCCGGGTTGACCGTAGCGATGGGCATGACTGTGGCCTCCTTGCCTCGGTATCTCGACCGTGCCGCGCCGCGGACATCGGCGCAACGCGGGCCGCCGCCGTCCGCATACCCGTCCGGCGCGGACCATGCATGCCCGGGGCATGCGATCCGCGCCGGGGGGGGCGGTGGGGGTACGGGTACGGGGGCAGCTCGGTGCCGCGCGCCTCAGACGAGGGCGGGGGCCTCGGTCCGGACCGGGGCCGGCGCGGGGTGGTCCGTGACCACGGCCGGCGGAAGGCGGAACTCGCGGACACCGGGCAGCGGCGGCGGCGTCACCAACTCGACGAGCTGCGGCTCCTGCGCGTAGCGGGTGAACCACACGACCTTGCCCTCGGCGGTCCGGCAGGTGCCCCAGCTGTCGCTGAGGGCCATGACCCGGCTGAGGCCGCCGCCCTCCTTGAGCAGGCGCGGCATGTCGGAACCGTTGTCGGCGAGGGAGACCGTGAGGTGCCGTCCGGACCAGCGGAGTTCGAGGACACAGGTGTTGTCGTCGCCGACGTGCCGCTGAACGTTGGTCAGCAGCTCTTCCACGGCACGGCACACGGGCCGGACGTGGAGTTCGAGGCTCCAGTGGCGGAGGTGTGCGGCGACGATCCGTCGCAGCTGGGACACACGCTCTGCCGATACCTGGAATTCGACCAGATAGTGCCGGTCGAGTGGAACGGTCATCGTCGAGGCTCCTCACATCGAGGCCCACACATTTCGCCCCGTTGAACCAACGACCCCCGAATACGAAGAGTGAGCAGATGTCACTTCTGGGTCACTCCTCAGAGTGAGGCCGCAGGGCCGTTCGCGCAACACATCAGGCCGTGCGCCCCGGTGACCGGCCCTGATGCGTGGGGGAGCCGGCCGTCCCCCTCAGCACAGTGCAGCCAGCAGCCGGTCCGGGGTGAGGGGAAGGGTGCGCAGCCTGACACCGGTGGCGTGATGGACGGCGTTACCGATCGCCGCGGCCGCGCCGACGATGCCGATCTCCCCGATGCCCTTGCTGCCCATGGGGTTGAGATGCGGGTCGTCCTCGTCGATCCAGTGGGCCTCCAGGCCGGTCACATCGGCACAGGCCGGCACGTGGTACGAAGCGAGGTCGCTCCCGGTGAAGTCGCCGAAGGCCGGGTCGACGGTGCTGCCCTCGGTCAGCGCCATACCGAGCCCCATCGTCATGCCGCCGATGAGCTGGGACCGCGCGGTGCGCGCGTTGAGGATGTGCCCTGCGGCGAAGACCCCGAGCATTCTGCGGACCCGTGCCTCACCGGTCCGGGAATCGACGGCGACCTCCGCGAAGTGGGCCCCGAACGCGTGCCGTGCGTAGGGGGATTCCCCGGCCGTCTCCTCGGTGGTGTCGGCGGTCACCGTCACTCCCCCGGCGGGCAGCGGTCCCGATACCGCGCGGAGCCGCTCCACGAGGGCCGCCGCCGCCTTGTGCACGGACCAGCCCCAGGAAGCGGTGCCCGAGGAGCCGCCGGCCAGCGGGGCGTCCGGCAGATCGCTGTCGCCGATGTCGACGGTCACGTTCTCCACCGGTGTCTCCAGTACGCGCGCGGCGATCTGGGCGAGTACGGTCCGTGCGCCGGTGCCGATGTCGGTGGCGTCGACGGCGATGCGGTACGAGCCGTCGGGCGCGGCGTGCGCCGAGGCGTGGGAGGCGCCGACGTAGACGGGGTACGTGGCGGCGGCGACGCCCGTACCGAGCAGCAGAGGGCCGTCCCGCCGGACACCCGGGCGCGGGTCGCGGCCGCTCCAGCCGAAGCGTGCCGCACCGTCGCGCAGACACGCGGCCAGATTGCGGCTGCTGAAGGGTTTGGCGGAGTCCGGCTCGGCGGCCGGGTCGTTGCGCAGCCGCAGTTCGACCGGGTCCAGCCCGAGGGCCGAGGCCAGTTCGTCGACGGCTGATTCGAGGGCGTACATGCCGGGAGCCTCACCCGGGGCGCGCATCCACGACGGGCTCGGGACGTCGAGCGCGGTGACCCGGTGGCTGGTCCGGCTGTGCGCGGATCCGTACATCACACGCGCCGGCACGGCCGCCTGCTCCACGAACTCCTTGACCGTGGAGGTGTGGGTGATGACCTCGTGGGCCACCGAGGTGAGGGTCCCGTCGTTCTCGGCGCCGAGCCGGACGCGGTGCACGGTGGGTGCCCGGTGTCCGACGACGGCAGCCATGTGGCGCCGGGGCATGGCGAGTTCCACGGGGCGGCCGGTGCGGAGCGCGGCCATGGCGGCGAGCACGGCCTGGGGGCGCGGCGTGCCCTTGCTGCCGAAACCGCCTCCGACGTGCCGCGAGACGACGGTCACCTGGTCCGGCCGGAGTCCGAACACGGTGGCCAGGCTGTCGCGCACCTTGGTGGCGCCCTGGCTGGAGTCGTACAGGGTGAGGTGTCCGTCCGCCGACCAGTGGGCGGTCGTGGCGTGCGGCTCCATGGGGTGGTTGTGCAGCGGCCCGGTCGTGTACGTGGCGTCCACCTGTACGGGTGCGACGGCGAAGGCGCGGTCGAAGTCGCCGCGTTCGCGGACGGCCGGGTATCCGCCGTTGGCCGTCCGGGGCGTGTACAGGCCGGCGTGGTCCTCGGTGAGGACGGCGTCGTGGGCGGCTGTCCCGTAGGTGATGTCCAGCGCCCCGGCGCCTGCCCGCGCGGCTTCGAGGGTGTCGGCCACCACAAGGGCGATCTGCCAGCCCCGGTGCGGCACGAGGCCGTTCTGGAGGACGGCGAGGATCGGGCCGTCCGGCTCCCCGGTCCGCGGGGCGTTCTCGTGGGTGAGGACGGCGCGGACACCCGGGAGGGCGAGCGCGCCGGCGGTCCGGATCGCGGTGACCCTGCCACGGGGCACGGTGGCGGGCACGGGCCAGGCGTACAGGCAGCCGGGCAGGCCGCGCTCGGCGGCGTAGCGCGCGGCACCGGTCACCTTGTCCCGGCCCTCACGGCGGACGACGGGGGCGCCCAGCGGCTGGGGGGCGTGGCTCATGGCGGGGTCCTCGGCCCTTCGGGGGCGGGGCGCCGTCTTCGGGCGGGTGCCTTCTTCGCCGGCGGGAGCCGACCTCACGGGACGTACGCGGCGGCGGGGCGCCCGCAGGGGCGGGCGTTCTCGGTCGCAGGCGATCTCACCGGCAGGCGCGGTCAGGGCCGGACAGCGAGTGCGGACAGGGCGTCGACGGCCAGGTTGCGGGCCAGTGTCACCTTGAACGCGTTGTCGCGCAGCGGCCGGGCCGCTGCCAGTTCGGCGTTCACCGCGCCCAGGTACACGGCGTCGTCCGCGGGTGCGCCGCGCAGCGCCTCCTCGGCGGTCCGGGCGCGCCACGGCCGGTGGGCGAGTCCGCCGAACGCCAGCGCGGCGTGCTCGATCCGCCCGTCGCGCACACGCAGAACGGCCGCCACGGAGGCAAGGGCGAACGCGAACGAGGCGCGGTCGCGGGCTTTGCGGTAGAGGCAGACCGTGCCGTCGGGGAGCGGCGGCAGGATCACGTCGGTGATCATCTCGTGCGGCCGGATCACGGTGTCCGTGCTCGGGTCGTCCCCGGGCAGCCGGTGGAAGTCGGTGACGGCCACGGTGCGTTCGCCGTCCGGTCCGCGCAGGAGGACGACGGCGTCGAGGGCGGCGAGCGCCACGGCCATGTCCGAGGGATGGGTGGCCACGCAGTCGGAGGAGTGACCGATGACCGCAAGGTCGCGGTGGACGCCCTGCCGGGCCGGGCAGCCGCTGCCGGGTTCTCGCTTGTTGCAGGGCTTCGAGGTGTCCTGGAAGTACGGACAGCGGGTGCGCTGGAGCAGGTTTCCCGCGGTGGTGGCGGTGTTCCGCAACTGCCCGGAGGCGCCGGCCAGCAGTGCCTGGGAGAGCGCGGGGTATCGCGTACGCACAGTGGGGTGGGCGGCCAGATCGCTGTTGCGGACGGTGGCCCCGATGCGCAGTCCCCCGTCGTCGGTGCCGGTCACCCGGTCCAGCGGCAGCCGGCTGACGTCGATGAGCAGGCCGGGGCTCTCGACACCGAGCTTCATCAGGTCGACCAGATTGGTGCCGCCTCCCAGAAACCGGGCTCCTGGATGCGCGGCGCTCTCCCGGACAGCCTCGGCCACCGATGCCGCGCGCAGATACGCGAAGGGTTTCACGGCGCCACGTCTGCGATCGCCTCGACGATACGGGGGTAGGCGCCGCACCGGCACAGGTTGCCGCTCATCCGTTCACGGATCTCGGCGGCGTCGAGCGGCACCGGGGCGGTGACGGGAGCGGTGTGCGCGGTGGCGTGGGACGGGAAGCCGTCGCGCGCCTCGCCCAGAACCCCGACGCCCGAGCAGATCTGGCCGGGTGTGCAGTGTCCGCACTGGAGCGCGTCGCGCTCCAGGAAGGCCTCCTGGAGCGGGTGCGGCCGGTCACCGTCGGCCAGCCCCTCGATCGTGGTGATCCGGGCTCCGTCCCGGGCGACGGCCAGAAGGAGGCAGCTGTTGGCTCGCCGGCCGTCGACGAGCACGGTGCAGGCTCCGCACTGGCCGTGGTCGCAGCCCTTCTTCGCCCCGGTCAGACCCAGGTGCGTGCGCAGGGTGTCCAGGACCGTGGTGCGGTGGTCGAGCGTCAGCGTGTGCTCGGTTCCGTTGATGGTCAGTGTGAGGACGGATAAGTGGCCGGCCGTCTCCTGCTCTCCCTCGCCGCCCCTCCCCCGGCTGGTCGGGTCCACGTGACGGCACCTTTCGAGAGAGGTCGTTATGCCTGCTTTCTACCAGTCGGACGGCGACTCGGCGCCATGAACCCTGGCAGGCGGAGCATCCGGCCTACTTGTTCGTCAGCCTGAGCCGGACCTCCTCCTCCTGGTCTCCGGAGACGGTGCCCACGACCTGTACGGCGAAGGCGCCCGTCAGGCTCTGCCGGAGCCGGTCGACCGCCCAGTAGCCGCCCTGCACGTCGGCGGTGACGGGCGCACCGAGCCGCACGGGCCCGGACACCACCCGGGCCTCGGTGACGTCGACGGTCACGACCCATGCCGTGGGCCGCTTGCCGGTGACGTCCTGCGGTACGTCGACGGAGGCCCGGTCGGTGACGAAAGCGGCCCTCAGCACGTCGAAGACCGTGCCCGCGTCCCCCTTCTCGCACCCGCTGACGACGACCGACACCTCACGGCCCTCACGGCTTCCCTCGGCCTGCTGCTTGTCCTGTGTGCTGTTCACCGCGGTTCCTTCCCAAGGGGTCACCTCCAGGCTCGCTCCTCGGGCGGAGGCCTGCGACACGGGCACCCCACCATTCCAAACATTTCGGTAGCCATATCCACTTAAAACATGAAAATCGACGCCAGAGTCGAGTGACAGCCTCGCCCCGGGGTATCCGGCAAGCATGGACGTATCGGATGGAGCCCTGAATTCCCTGGCAGTCACCCTCGCGGACGGACGGGGCGCGACCGGAGCGGTGCTGGGCGTGGTCGGCGTGATCCTGGTGGCCGTGCTGATCGGTGCCGTCTGGCTGGGCAGGCGGCGGCGCGCCGAGGAACTGCCGCCGCCCCGGCCCGAGGAGCAGCCGGTGACACCGGACCACCGCACCCATGTCGAGGAGCGCGACGTCCACGGGGACGACGCCTTCCCCGCCGACGGCCGGGGCCTCTCGCCCTACGAGCTCGGCGACCACGGGAGCGAGACCATCCACCGGGACAACGACGAGCAGCGCGACTGAGCGCACTCGCCCCTCCCCCGGTGTTCCGGGACGGCATCCACCCCGTCCCGGAACACCGCTTCGTCGCGCCGTCCGACCGTCCGGCCGTCCCGGTGGCGGACCGTGTGTTGCGGGAGTTCCCACCCGCGGTAAGGCTGGTGAAGGCCCGAAGGCCACCGGCACACACCTGCCGCACTCCCCATGAAGGCAGTAGGACCATGACGGGAAGCATCCCTGGCACGGAATCCACGCCCGCACCGCTGACCGGGGCGGCGGCACCGTGCTGGGTCAACCTGATGACCCGGAATCTGGAGTCCGCCCAGGAGTTCTACGCCGCGGTGATGGGCTGGACGTTCCGGCCGGGCAAGCTCGGCCAGGAGTTCTCGGTCGCCCGTCGCGGAGACGTACCCGTCGCCGGAATCGGAGCGGTCGCGACCACCTTCAGCGTCGCCGTGGCGTGGACGCCGTACTTCGCCGTCCAGGACGCGGATGTGACCGCCGCCCGGATCCGGGAGCGCAGCGGCACCGTGGCGGTGGGCCCGCTGACCCTCGGCAAGGGGCGCGGCGCGCTGGCCGCAGACCGGGACGGTGCGGGGTTCGGCATCTGGGAGCGGACCGCCCCCGCGACCTCGCCGCCCGCCCCGGACGGCCATGCGCATGCCTGGCTGCGGCTGCGCACACGGAGCGCCTTCGACGCCGCGATCTTCTACGGCGAAGTGCTGGACTGGGCCAGCGGCCTGCCCGGCTCCTGCGAGGTGGAGTACGCCAAGGACGAGGTGATCGTGCGGTGCGGTGGACGCCAGCTGGCCCGCATCAGCTCGGGTGCGGTCGAGGCGGCCCCCGACCCGCTGGTCCGTCCGCACTGGCAGGTCAATTTCCCGGTGGACGACGTCAGGGCCGCCATCGCTTCGGCGCAGGAGTATGGCGGTTCCCTGGTCGAGGAGTTCTCCCGGCCCGAGGGACACGAGGCGACGCTGGTCGATCCGGACGGCGGGCTCTTCACCCTCACCGACGCTCACAGGACCGGTGCCGCCGGCACACCCTGACCCCGGAACGCCGTCATAGTCCCCGGCGCCCGTGCGACCGGGCCAGCGCCCAGGCCGGGAAGACGAACCAGCAGATCAGGAACCACAGCGCCATCCCGCCGACCAGCCAGAGGGCCAGCGCGTTGTGCAGGGCCACGCGCAGAATCAGCAGAAGCGCCGAGCACATCGTGCAGAACAGCAGGATCAGCCCGATCACAGTCAGGCGTGACGCCCAGGTGACCGTCTGGGGCTTCAGCCGCCGCCCGGTGAGCAGCCGGTGGTACGACACCGGCCCGATGAGCGCACCGGCTGTGGCGGAACCGAGCATCACCGTGACCACATAGATCGTGCGGTCGGTGCCGGAGAGATCCACGAAGCGCGGCTGGAAGACGACGGCGAGGAGAAAGCCGAAGAGGACCTGCACGCCGGTCTGGGCCACACGCAGTTCCTGGAGCAGGTCGGTCCACCGCCGGTCGGCCCGCTCCTCCGGCGTTTCCCGGCGCCCCCGGCCTCGGCCCTCGCCCTGCTCCTCCTCGGGTGGGCTCACCGTGGACCTCCGTCCGGTACGCGCAGCGCCTGTGGGTACCCCGTTCCCACACGGTAGACCTCCGGGCGGGCCGGAGCCGTCCGGCAGGCGGGACGCGCGCCGCGACCGCCGCCCCCGGTCTCAGACGGCCGGCAGCAGCAGTTCGGGACGGTCCCACATCACCGCCGGGGGCGCGGCCCTCACCGTGCCGGTCCGCCGGGCTCCCACACTCCGGTAGAAACCCTCGGCCGGCGGATGCGACACGATGCGCACCTCGGTGAGTCCGGCTTCGTACGCCGCGTCCTTCAGATGACCGATGAGCAGACGCCCGATGCCCATGCCCTGCGCATCGTCGGCGACGAACATGAGATCGAGTTCGGGCGGGTCGAGGATCAGGGCGTAGAAACCCAGCAGCCGATGGGTGGTCGCACCCACGGCGGCGAAGACACGGTGCGTCTCGACGTAGTCATGGCCCACCCGGTATCCGGCGACCATGGGGGCATACGGGCCCTCGTAGGCGCGGGAGGTCCGGACCAGCCGGGTCAGACGCTTCGCGTCCCGGGCATCGGCCCGCCTGATCCCCACCTCTTCGCCCAGAGCCCGGCGAGCGCGCGACGTAATACCTGATCTCATACCGCGAGTATTACGCACCCGGGGCGGGACAGTGCGCCCCGGACGCCTCAGCGGGAGCGGCGGACCGCGCGCCATTCCTCGACCACGGCCTCGACGTCGAACGGCTTCAGATTGAGTGGCGGTCCCTGCGGCGGTCGTCTGACGGCCTCGGCGATCTTCTCGTTCACCTCGGTCAGCGCCCGTCGCACCTCGGCCTCGGTCCGTGTCCCGGGCACGGCCGCGAGGGTGTCCTCCGCCTCCTTGCGCAGGGCCAGCGAGGGCGGAAGCACGGAAATGCCCTCCCGCTGCATCTTCGCCTTGATCCACCACGCCTCGTCGTACGGGCGGTCGAGCCCTTCGAGCGGCTTGCCGAAGCCCGGCAGCTGGGCGAAGTCACCGCGCTGCTCGGATTCCCGGATCTGCTTGTCGACCCATGACTCGAAGCTGACGCCTGCGGGTTTGCGCTCGGTCACCGTGATGCCCCTCTCGGGAATGCGTGTGATGCGGCTGCCCGACCACCCTACCCAGACGCCGTCCAGCAGCGGGCGGAGCCCGCCGGACACAGCCGGGGCCGGCCCCGCGCCTTGAACGCGGGCGGCGGGGTACACGAGGGTCACGCCCGGCCGAAAGGGCCCGGGGACACGATCCGGAAAGGGATGGTGAGAGTGGAACACAGCGACATGCGGACCGAGAACCGGCGGGGGTGGTAGCGATGACGACCGTAATGATCATTGTCGCGGCCGTCCTCGTGGCAGCCTGCGCTCCGGCCCTCCTCCGCGCACGGCAGACAGGCGGGCACGGCCTGCGGCGCCGCTTCGGACCCGAGTACGACCGGACCGTCGCACAGCACGGGGGCGACACGAAGGCCGCCGGGCGTGAGCTGCACGAACGTCTGAAGCGGCACCGCTCCCTGCAGAAGCGTCCGCTGACATCCGAGGCGCGCGCACAGTACGCGGCCCGCTGGACGCGGATCGAGAGCAGCTTCGTCGACGCTCCTCAGCAGGCGGTCACCGAGGCGGACGGTCTGCTGGCCGAACTGGCCCGCGACCTCGGCTTCCCCGACGGCCGGGACTTCGGCGAGCAGAGCGCCGCGCTCTCCGTCCACCATGCCGAGCACGTCAACGGCTATCGCCGGGTGCACGCCGCAAAAAGCGGCGAAGGCGGCACCGAGGACATGCGAGAGGCGCTGCTGGAGGCCCGGGGGCTGTTCGACGCGCTCGTCCCGAACGGCACGGACCGGCCGGCTCACCGGCAGTCGCAGCACGCGGAAGGGAGTGGCACGGCATGACACACGACACCGGATCCATACCTCCTGTTCCCACCGAGGCCCCTGACGCGACCGAGAAGACCCGCGCCGGTGCGTCCGGCCGTGCGGCGGACCCCGGCACGGCGGACACCCCTGCGGCGGACACCGGCACAACGGGGACCCGCGCGACGGACGCCGGATTCGCGAGTCCCGTAACGACGGGTACCGCACGGAAGCCGGATGACCTCCTGTCCGGTGAGCCGCACACGCGGGCCGCCGCCGCGGCCACCCCGCCCGGCGAAGGCCCGCCGGCTGAACCGTCCGCCCGCCCCGGTCGCCCGCCGCTCACCGGGGACAGCACGCCCGGCGCCAAACGCCCCCTGTTCCCGGACGGCGACCACGACCGGCACTCCGAGCGGATCCAGCACGCGGTGAGCGAGTTCGTCGAGAACCCCGCCCGGGCTGTCGAGGAGGCCGCGCGCACGTTCGACAGCGTGGTCGACGGCCTCACGGAGTCACTCAGGGAGTACCGGCACACACTCGGCGCGGCCGGACAGGACGCCGATCCCGGCACGCGGACCGAGGAGTTGCGGGTCGCTCTCCAGCACTACCGCGACCTCACCGAACGGCTGCTGAACGTGTGAGGGGCGCAGTGCCCGCCGCCGGGCGGACGCTTCACGCATGACCCCGCACCTCGTCTCCCCACAGGCATGCCTTCTGCCGCCGGCGCACACGCACCGGCGGCAGAGGGCATGCGGTGAGCAGGAGAACAGGGTGACCGGAGTGGGCAGCGAGCCGAGCGGAGTCTCCGGCTCAGATCACCGGGCAGACACCACGAGGTCGCCGCGGAGCCTCTGCAAGGCGGCTTCGGGGAGGCGCAGCCCCTCGCGGGCATAACCGTCGATGCCTCCCCAGCGTTCGTCCATGGCATCCAGCGCCGTGTCCAGGTACCTGGGGCGCACCTCGATGATCGCGGAGGCGATCTCCGGGTCGCCGCCCGCGTCGAGGTAGCTCTGCACGGAGGGCCGGAAGGCGACCCGCATCACCGGGTTCACCGCGAGGAACTCAGCCCGCACCGCGTCCCGCGAGGCGCCGAGCAGAAGCAGCAGGAGGGCCGCCCCCCAGCCCGCACGGTCCTTGCCCGTGGTGCAGTGGAAGAGCACGGGACGCGCGGCGTCGTCGGCGGCCGTCTCCAGGAAGGCGCGGTAGGCGGCAGCCGCCCGAGGCGACAGCACCACCTGCCGGTACGTCTCGGCGAACATCTCCTCGGCCTTGCCGTTCCCGAGCAGCCGCTCGGTCTCGACCGGATCGGCGAGCAGCGAACGCAGCCGGGCCGGCGCCACGCCCGGATCGTCCCCGAGTACGTCGGCGACGAACAGCCGGGCTCCGGGCGGCAGACGGTCGGGCGCCGACCCCCGCTCGTCAGCGGTGCGCAGGTCGACGACCGTACGGATCCCGAGCTCGGCCACCGCCGCGTCGTGCACCGGATCGAGCCCGCTGAGCTGACCGGAGCGCAGCACGGCCCCCGCTCGCATCTGCCGGCCGGCTCCCAGAGCGATGCCGCCCAGATCCCGCAGGTTGAGAACGGAGGCTGCCGGGACGGCCCTGGCGGTTTGCACGATGAACTTCCTCTTTTCCCGACACGTACCGAAGTTGGTTTCGGCCTGGACGGATCAAAAGTCGCATGACGTCGGAAGATCGACAAAGTAAAACGCCGGTGATCATCGATTGGGCTCTCCGGCCGGACCGGGAGCCGTTCGTGAGAGGCCGCACGGGACTTCGGGGCCCGGGGCGCCGCACATCCGCCGAGGGACGGGAAGCGACCGGACCGGACATCACCGCGGCCCACCGGACCCGGAACCAAGCCGCTCCGGTACCCACGCGGTGCGCGGGAAACGCCTGTGCGCCACCGGGTCGCGCACGCCGCCCGGAGCGGCGGGAGAATCGAGCCTCGCGCCATCGGCTCGGCCGGAGATACGGCTGTTGCCGGGCGGAGGATCACTCCGCCAGAAGCTTTGCCTTCCGGGCCTCGAACTCGGAGTCGGTCAGGATGCCCTGCTTCTTCAGCTCGGCCAGGCGTTCCAGCCGGCTGATCAGATCATCGGCGGGAGGCTCTGCGCTCTGCTGCTGGGCAGCCTGTTGCTGAGCGGCCTGCTGCTGGGCGGCCTGCATCTGCATCTGCTGACGCATCTGCTCCTCGGCCATCCGCTCCGAGTCGTCCTCGGCGAATCTCGCCTGCTGGCGCCGCTGGACACGGCCGCTGACCGCCGACGCGGTTCCCGCGACGACGGCCGTGCGCGCCGCCGCCCCGAGCAGGCCCGGCCCACGACGGTTCATTCCAGGTCCTCGAAAGATCGGCATGCCCTACGCCTTTCCGGTGCGGTGCGGGTGCGTTGTCAGCGTGTGGAGGCGGCAGCGGACAGGGCCGCCTCCGCGACGTCGGCGGGGATCCGCTCATGGGCGACGAGCCGGCCGCCCGACGCACGGACCGCCTCGGTGAGCGGCAGCGCCCAGAGGTCCTCCCACACGATCAGTGCGGCAGAACTGCCCGGCGGCACGTTCTCACCCAGGGCCCGGATGTCGTCGCTGTTCAGCAGGCCGGTGACCTCACCCTCCACCGGATCGAAGGAGACGAGGTCATCGGGATCGAGATCGTCCAGCTCGATGACCTCGATCGTGCCGTCCTCGGCCCGGTGCACGAAGGTCAGGTCGATGATGCGCACCGCCTTCGACGCCACGGCATCGGCCAGCGCCGGAGCGATGGCACCGGTGAATCGACTGCCGGGGAAGGCGACGACGAGGTACTCCACAGGTCCCACAGCCACGGGCGTGTCCTCTCCGGAAGGATGAATTGCCAGCAGCATAACTTCGGACATTTACTGCTGCACTGTGACAAATATTTACCACTCAGGAGAATCGCCGCGCTGCTGTCCCACACGCCGGGAAGCCGACGGCGTCCGCATGGCCGGCGACCCCGGCGGGCCGGCGCCCTCCGGCTACGCGACCGTACGTAAAGGATCAAGTGCGCTCGGAGAGGGCAAGGTCACAGGCCGAGCCTCTGCTGCCCATCTGAGACCTGACCTAGCATCTGGGCATGACGGTCCTGCCTGCCGACGGGCTTTCGTTGGCCGCCGAATTCCCTGACCCCGCCCACGAGCAGTGGCAGAGCCTTGTCGAAGGCGTGCTGCGCAAGTCGGGCAGGGACGTTTCGGGTTCGGCCGCCGAGAAAGCACTGTCCACCCCGGTGGAGGACGGGCTCACCACCCGCCCCCTCTACACCTCGCGCGACGACGCGCCCGATGCCGGTCTCCCGGGCTTCGCCCCCTTCACCCGCGGCAGCACACCGCAGGGCAGCACGGCGGGGGGCTGGGGCGTACGGCAGCGGCACGCCTCGACGGATCCCGCCCTGCTCAACCAGGCCGTGCTCGCGGACCTGGAGAACGGCGCCACCTCACTGTGGCTGACCGTCGGAGGCACCGGCGGCGTGCCGGTCTCCGGTCTGGCGCGGGCACTGGAAGGCGTCCACCTCGATCTGGCACCGCTCGCCCTCGAAGCCGGGGACGAACTCGACGCTGCGGCAACGGAGTTGCTCAGGCTCCACGCCGAGCGCGGCGTACCGGCGGACGCGGTGCGCGGCAGCCTCGGGGCCGACCCGCTGGGGCAGTCCGCCCGCACCGGCGGAGAGGCGGATCTGACGTCGGCCGTCCACTGGGCGAAGCACTGCGCGGCCGGGTTCCCCGGGCTGCGGGCGGTGACCGTGGACGCGTTGCCGTACCACGAGGCCGGCGGCTCGGCCGCCCAGGAGCTGGGCAGTTCGCTGGCCACGGGTGTCACCTATCTGCGGGCGCTGACCGAGGCCGGACTCGGCGTCGAGGAGGCCTGCGCCCAGCTGGAGTTCCGTTACGCGGCCACCGCCGACCAGTTCCTGACGATCGCCAAGCTGCGGGCCGCGCGCCGGCTGTGGGCGCGGGTCGCCGAGGTGTGCGGGGCCCCGGAGGCCGGGGCGCAGCGCCAGCACGCGGTGACCTCGCCGGTGATGATGACCCGGCGCGATCCGTGGGTGAACATGCTGCGGACCACGCTGGCCTGTCTGGGCGCCGGAGTCGGCGGCGCGGACACCGTGACCGTGCTGCCCTTCGACCATGCGCTGGGGCTGCCGGACGCGTTCGCCCGGCGCATCGCGCGCAACACGTCGACGATCCTGCTGGAGGAGTCCCATCTGGCCCGGGTCATCGACCCGGCGGGCGGCTCCTGGTACGTGGAACGGCTGACCGACGAGCTCGCGGAGGCCGCCTGGGCCTTCTTCCAGGAGATCGAGCGGGCCGGGGGCCAGGCCGCCGCGCTCGGCTCCGGCATGGTCGCGGAACGCATCGCGGCGACCTGGGCCGCCCGCAGCAAGGATCTGGCGCGGCGCAAGGAGCCGATCACCGGCGTCAGTGAGTTCCCGCAGCTCGCGGAGCGCACCGTGGAGCGCGAGCCGTTGCCTTCGGACGCGGCAGGCGGCGGCCTGCCGGTGGTCCGCCGTGACGAGGCCTTCGAGGCACTGCGGGCCCGCTCGGACGCCCATCTGGCGGCGACCGGTGCCCGGCCGCGTGTGTTCCTCGCCGCGCTCGGTCCGGCCTCGGCGCACACCGCTCGGGCCTCGTTCGCCGCGAACCTGTTCCAGGCGGGCGGCATCGAGCCCGTCCATGAACCGGTACAGGTGGACGCCTCGTCGGCCGCCGCGGCCCTCGCGGCCGCCGGGACGGACGTGGTGTGTCTCTGCTCCAGCGACGCGCTCTACGCCGAACATGCGGGCGAGGTCGCCGGAGCACTTGCGGCGGCAGGTGCGCAGCAGGTGTACCTGGCCGGACGGCCCGGTACGTACCCGGGCGTCGACGCGTACGTCTTCGCCGGCTGTGACGCGGTGTCCGTGCTCTCTTCCGTTCTCGACCGTATGGGTGTGGCGTAATGCGGATCCCCGACTTCTCCGACATCGAGCTCGGGCCGGGCGGCGGCGCCGAGGTGACCGAGGACCAGTGGCGTGCCGCCGTCAAGGAGTCCTCCGGGACCTCCGAGGGCGACCTTCTGTGGGAGACCCCGGAGGGCATCACGGTCAAGACGCTGTACACCGGCGAGGACCTGGAGGGAATCGACTTCCTCGGGACGTACCCGGGGGTGGCGCCGTATCTGCGCGGCCCCTACCCGACGATGTACGTCAACCAGCCCTGGACCATCCGGCAGTACGCGGGTTTCTCCACCGCCGAGGAGTCCAACGCCTTCTACCGCCGTAACCTCGCGGCCGGGCAGAAGGGTCTCTCGGTCGCCTTCGACCTGCCGACCCACCGCGGCTACGACAGCGACCACCCCCGGGTGACCGGCGACGTCGGCATGGCCGGCGTGGCGATCGACTCGATCTACGACATGCGGCAGCTGTTCGACGGCATCCCGCTGGACAGGATGTCGGTGTCGATGACGATGAACGGGGCCGTACTGCCCGTCCTCGCCCTCTACATCGTGGCCGCCGAGGAGCAGGGCGTACCGCCCGAGAAGCTGGCCGGGACCATTCAGAACGACATTCTGAAGGAGTTCATGGTCCGCAACACCTATATCTATCCGCCGAAGCCCTCGATGCGGATCATCTCCGACATCTTCTCGTACACCTCGCAGAAGATGCCGCGCTACAACTCCATCTCCATCTCCGGCTACCACATCCAGGAGGCCGGAGCCACGGCCGATCTGGAGCTGGCGTACACCCTGGCGGACGGGGTGGAGTACCTTCGCGCCGGACGGGACGCCGGACTCGACGTCGACGCGTTCGCGCCGCGCCTCTCCTTCTTCTGGGCGATCGGCATGAACTTCTTCATGGAGATCGCGAAGCTGCGTGCGGCCCGGCTGCTCTGGGCCAAGCTGGTCAAGGAGTTCGATCCGAGGAACGCCAAGTCCCTTTCCCTGCGCACTCATTCGCAGACCTCCGGGTGGTCTCTGACCGCACAGGACGTGTTCAACAACGTCACGCGCACCTGTGTGGAGGCGATGGCCGCGACCCAGGGCCACACCCAGTCGCTGCACACCAACGCCCTCGACGAGGCTCTGGCCCTGCCCACCGACTTCTCCGCGCGCATCGCCCGCAACACCCAGCTGCTCCTCCAGCAGGAGTCGGGCACGACCCGGGTCATCGACCCCTGGGGCGGCAGCGCGTACGTGGAGAAGCTGACGTACGACCTGGCCCGGCGCGCCTGGCAGCACATCGAGGAGGTCGAGGCCGCCGGCGGCATGGCCAAGGCCATCGACGCCGGCATCCCCAAGCTGCGCATCGAGGAGGCCGCGGCCCGTACGCAGGCGCGCATCGACTCCGGACGCCAGCCGGTCATCGGCGTCAACAAGTACCGGGTGGAGACCGACGAGAAGATCGACGTCCTCAAGGTCGACAACTCCTCGGTGCGCACCCAGCAGATCGAGAAGCTGCGGCGGCTGCGCGAGGAACGCGACGAGCGGGCCTGCCAGGAAGCGCTGCGCGCGCTGACCGCGGCGGCCGGGCGGGAACCGGGCCCCGGGCTCGAAGGCAATCTGCTGGCGCTGGCCGTCGACGCGGCGCGGGCGATGGCGACCGTGGGCGAGATCTCCGACGCCCTGGAGAAGGTGTACGGCCGGCACGCGGGCCAGATCCGTACGATCTCCGGTGTGTACCGCAACGAGGCAGGGGAGTCGCCGTCCGTGGACCGCACCCGCGCACTGGTCGACGCGTTCGAGGAGGCGGAGGGGCGGCGTCCGCGCATCCTGGTCGCCAAGATGGGCCAGGACGGGCACGACCGGGGCCAGAAGGTGATCGCGACGGCCTTCGCCGACCTGGGCTTCGACGTGGACGTGGGCCCGCTGTTCCAGACGCCGGGCGAAGTGGCCCGGCAGGCGGTCGAGGCGGATGTGCACATCGTGGGCGTCTCGTCCCTGGCCGCCGGCCACCTCACGCTCGTACCGGCGCTGCGCGAGGAGCTCGCGGCCGAGGGCCGTGAGGACATCATGATCGTGGTGGGCGGAGTGATTCCGCCGCAGGACATCGAGGCGCTGCACGAGGCGGGCGCGGCGGCCGTGTTCCCGCCGGGAACGGTGATCCCGGAAGCGGCCCACGATCTGGTGACGCGGCTGGGCGCCTCGCTCGGTCACGAGCTGTGAGCCGCTGACCCGATGGCCCCGAAGATCGATCTCGACAGTTATGTGAAGGGGGTACTCGACGGGAGGCGGGCGCACATCGCGCGCGCCATCACCCTCGTCGAGTCCACCCGGCCCGATCACCGGTCGCTGGCGCAGCAGTTGCTGCGCGAGCTGCTGCCGCATTCGGGCAAGGCCAGGCGCATCGGCATCAGCGGGGTGCCGGGCGTCGGCAAGTCCACCTTCATCGACGCGCTCGGCACGACGCTCACCGGGCTCGGGCACCGGGTCGCGGTGCTCGCCGTGGACCCGTCGTCCAGCCGTACCGGCGGCTCCATCCTTGGCGACAAGACCAGGATGGAGCGACTGGCGGTGGACCCGGCCGCGTTCGTCCGCCCCTCCCCCACCGCCGGAACGCTGGGCGGGGTGGC
Organism: Streptomyces sp. NPDC026062; assembly: GCF_055568375.1. Taxonomy (NCBI): domain Bacteria; kingdom Bacillati; phylum Actinomycetota; class Actinomycetes; order Kitasatosporales; family Streptomycetaceae; genus Streptomyces; species Streptomyces sp. NPDC026062. The sequence goes on from NZ_JBVHOQ010000005.1 coordinate 258,270, forward strand.
GAAGGCGACCCGGGAGTCCGTCGTGGTGATGGAGGCGGCGGGCTACGACGTGGTGCTGGTGGAGACGGTCGGTGTCGGCCAGTCGGAGACGGCCGTCGCCAACATGGTGGACACGTTCCTGCTGCTGACGCTGGCCCGAACCGGTGACCAGCTCCAGGGCATCAAGAAGGGTGTGCTGGAGCTGGCGGACGCGATCGCGGTGAACAAGGCCGACGGTCCGCACGAACGGGACGCCCGCTCCGCGGCGCGTGAACTGGCGGGCGCGCTGCGGCTGATGCACCCGGTGGACGCGGCGTGGACCCCGCCGGTGCTGACGTGCAGCGCCCGCGAGTCCAGCGGTCTGGACACGCTGTGGGAACGGCTGGAGCAGCACCGGGCCCTGCTCGAATCGACGGGCCGGCTCGCGGCCAAGCGCAGTGAGCAGCAGGTCGACTGGGCCTGGACGATGGTGCGGGACGAACTGCTGGAAGGCCTGCGCTCCCATCCCGGGGTGCGTGCGCTCGCGCCGGAGCTCGAACTGCGTGTACGGGAGGGCTCGTTGCCCGCCACGCTGGCCGCCGAGCAGATCCTGGAGGTGTTCCGGGGCCCCGGGCAGGGGGCCCCGGACGGTTCCTAGAGGTCGAGCTGGTACTCGACCGAGCGGTGCGTCGCCTCGTATCCGAACGCGTCGTTGACGCGCCGCATGTACGTGTTGCTGTCGGCGGTGTCCGCGAGCAGTCCGCCCAGTTCCGGGTGGCGCTCGCGGGCCCGCAGGACGGACAGGGCCTTCATCCAGCGCGCGAGACCGTGGCCCCGGTGCTCGGGCAGTACGGCCGTCCCGTAGTGCTGACCGTCGCCGCGCCCGTTGCCCGGCACGACCAGTTCGGTGAAGCCCGCGATCGTTCCGTCCGTCTCGTCGACGGCGGCCACGGTGTGAAGGCGGTCGCCTCGGTCCTCGACCGCCTGTGCCACCGCCCTGACCCGGTCGACGTCCCACACGACGGTTCCGTAATCGGTGTCGTCCATGGGCATGTCGTCCATGGCGCGGCGTGACGCCGCGAATGTCTGCTCCAGGGGACCGGGCACGGTGCCGTCCCAGCTCTCCAGCCGGTAGCCCGGGTGGGGCTCGCGGGTGACTGCGGCCAGGGCCGCGGTGTCCACCGTCTCCAGCGGCAGCCGGGCGTAGGTGAGGGTGAGGACCTTGCGCAGTCCCCTGGCCCGCAGGAACCCGTCTCCCGGCGTCCCGGCTTCGGCCTGCGCGACGACGGAGCGGCGGCCGTGCTCCCGCGCCGCCCGGACCGCCGCTTCGAGCAGCCGCGAGCCGGTGCCCCGGCGGCGTTCCGCCGGGTGCACATGGAGTTCCAGTTCGGCGAGGTGATCCTGGCCCTCCCGGGTGAAGACCCGGAGGAACGCCGATCCGACGGGCGCTCCCGCCTCGTCGGAGGCCAGCCAGGCCAGGCGGAAACCGCCGGCGCCCCGGTCGGGATCGGTCAGGGCGGTGAGGTGTATCGGCAAGGTGACTCCGGAGTCGGGGGAATTGGCCCGGAGTACGAAACCACCCCCGGCTCTCCGCCGCAATGGGGTTACCCGCATCACATCGGCACCACCACTGCCCGGCAGCCGTGCTACATTGCCATCGGTACGCGTGTATGCCGTTCATTCAGGCTCCGGTACCGCTTCTTCACCTTCACCACGCCGATGCGCCCGTCCTTTCCGACCGGCGGTCCGGCTTCAACGCACTGCTTTCTCCGGTCCGGTACGGCTTGCTCCCACCGGCCTTTCCTGCCCGTCGTCCGGGGCGTGAGTTCTCCGCCCCCGGCCGGGCCCCTTCATTCGCATGTCCGCGAAAGGACCACCCCGCATGACCACCACCCTCGAACACCCCGTCACCTCAACCCCCCGGACGACGGCAGCCTCCACGGCCGCCGCCGGAATCCTCGACATCACACCGCAGGGGCACGGCTCCCTGCGCTCCTCCGGGGGCCACCCCGCCCCCGGGGACGTACAGGTCCCCGCAGCACTCATCCGCAGGCACGGCCTGCGCAAGGGCGATGTCGTCGAGGGCGCCTGCGAGCGGCCCCGGACCCTGAGCGCCGTCGCACGCGTCAACGGGCTCCCCCCGCAGTCGCTGCGCGGCCGCCCGCACTTCCGCGACCTCACCCCGCTGCACCCCCGCCGGCGACTGCGCCTGGAGACACCGGCGGGCAGCCTCTCGACGCGCATCGTCGATCTGGTCGCTCCGATCGGCAAGGGACAGCGCGGGCTGATCGTCGCACCGCCCAGGACCGGAAAGACGGTCCTGCTCCAGCAGATCGCGTCGGCCGTCGCCGAGAACCACCCCGAATCCCATCTGCTGGTGGTACTCCTCGACGAACGGCCCGAGGAGGTCACCGACATGCGCCGCTCCGTTCGCGGCGAGGTCTACGCCTCGACCTTCGACCGGCCGGCCAAGGAACACATCGCCCTCGCGGAACTCGCGCTCGAACGCGCCAAGCGGCTCGTCGAACAGGGCCGGGACGTCGTCATTCTGCTGGACTCGCTCACCCGTCTGTGCCGGGCCCACAACAACGCCGCCGGAAACGGCGGACGCACGCTCAGCGGCGGTGTGGACGCCGCCGCGCTGAGCGGCCCCAAGAAGCTCTTCGGCGCCGCCCGCCTCACCGAGGAGGCCGGTTCCCTGACCATCCTGGCCACGGCGCTCGTCGACACCGGCTCCCGGGCCGACGAGTACTTCTTCGAGGAGCTGAAAGGCACCGGCAACATGGAGCTGCGGCTCGACCGTGCACTGGCCGAGAAGCGCATCCACCCGGCGGTGGACATCGCCGCCTCCGGCACCCGCCGCGATGAACTCCTCGTACCCGCCGATGAGCTGGCCTCCGTACGAGGACTGCGCCGGGCCCTGCACTCCCGGGACACCCAGACCTCACTGGAGACGCTGCTGGACCGGATCCGGCGTACCGAGGACAACGCCGCCTTCCTGCGCCTGATCCGCACCACCGTGCCGTCGGCCTGACGGGCCCGGGTGACCGGTCACTTCATCCCGGCGTTCAGGGACGCGGTGTGCTCACGCACCTGCTCAGGGGTCAGATAGCTGTCCGTGTACTCGAAGTCCCGCAGTTTCGCGGGCTTCCGGGACTGGAATCCGGTACGGACGAAGTCGTCGCCCGCCGCCGCGTTGATCAGCCAGTTGGTCATGACGCGGGCCTTGGCCACACCGGTCCGCAGCGCCGACCAGTGGTAGCCGCGGGCCACGGCCTGGGCCGTGATCCCGTGCATCTCGACGCCGAGGGGCTTGGAGACGGCGTCCTTGCCGCCGAGGTCCACGACGAGCCCGAGGTCCTTGTGGACGTACGGCCGCAGCGGCTGATGCCGGAGTGTCGCCAGCAGGTTGCCGGCGAGCAGACGGCCCTGGCGCATCGCGTGCTGGGCCGTCGGGGGGCAGACCGCGCCGTCGCCCTTGACCAGGTCCGGCACGGCCGCCACATCGCCCAGTGCGAACACACCGTCGTAGCCGGGCAGGGACATCTCGGGGGTCACCGCCAGCCTGCCGCGTACCGTCTCCGCGTCGAAGGTGGCGACGAGCGGGCTCGCGGTGACACCGGCCGTCCAGATCAGCGTGCGGCAGGGCAGTACCCGGCCGTCGGTGAACGTCACCTTGTCGGGGCCCGCCTCGGCGACGGAGACACCGAGCGACACCTCGATGCCGCGTTCGCGCAGGACCTTCAGCGCGCTCTCGCCGAGCTTGTCGCCCAGTTCGGGCATCAGTTTCGGAGCGATGTCGATCAGATGCCACTTGATCAGCTTCGGATCGAGCCTCGGATAGTGCTTGACCGCGTTGCTGGTGAGGCGTTGCAGACAAGCCGCCGTCTCGGTTCCCGCGTATCCCCCGCCGACCACCACGAACTGCAGCCGGGAGGCCCGCTCCTGCTCGTCGCCGCTGGCGTCCGCGAGGTCGAGCTGCGCGATCACGTGGTCGCGTACGTAGGCCGCCTCGGCAAGCGTCTTCATGCCACGGGCATTGTCGAGCAGTCCGGGGATGTCGAACGTGCGGGTGACACTGCCCGGACTGAGCACGACGTAGTCGTACGGCTCGTAGACCACCTCGTCCGTGATCTTGCGGATGACGCAGACCTTCGCCTTGGGATCCAGTCCGATGGCCCCGCCGGGAATGATGCGGGTCCGGTGCCGGCTGCTCCGTCGCAGTGACACCGCGACGGACTGCGGAGTGAGGACACCGGAGGCGACCTGCGGCAGCAGGGGCAGATAGAGCTGGTACGAGAACGGCGCCACGAGCGCGATGTCCGCTTCGCCCGGGCGGAGCCCGCGCTCCAGACGGCGTACGCACTCGACCCCGGCAAAACCGGCTCCGACAACGAGAATCCTGGGTCGTGCCACAGTGTTCGTCCCTTCTCGGGGTCTGCACGGTCGACCGTTCGCCTGCCCCGTCACACGCGCCCGTCACTTCTCATCTTCACGAGACGGGCGCGAGTCCGCCTGCTGGGACGGCAGAACGGACGACCTCGGCGGGCTATCTGGCCAGGTACGTCACGGCTGTGCAGGCCCCACCCGCCGCGCCCGCGCAGACCACCGCCGCGGCGACACACCGTGTCCTCAGCCGCTCATAGCGCTCGCTGTACTCCCCGCGCAGTTCGGCGGCGCGCGCGGAGACACGTACGAGCATCGCCCGCGAGGCGGCGGCCCGGTCGGCCGTGTAGACCCGCTCCACGGCCTCGCGCTGGGCCGTCGTCAGCCACGGCAGCTCGTCCGTGAAGCGACGGGCGCGCCGGCGCGCCTCCTCGACCTCGGCGTTCCACAGCAGATAGCCCTCCATCCGGGCCAGGCCCCGGGCGCTGTCCTTCTCGGGATCGGGACCCATGCGTCTCTCCTCTTCCCCGGCGATCGTGCTCACGCCTGCCTGTCCCCCGGCGCCACCGTCGCGGAGCGGTCGCCCCGGTTGACTGCCTCGTCGAGCTCGCGTACGGAGGGGTGGTGCAGGTCGAACGCCGGGGATTCGGAACGGATCCGGGGCAGCGTGAGGAAGTTGTGCCGCGGCGGCGGGCAGGAGGTGGCCCACTCCAGCGAACGGCCGTAGCCCCACGGGTCGTCGACCTCGATCTTCTTGCCGTACTTGGCGGTCTTCCACACGTTGTAGAGGAAGGGCAGCATCGAGAGTCCGAGCAGGAACGAGGAGATCGTCGAGATCGTGTTGAGCGCGGTGAATCCGTCGCTCGCGAGGTAGTCCGCGTAACGGCGTGGCATCCCCTCGGCCCCCAGCCAGTGCTGCACCAGGAACGTGCCGTGGAAGCCGACGAACAGCGTCCAGAAGGTGATCTTGCCGAGCCGCTCGTCCAGCATCTTGCCGGTGAACTTCGGCCACCAGAAGTGGAATCCGGCGAACATGGCGAACACCACGGTGCCGAAGACGACGTAGTGGAAGTGCGCGACCACGAAGTACGAGTCGGAGACATGGAAGTCCATCGGCGGCGAGGCCAGGATGACGCCGGTCAGGCCGCCGAAGAGGAACGTGACGAGAAAGCCGATGGACCAGAGCATCGGTGTCTCGAAGGAGAGCGAGCCCTTCCACATCGTGCCGATCCAGTTGAAGAACTTCACCCCGGTGGGCACCGCGATGAGGAACGTCATGAAGGAGAAGAACGGCAGCAGTACCGCGCCGGTGACGAACATGTGGTGGGCCCACACGGTGATCGAAAGGCCGGCGATGGCGATCGTCGCACCGATCAGGCCGATGTAGCCGAAGACGGGTTTGCGGCTGAAGACGGGGATGATCTCGCTGACGATCCCGAAGAACGGCAGCGCGATGATGTACACCTCCGGATGGCCGAAGAACCAGAAGAGGTGCTGCCAGAGCAGCGCGCCGCCGTTGGACGCGGCGAAGACCTGCGCACCGAACTTGCGGTCCGCCTCCAGCGCCAGCAGCGCCGCGGCGAGCACCGGGAAGGCCATCAGGACCAGGACGGCGGTCAGCAGGACGTTCCAGACGAAGATCGGCATGCGGAACATCGTCATGCCGGGTGCGCGCATGCAGATGATCGTGGTGATGAAGTTGACCGAGCCGAGGATCGTGCCGAAGCCGGAGAAGGCCAGGCCCATGATCCACATGTCTCCGCCGATCCCCGGCGAGTGGACGGCGTCCGTCAGCGGGGAGTAGGCGAACCAGCCGAAGTCGGCCGCGCCGTTCGGGGTGAGGAAGCCGGCCACCGCGAGGACCGAGCCGAAGAGGTACAGCCAGTACGCGAACATGTTCAGGCGCGGGAACGCCACGTCGGGCGCACCGATCTGCAGCGGCATGATCCAGTTGGTGAAGCCCGCGAACAGCGGCGTCGCGAACATCAGCAGCATGATCGTGCCGTGGATCGTGAACGCCTGGTTGAACTGCTCGTTCGACACGAGCTGGGTGCCCGGGCGGGCCAGCTCGGCGCGCATGACGAGTGCGAGCAGACCGCCGATGAGGAAGAACGCGAACGAGGTGACCAGGTACAGCGAGCCGATCGTCTTGTGGTCGGTGGTGGTCAGCCATGTGACGACGGCGTTCCCCGGTTCCTTGCTGCGTACCGGAAGCTCGTTGGCGTACGACTCCTCTTCGTCCGTCGGCTCTGCTGTGCCCGTCGTCGTCACTGGGACGCTCCTTCGGTTGTCTTCCGCGGGTGGGCTGCGCACCCGGTGTGACGCCGCTTCCAGCGGGTCGGCCGAACGGCCCTCCCCGCGCGTCGCGCGTGTTTCCGGTTGCAGCAAACCAGCCACGGGCCCGCCGAAGGCGGCCCGGCGCCCGCCACGGCGCCACTTTCACTCGTCAGGGCGTCCCCCGGTCCACCGGCGGCCGGGCCAACTCGGCAGCGTGGGAACGGCGCTGAAAACAGCTCCGCCCCGGCTCGGTGGACGACCGGCCGGGGCGGAGCTGTGACAGGGCGTTCGGACGGGGCAGCGGTGCGGACCACCCGCCCCGTCCGCCCTTCTCACCTCAGGCGAGGCTCGCGATCGCCTGGTTGAACGTGGCCGACGGACGCATCACGGCGGCGGCCTTGGCCGGGTCGGGCTGGTAGTAGCCGCCGATGTCGGCCGGCTTGCCCTGGACCGCGGCCAGTTCGCCCACGATGGTCTGCTCCTGCTCGGCCAGCGTCTCGGCGAGCGGGGCGAACGCCGCGGCGAGCTCGGCGTCGGCGGTCTGCCGCGCCAGCTCCTGCGCCCAGTACAGGGACAGGTAGAAGTGGCTGCCGCGGTTGTCGATACCGCCGAGGCGGCGGCTCGGGGACTTGTCCTCGTTGAGGAACGTGGCGGTCGCACGGTCCAGGGTGTCGGCGAGGACCTGGGCGCGCGCGTTGTCCGTGGTCTGCGCGAGGTGCTCGAAGCTGACCGCGAGGGCGAGGAACTCGCCCAGGCTGTCCCAGCGGAGGTAGTCCTCCTTGACGAGCTGCTGGACGTGCTTGGGCGCGGAGCCGCCGGCGCCCGTCTCGAACAGACCGCCACCGTTCATCAGCGGCACGACGGAGAGCATCTTCGCGCTGGTGCCGAGTTCCAGGATCGGGAACAGGTCGGTGAGGTAGTCACGCAGCACGTTGCCGGTCACCGAGATGGTGTCCTCACCGCGGCGGATGCGCTCCAGCGAGAAGGCGGTGGCCTTCTCCGGCGTCAGGATCTCGATCTGGAGACCGTCGGTGTCGTGGTCGGCCAGGTAGGTCTTGACCTTGGCGATGAGCTGCGCGTCGTGGGCGCGGGTCTCGTCGAGCCAGAACACGGCCGGGTTGCCGGTCGCGCGGGCGCGGGTGACGGCGAGCTTGACCCAGTCCTGGATCGGCAGGTCCTTGGTCTGGCACATCCGGAAGATGTCACCGGCGCCCACGGTCTGCTCCAGCACGGCGTTGCCCGCGGCGTCGACGACGCGCACGGTGCCCGTGGCGGGGATCTCGAAGGTCTTGTCGTGGCTGCCGTACTCCTCGGCCTTCTGCGCCATCAGACCGACGTTGGGCACCGAGCCCATGGTGGCCGGGTCGAAGGCGCCGTGGGCACGGCAGTCGTCGATCACGACCTGGTAGACACCGGCGTAGCTGCTGTCCGGCAGGACAGCGATGGTGTCGGCCTCCTGGCCGTCCGGGCCCCACATGTGGCCGGAGGTGCGGATCATGGCCGGCATGGAGGCGTCGACGATGACGTCGCTGGGGACGTGGAGGTTGGTGATGCCCTTGTCGGAGTCGACCATCGCCAGGGCGGGGCCCTCGGCGAGCTCGGCCTCGAAGGACTCCTTGATCTCGGCGCCGACGTGCGGCACCGAGTCGAGGCCCTTGAGGATCCCGCCGAGGCCGTCGTTCGGGGTCAGCCCCGCGGCGGCCAGGACGTCGCCGTACTTGGCGAAGGTGTTCGGGAAGAAGGCACGGACTACGTGGCCGAAGATGATCGGGTCGGAGACCTTCATCATCGTGGCCTTGAGGTGCACGGAGAACAGGACGTCCTCGGACTTGGCACGGGCGATCTGCGCGGTGAAGAACTCGCGCAGCGCGGCGACGCGCATGACGGCGGCGTCCACGACCTCGCCGGCCAGCACGGGTACGGACTCGCGCAGCACCGTGGTCGTGCCGTCGTCGCCCACCAGATCGATGCGCAGCGAGCCGGGCTCGGCGATCACGGCGGACTTCTCTGTCGAGCGGAAGTCGTCGACGCCCATGGTGGCGACGTTCGTCTTCGAGTCGGCCGTCCAGGCACCCATGCGGTGGGGGTGGGTCTTGGCGTAGTTCTTGACCGACGCGGGGGCCCGGCGGTCGGAGTTGCCCTCACGCAGGACGGGGTTGACGGCGCTGCCCTTGACCTTGTCGTAGCGCGCGCGGACATCCTTGTCCTCGTCGCTCTGCGGGTCGTCCGGGTAGTCCGGAAGCGCGTAGCCCTGCTCCTGGAGCTCGGCGATCGCGGCCTTCAGCTGCGGGATCGAGGCCGAGATGTTCGGCAGCTTGATGATGTTGGCACCCGGGGTGGTGGCCAGCGCGCCCAGCTCCGCGAGAGCGTCGTCGATGCGCTGGTTCTCCTGGAGGCGGTCGGGGAAGCTGGCGATGATCCGGCCCGCCAGGGAGATGTCACGGCTCTCCACGGTGACCCCGGCCTTCGAGGCATAGGCCTCGACCACGGGCAGGAACGAGTACGTCGCCAGGGCCGGGGCCTCGTCGGTGTGGGTATAGATGATGGTCGAGTCAGTCACCCTGTGCTCCGCTCCATGTCTGCAACATTGCTTGACATCAAGATATCTCGTGATCGCCCGTGTCTCGACAGTGCCCTGCCCCCACCCGGTTTTGCGCTGTGTCCGCCGAACTGGCAGCGTGCGGGAGCATGAGCACCGACAGCGAGCACGAGACGGCGGACGCGGCACTGGCAGAGGCGGTGCGCCTGCGCCGGGAGAAGACGCCGCGGGCGCACGAGGAACTGGTGAGCCTGGCGGCGCGCCGTCCCCACGATGCCGCCATCGCCTATCAGGCCGCCTGGTCACACGATTCCCTCGGGTTCGAGGCTCAGGCCGTGCCCTTCTACGAGCGCGCCCTGAACGGAACCGGGCTTGCGGAACAGGACCGTCACGGAGCCTTCCTCGGCCTCGGCAGCACGCTGCGGGTACTGGGCCGCTACGAGGAGGCGCGCGAGGTCCTCGGCCGGGGGCTGGAGGAGTTCACGCAGGACGCCTCCCTGCGGACGTTCCTGGCCATGACGCTGTACAACCTGGGCGAGTCCCGCGAGGCCGTACGGACACTGCTCCTGGTGGCGGCCGCGACCAGCGAGGATCCGCAGGTCCGGGCGTACCGTCCGGCGATCGAGTACTACGCCGACCGCCTGGACGAGACGGAGTAGGGCCGCTCAGGGCCGGTGCCGCGGGGGGACCTCTTCGCCCGCCGGCACGGGACCGGGAGGGGTGCCGTCGCCGAACGGTCGGCCGCCGAGCCGCTCGCGGTGGTGCGGGGCCAGGAACCCCGACAGAGCGGGCCCGACGGGCACGATGCCGGTGGGGTTGATGCCGGTGTGGACCCGGTAGTAGTGCTGCTTGATGTGGTGGAAGTCGACGGTGTCCCCGAATCCGGGCGTCTGGTAGAGGTCCCTGGTGTACGCCCACAGGACGGGATCCTCGGCCAGTTTCGAGCGGTTGCACTTGAAGTGGCCGTGGTAGACGGAGTCGAAGCGCACCAGCGTGGTGAAGAGGCGGATGTCGGCCTCGGTGATCGTGTCGCCGACGAGGTATCGCCGGTCAGCCAGCCGGTCCGCCACCTGGTCCAGGCGGCGGAACAGCGCCTCGTAGGCGTTCTCGTACGTGCTCTGGCTGTCCGCGAATCCGGCCCGGTACACCCCGTTGTTGACGTCGCGGTAGATCCCGTCCATCACCTCGTCGATCTCCTCGCGCAACGGCTCGGGGTAGAGGTCGGGTGCCCCGGGGCGGTGCAGCGCGGCCCATTCGGTGGCGAAGTCCAGGGTGATCCGCTGGAAGTCGTTGGTGACAAGCCTGCCGCTGGGTACGTCGACGATCGCGGGGACGCTGACGCCGCCGTGGTAACCGCGCTCCCTGGCGTCGTACGCCTCGCCGAGATAGCGGATGCCGAGCACCGGGTCCCGGCCGTCCGGGTCCAGGGTGAAGCGCCAGCTGCGGTCGTCCTGCAAGGGGTCGGCGACGGCGAGCGAGAGGGCGCTCTCCAGGCCCAGCAGTCTGCGGGAGACCAGGGCCCGGCTCGCCCAGGGGCAGGCACGGCTGACGACAAGGCGGTAGCGGCCGGCTTCGACGGGCCAGCCGTCACGGCCGTCGGCGGTGACGCGGTCGGCGAAATGGCTCCGGGAACGCTTGAAGGGTTTGTGTCCGTACGCGCTGTTGCCGTCCTGTGCGGCGCCGTCGGGGTCGTTCATCGTGTCTCCTCAAGGGTCGGCCGGGGAGGCGGCGGACCGCGGTGTACGGCTGCTTCTGCCTCGCCGGGCTCCGCCCACGTCGGCCAGCGCCACGACGATTCCGGCGATCACGAAGGCGACGGAGACGATGAGCCCGTGGTCATAGGCGGTGGACCAGGCGGCGGAGCCCACCTGGGCGAAGAACACCGATCCCACGGCGGCGATCCCGATCGCGGAGCCGACGCGCTGGCCGGTCTGCAGGGTGCCGCCCGCGCTTCCCGCCGTGGCCACGGGGACCTGCGACAGGGTCAGGGTCTGGTTGGGCGCGATGACCAGGCCACTGCCCAGTCCGGCCAGCAGCAGCGGGGCGGCCATCGCCCAACCCGCGCCCCTGCCCGGTACCAGGTGGACGGCGAGCGCGGTGGCTGCCAGCCCTACCGCGACAGTGGTCATGCCCACGACCACGAGGGGGCGCCCGTACCGGCCGACCAGCCGGCCGCCGGGGCCCGCGGCGACGGCCGAGCCCAGGGCGAACGGGGTGATCGTCAGGCCCGCCTGCAAGGCGGTGTAATGCAGTCCGCTCTGCAGGTAGAGCGTGGTGATGAAGAAGATCGAGGTGAATCCGGCGAAGTACAGCAGGATCAGCAGACAGCCCAGCCAGTAGGAGCGGACCCGGAAGAGCCGGAGGTCGACGACCGGCTGAGTGCCTCGGCGCCCGCACCGGGACTCCCAGCCGACGAACGCGGCGAGCAGTACCGCGGCAGCCACCAGAAACAGCCATTTCCCGTCACCCCGCCACTGATGAGCCTGGACGAACGGGAGCAGCAGCGCCAGTACCCCCGCGCCCAGCAGCAGAATCCCGATCGGATCGAGGTCCCGCAGCCGCACCGGGCCGGCGGAGGGAGTGTCCGGCAGCAGCCGTCGCGCCAGCAGCAGGCAGACGAGCCCGAGCGGAAGGTTGACGTAGAACACCCAGCGCCAGCCCTCTTCGGCCCCGGCCGCCTGGATGAGCAGTCCGCCCAGCAGCGGCCCGACGGCGGTGGAGATGCCGACCACCGTGCCGAACATGCCGAACGCCCGGCCCCGCTCACGCCCCGAGAACATCTGCTGGATGAGGGCGGAGATCTGCGGCGACACCAGACCGCCGGCCAGCCCCTGGACCAGTCGGGCGATCACCAGCCAGGTGCTGGACTGGGCGGCGCCGCAGGCCGCGGACGACAGGGTGAAGAGCACGAGCCCGGTCATGAAGACCTCGCGGCGGCCGCGGGCGTCACCGAGGCGCCCGGCGGGAATCAGGAAGAGGCCGAAGGCGAGCGAGTATCCCGAGAGCACCCACTGCAGATCGGACTCCGGGGTGTGCAGCCCTTCCCGGATGGACGGCAGCGCGACATTGACGATCGACACGTCCAGCAGGGTCATGAAGCCCGCGACCAGGCAGACCGCGAGCGCCCGCCACCGCCGGGGATCGGGGGCGTCCGGCGCGGCTGCGGAGCCCGCATCCCGTCCCGAAGAACCCCGGTACCCCGCGCTCTCTGCCATGGCTCGCACCCTAGGTCGCGCACCCCGATTCCTCATCCCGGCAGGGCCACCCGGCCCACTGGCGGGTGAAGAAACCGCACTTTGTAAGCCTTCGGTGTATAAACCTTGCATCTACAAGGTTTTTTGCTCTAGAGTCTCGAATATGCAGTCTTACACCATCGGGCAGGCCGCCCGCCTGCTGGGCGTCAGCCCGGACACCGCACGACGCTGGGCGGACGCCGGCCGCGTCGCCACCCGGCGCGAGGAGAGCGGTCGCCGCCTCATCGACGGCCGCGACCTGGCCGCGTTCTCCGTCGAGGTCGCACAGAACGGCACGGGTGAGGAGGAGGCCTCCTACACCTCCGCGCGCAACGCCTTTCCGGGCATTGTCACCGCGGTGAAGCTCGGGGACGTGGCGGCGCAGGTGGAGATCCAGGCCGGTCCCCACCGGCTCGTGTCACTGCTGACCCGGGAGGCCGTCGAGGAGCTCGGGCTGGAGGTCGGTATGACGGCGACCGCCCGCGTGAAGTCGACCAGCGTGCACATCGACCGCACCTGAACCGTGCACATGACCCCCGCCCGAGCGGAGACGTCCGCCTCCGCTCGGGACGCCCGGCGGCCGCTCCCTCAGGCCGCCCCCTTCTTGGCCGCGGCAAGGATCTTCACCACGGTGTGGAAGAAGCGCGTCGTCGCGTCGTGGCCCAGGACGCGTTCCTGGAAGCCCTTGGCAGCGGGCGCCTTGCCGTTGACCAGGTACCAGACGACGAAGGCGTCGTACCCGGTGGTGCCGATGATCTCCATGTCCTCCTTCGGAGAGAGCATCGGCAGCGAGAGCTTCGGGTCGACGCGCTCGGTCGTGAACACCACGCAACAGCGGAGATCGTCGGTGACGGTGACGTCCTTGAACGGGTCGAGCGCGATCAGCGCTTCCAGTTCCGGCACCGTACGCAGACACACCGCGACCTCGTAGCCGAGTTCCCGTTCGAGGTGCTCCCCGATCCGGGCACCGAGCACGGCCCGGTCCGTCTCGTCGGACTCGAAGAAGACGTTGCCGCTCTGGATGTAGCTCCGTACGGAGCCGAACCCCATGTCCGTGAACAGACCGCGCAGATAATCCATCTTCACCGAGCGGCCCGGGACGTTCATCCCGCGCAGGAACGCGATGTACAGCAAGCAGATCACCTGTCCGCGAAGAGACGTAGCAAGGAGAGGGCGCCACGGCCGGCGCCCGACAGCGTAGTCCGCGCGCCCGCCGCCGAGGAGGCGGCACGTCCGCGCGGCGGCGGATTCGCCGCCGGGTCACGCGGCGTCCCCCGGCGGCCGTCCGGCCGGGGAGGACCGCACGATCCCGGTCACCGTGCCTGCCAGCGCGGTGCACACCACGGCGGCACCGATGACGAGGAAGACCGAGGTGACGCCGAATCCGGCCGCTGCCGCGGTCGCGGCGGCCGCGCCCAGCGGGCCGAGAGCCGAGTGGATGGTCCAGAACGTGGAGGTGACCCGCCCCAGCAGCCGGCTCGGGGTCACCTCCTGACGCAGCGACATGGAGGAAATGCCCGCCACACCGGTACACATGACGTTGACCGTCATCAGAACGGCGATCACCGGCACACTCCTCGCCGGTCCCATACAGACGATGGCCGCCCCGGCGAGCGCGAACGCCGTGATCCAGCTCGCCCCGAACCCCATCCGCGCACGGACCCGGGCGACCACGGCTGAGGCGATGAACGCGCCGACCGTACCGGCCGCCAGCACAGAGCCGACCGTGGTGTCCCGGTGGCCGAGATCGTGCTTCAGCAGATAGATGACGAGGTCGGTCATCCCGTAGGTGAGGAAGGTCAGCAGCGACAGCAGCACGGTCAGCGGCCGGAGCACCGGATGGGCCAGCAGAAAGCGCGCACCTGCCAGGAACTCCCGCCGCACCGAGCCGCGGCCGGCCCTGTCGGCCTCCGCGCGCGGGGCTGTGCGGATCCTGACGAACAGCACTCCGGTCGCGGAGACCGCGAAGGTCAGGGCATCGATACCGATGGCCGCGGCCGGACCGGCGGCCGCTGCCACGAAGCCCGCGAGTGCGGGGCCGGCGACTCCGGCGACGGCGAAGGTGGCGAAGAGATGGCCGTTGGCTCTCGCGATCAGGTCCGGCCCCACGATGGCCGGGACCACGGTCACATAGGTGACCTGAAAGAGCATCGCGAAGACACCGGCGACCGGAACGATGAGGTAGATCAGCCAGATCGGTGTCGCGAACAGCCAGGCCACCGGGACGATCGCGTAGAGCAGACAACGTGCCCCGTCGCTGATCATCAGGAGCCTCCGGCGGTCGAACCGGTCCGCGATCACCCCGGCGAACACACCCGTGACGATCGACGCGACTCCCGTGAGACCGGTGACGATCCCCATCTGGACCACCGACCCCGTGGTGTGCAGCACCAGGAGCGGAATCGCCACGTACGAGAAGGAGTCCCCGAGGGCGGACAGCGCCTGGATCACCAGGAAAACCCGGTAGGCGGGGTTTCTCCGGAGCGGGGGGAAGACAGCCTCACCCGCTGCGGCCGGTATCTCCTGCTGCGGCCCTTCGCCTGTGCCCACCGCACACCCTCCTCGGTCCGGTCCGTCCCCGACGGTATGCGCCGAGCCGATCAGGGGCCCCTCATTTTCCGGCCGCACCTGGGACATTGCGCACAAGCGGACACGTGCGGTTCTTCGCACGGGGCTTCCGGCGTCCTACGGTGGTGGTCCAGCGTCGACAGCCTTCCCGGGAGATTCCGTTGCGCATGCTGATCAACGTCCCTGAAACCGTGGTCGCCGACGGGCTGCGCGGCATGGCCGCCGCCCATCCCGAACTGACCGTGGACGTCGAGAACCGTGTCGTCGTACGCCGCGACGCCCCCGTGGCCGGACAGGTCGCCCTGGTCTCCGGCGGCGGGTCCGGGCACGAGCCGCTCCATGCCGGGTTCGTCGGCCCCGGGATGCTCTCGGCAGCCTGCCCGGGTGAGGTGTTCACATCGCCCGTTCCCGATCAGATGGTGCGGGCCGCCGCCGCCGTCGACAGCGGCGCGGGCGTGCTGTTCGTCGTGAAGAACTACACCGGTGACGTGCTCAACTTCGAGATGGCCGCCGAACTCGCCGACGAGGAAGGGATGCAGGTCGCCCAGGTGCTCGTCGACGACGACGTGGCGGTGACCGACAGCCTCTTCACAGCAGGGCGGCGGGGCACGGGAGCGACCCTGTTCGTCGAGAAGATCGCCGGGGCGGCGGCGGAGGAGGGCGCGCCACTGGACCGGGTGGCGGCCCTCGCACGGCAGGTCAACGAGGCATCGCGGAGTTTCGGGGTGGCGCTGACCTCGGTGACCACTCCGGCCAAGGGCTCCCCCACCTTCGATCTGCCGCCCGGAGAACTCGAACTCGGGGTGGGAATCCACGGCGAACCCGGCCGGGAGCGGCGCCCGATGATGACGTCACGGGAGATCGCCGACTTCGCGGTGGACGCGGTGCTGGAGGACCTGCGGCCGCGCGGGCCGGTCATCGCGCTCGTCAACGGGATGGGTGCGACGCCGCTGCTGGAGCTGTACGGATTCAACGCCGAGGTGCAGCGGGTGCTGACGGAGCGCGGTGTGGTGGTGGCCCGTACCCTCGTGGGGAACTATGTGACCTCGCTCGACATGGCCGGCTGCTCGGTGACACTCTGCCAGGTGGACGAGGAGCTGGCACGGCTCTGGGACGCACCGGTGCAGACACCCGCGCTGCGATGGGGCCGTTGACCCGCCTGTTCCTCCAGCAATGCCCTTCCGTCCGACGTACCCGAGGAGCGCATGTGCTCGACGCCGATTTCTTCCGCCGCTGGATGTCCGAGGCCACTGCCTCGGTCGACCGCGAGGCCGCGTATCTGACAGAACTCGACTCAGCGATCGGGGACGCCGACCACGGCAGCAATCTGCAGCGCGGGTTCACCGCTGTCGCGGCGGCCCTGGAGAAGGAACCGCCGGCGACTCCGGGCGCCGTACTGGCGCTCGCCGGGCGGCAGTTGATCTCCACCGTCGGCGGGGCGTCGGGGCCGCTGTACGGGACGCTGCTGCGGCGCGCGGGCAAGGAGCTGGGCGATGCCCCCTCCGTCACCGCCGAGGAACTGGGCCGGGCGCTCGGGGCAGGCGTGACGGCGGTGGCCCAGCTGGGCGGTGCGCAGGCCGGCGACAAGACGATGCTCGACGCGCTGCTGCCGGCGGTCGAGGTGCTCGGGACGTCGTTCGAGGCGGGCCGGGACGCGGCACGGGCCGGCGCGCTGGCAACCGTCCCCATGCGGGCGCGCAAGGGCCGGGCGAGCTATCTCGGTGAACGGAGTACCGGGCATCAGGATCCCGGGGCGACGTCGGCCGCGCTGCTGATCGCCGCGCTCGCGGACACCGCCGGTGCGACCGGAGGTGACGCGTGAGCGCGGACGGTCAGGTCGGGATCGTGCTGGTGTCGCACAGCGGTCCGGTGGCCGGGGCGGTCGCCGAGCTGGCGAGAGGGCTCGCGGCCGGTGGGGCAACGGCGCCGGTGGCCGCGGCCGGCGGCACGCCCGCGGGCGGGCTCGGGACCAGCGCGGAGCTCATCGCGGAGGCGGCCCGGTCCGTCGACGGCGGTGCGGGGGTCGCGGTACT
Organism: Streptomyces sp. NPDC026062; assembly: GCF_055568375.1. Lineage (NCBI taxonomy): Bacteria > Bacillati > Actinomycetota > Actinomycetes > Kitasatosporales > Streptomycetaceae > Streptomyces > Streptomyces sp. NPDC026062. The sequence continues at coordinate 275,264 of NZ_JBVHOQ010000005.1, forward strand.
GGTCGACCTGGGCAGCGCCGTGCTCACGGTGAAGGCGATGCTGGCCGAGGGCGACGAGCTCCCGGACGGGGCCTGCCTGGTCGACGCGCCCTTCCTGGAGGGTGCGGTGGCCGCGGTGGTCACCGCCTCGGCAGGCGGCGACCTGGACGCGGTGGTGGCAGCGGCCTCGGAGGCGTACAACTACCGCAAGGTGTAGGCGGCCTGTCGTCCGTACGGTTGCGGGCCCGCCGCCCACACTTGACGGCATGGCACCTCACACGTCCTCCGGACGCAGCGCCGGTCTCCTCTTGTTCCGCCGCCTCGGCACAGGCTTCGAGGTCCTCATCGGGCACATGGGCGGACCGTTCTGGGCGCGGCGGGAGAGCGCTGCGTGGTCGGTCCCCAAGGGGGAGTACGGCCCCGAGGAGGGAGCGGAGGCGGCGGCCCGGCGGGAGTTCGAGGAGGAGTTCGGGCACCCCGTCCCGGACGGGCCGTGGGTCGCGCTGGGCGAATCGCGGCAGGCCGGCGGCAAGACCGTGACGGTGTGGGCCGTGGAGGCCGACGTCGACCCGGCCACGGCGGTCCCGGGGACGTTCAGCATGGAGTGGCCCCGGGGGTCCGGCGTACGACGGGAGTTCCCGGAGATCGACAGGTTCGCCTGGTGCGCGCCGGAGGTCGCGGCCGAGCGGCTCGTCAAGGGCCAGCGGGTCTTTCCGGACCGGCTGCGCGACCACCTGTCGGGCGGAAGGATCTCCGCGGCCCACGACGACGGGGCCTGATTCCGCGCACAGGGCGGCGATCAGGCCCCGTCGTCGTGCCGCACAGCTGTCAGGTGCGGGCGGCGACGGGTCCGCCCGCCCGCAGTTCCATCCGGTCGCCGGTGAAGCGGCTGCGGAAGCCGCGGTCGTGCGAGACGACCACGACGGCTCCCTCGTACGCCGCCAGCGCCGTCTCCAGCTCCTCCACCAGGGCCAGGGAGATGTGGTTGGTCGGTTCGTCCAGCACCAGCAGGTCGGCCGGCCGGGTGACCAGCCGGGCCAGCGCCAGTCTGCGCTGCTGTCCGACGGAGAGCGCGGCAACCGGGACGGACAGGTCCTCCGGGCGGAAGAGACCGAGTGCGAGAAGCGTGCCGGTGTATTCGTCCGCGTGGCCGGGCCGTCCGGCGGCGAAGGTGTCCAGCAGGGTGCGGCGGGTCGGCCGGGCGGGGAGTTCCTGCGGGAGATATCCGATTCTGGCCCGGCGGCGCACCGTGCCCGTGTCGGGTGCGAGATCACCCGCCAGCACCCGCAGGAGGGTGGTCTTCCCGGCCCCGTTCGCACCGGTGACCAGCAGGCGCTGCCCGCTCTCCACCCGTAGCTCGGGCATGCTCAGCCGCTCGCCCACCGCGACGGACGCGAGTTCCACGAGCGGCCCCGGCTTCCGGTCGCCGTCGGAGGCCAGGGCCAGTCCTGCGGAGAACCGAAGTGGCCGGGGCGGAGCCGGCACAGGAGCCCTGCGCAGTTCCTCCCACCGTTTTCTGGCCGCTCCGACCTGCCCGGACAGCTTCGCCTCGTGCGAGCGGCGGTGCTTGCCCCAGCCCTCCCCCGGGTCCTTTCCGGTGACGGCCAGCCGTCGGCCCGCGGCGTTCACGAGCTCTTCGGTGCGGGCCAGCTCGTCCAGCCAGTCCTGGTGTTCCTGGGCCCAGCGGCGGCGTGCCGCCGCCTTCGCCGTGCGGTAACCGTCCCAGCCGTCCCCGTACCGGACGGCGCTGCGCAGATCGCGGTCGACCTCGACGATGACGGTGGTGCTCCGTTCCAGGAAGGCGCGGTCATGGGTGATGACGACGAGGGTGCCCCGGTGGGCACGCAGATGGTCCTCCAGCCAGGTGGTGGCCGCGAGGTCGAGGTGGTTGGTCGGCTCGTCCAGGAGAAGCAGTTCGGGCTGTGCGGCCAGGACGCAGGCGAGCGCGAGCCTGGACTGTTCGCCGCCGGAGAGGCTGCCGAGCGTGCGCTGCCGGGTGATGTGCGCGAGTCCGAGGCCGTGCAGTGCGGCGTCGGTCCGGGCATCGGCCTGGTAGCCGCCGCGTTCCTCGTACTCCGTCAGCAGGTCTCCGTACCTGGCCAGTTGTGCCTCTCCGCCGTCCCCGGGGGCGGCGAGTGCCGCTTCGGCGGCGCGGATCCGCCGCTCCAGTGCGCGCAGTTCGGCGAAGGCCGCGTCGACGGCGTCCTGGACGGTACGGGCGGGGCCGAGATCGAGGGTCTGGGAGAGGTGGCCGGTGCCGCCGTGGAAACGGACGGTGATCTCGCCGCTGTCCGGTGTCTCGGCGCCGGCGATCAGCCGCAGGAGCGTGGACTTGCCGGACCCGTTCTCACCGATGACGCCCACGTGGTCGCCGGGGCGGACGGTGAGTGACACCTGGTCGAGGACGGCACGGTCTCCGTACGCCTTGGAGACGTCCTTGAGGGTGAGCTGGGGGCGGTCGTGCGGGAGGGGCATGGTGGCTTGTCCCTGGGGTGCGTGCCGCAGCAGCCCATGACGGGCACGGCGGGCGGGGCTTCCGGATGGTCCGAGGAGAGGGCGGCGCGGCCAAGCAGTCACCGGCCGGCGGCTCGGCGTCGTGCGGCTCGGCCCGGGCGTTGCCGGGTGACGGCTCAGCGTCGTGCGGCTCGGCCCTGCCCGGAATCAGCGGAAGAAGTAGTACGAACCCATGCGGTCAGTGTAGCCGGGGGGCCGCGGGAGCTGTCAGCTCCTTTTCGCCGGACCCGCGCCTTGGGGTGTCCGAGCAGGCAGGGGCCGGTGAGGTGGGCCCGTTCGTGGACGAGGAGCGCCTCCGTCCCCGCGGGGCCGAGGGCCGCGTGCGAGGCGGGTGAGGCCACGGGCCGCCGGAGGATACCGCCCCGTCATTCCCCCGGCAGGCGGATGACGGCGAGGCCGGTGTCGAGGTCGACGGTGGAGTGGTGGGGCGGGGCGCCGTCCTCCTGGTCGTCGCGCATCAGCAGGGCGCTCCGGCGCTCCTTGAGCTCGCTCTGTTTACCGGGCGAGAACGTGGCATGGAGCTGTTCGAAGCCGGTCGCGGAGATCTGGCCCTGCCGGGCGCTGTTGCGCCACGGCAGCAGACCCGCCCGCCCCGCCCTCAGCAGCAGCTGGTCGAGGAAGGCGGCGACGGTCAGCCCGATCACCAGTGCGGGGAGCGTCATCAGGGCGGCGAATTCCATCGGGCCAGTATCCGTCCGGGGCGGTGCGGTACGCATCGGCCGCAGGTACGACGCGGGCCGGCGCGCAGTGCGCCGGCCCGCGTCGTCGCAGGGCCGTGAGGAACGGCCCGGACGGTCAGCCGTTGGGGAGGATGACCGCGCGACCGTTGATCCTGCCGTCGTGCAGCCGCTCGTACGCCAGCGGAGCCTCGTCCAGCGAGTACGTCTCGACGTGGACCTTCACCGAACCCGAGTGGGCCAGCTCCAGTACCTCTGCCAGCTCGGACCGGGATCCCCAGTAAGGGGCGGTCACGCTCGTGCTGAACGGCAGGGCGCCGAAGCCCACCGGAAGCGAGCCGCCGCCGATGCCGACGATCGTGACGTCGGAGTCGATGGCGGCCGCGGCACCTGCCGTGGCGACGGTCGGCGGCGCACCCACGAAGTCGAGGACGACCTGGGCACCGATCCCCCCGGTCAGCTCGCGGATCCGGCTCGCGGCGTGCTGGTCGGACAGGACGGTCTCGTGTGCCCCGACCGTACGGGCCAGCGCGAGCTTGTCCTCCGTGACATCGAGGGCGATGACGCGGACCGCCGTCATGGCGCGCAGCAGCTGGATCGCGACATGACCGAGCCCGCCGGTGCCGATGACTACGGCGGTGGCTCCGGGCACCAGCTTCGGCAGGGAGCGCTTGATCGCGTGGTACGGGGTGAGGCCGGCGTCGGTGAGCGGCACCGCCTGCACCGGGTCGAGGTCGCCGAGGGGCACCAGGTGGCGCGGGTCGTCGACGATCATGTACTCGGCCATGGCACCGGGAGAACCGAGTCCGGGCGGGTTGATGCCGAGTTCCTGTGCGCGCAGGCAGTAGTTCTCCTTGCCCTCGGCGCACTTGACGCACGTGCCGCAGCCCCAGGGGCCGTAGACGGCGACGGACTCGCCGGTCGTGAGCCCGCTGACGCCGTCGCCGAGTGCGGCCACGGTGCCGACGCCCTCGTGGCCGAGGGTCAGCGGCAGCGGGTAGGGGAACTGGTCCGCCGGCCACGACATCACCGCGATGTCGGAGTGGCAGACACCTGCCGCGGTGACCTTCAGCAGCACCTGGCCGGGGCCGGGCTCCGGGTCGGGCACGGTGACGACCTCGGGTGCGGCACCGATTTCGCGGTACTGAACGGCTTTCATGGGGTCCTCCTTGACCTCGTGCTGTTCCAGTTTTGGCCCCCCTGTCCCCCGTTCGCCACTCAGGAGGCGGAGTAGCCGCCGTCCACCAGGTGGTAGCTGCCGTGGATGAAGGAAGCCCGGTCGGAGAGCAGGAAGGCGGCGAGTTCGGCCACTTCCTCCGACGTGCCGAGGCGTCCGGCCGGGTGCAGCGAGATCAGGTGGTCGCGGGCCGGGCCCTCGGTGTTGCGCAGCAGCGGGGTGTCGATGAAACCGGGTCCGACCGCGTTGACGCGGACGTTCTGCGCGGCGTACTCAAGGGCTGCCGTCTTGGTGAGGCCGACGACTCCGTGCTTGGCGGCGACGTACGCGGGCGAGCCGGCGAAGCCGTTGGTGCCGAGGATCGACGACATGTTGACGATCGCGCCGCCGCCCGCGGCGACGATGGCGGGGAGCTCGTAGCGCATGGAGTAGAAGACGCCGCTCAGGTTGGTGGCGACGACGCGGTTCCAGTCCTCGACGGCGTAGTCGCCGGTCGGGTTGCTGGGGCCGCCGATGCCGGCGTTGTTCACGGCGAGGTGCAGGGCGCCGAAGGTGTCGACGGCGAACCGCACGCCTGCCTCGACGGAGGCGGGGTCGGTGACGTCCATGGCCACGGCGGCGGCCTTGGCGCCGGTGCTCTCCAGTGCGGCGACCGCCTTGCGGGCGCTCTCCTCGTCGTAGTCGGCCACGACGACGGAAGCGCCGGACGCGGCGAGCCGGTGGGACAGGGCCAGGCCGATACCTGAGGCCCCTCCGGTGACGAGGGCGGTGCGGCCGGCGAATTCCTGGTCGGCGGGGGTGGGGGTGGTGTTCATGATGGTCCGTTTCCTTCTGTGTTGTTACGTGACGCCGGTCCGGCGTCGGGCCGCGTGAGCAGCTCTCCCGTGAGGGCGTCGAATGCCTGCTCGACGAGCCGGGGCAGCTCCTCGGGGCATCCCCCGCGCACCCAGGCGGTCTGGGCGGCGAGGAGCGCGCCGGCTCCGGCGGCGACCGTGACGGCGGGGCGGATGTCCTGCCGGGCGTCGACTCCGAGCCGGTCGGCGACGATGGCGACCGAGTCCTCCTGGGCGTCCACCCGGATGTGGTGGAACGCCGCGTAAAGGGTCGGCTCCTCCCCGGCGAGGACCAGCAGTTCGAAGAGCCTCGGGCGGCGGTGCCAGGCCTCCGCCTCGGGGTCCGCGAGCCAGTCCATGACGGCCCGGTGGTACGCGGTGAGCGGGGGCTCCCCGGCGGGCCGGCCCCGCAGCGCGTCGTTGATCCGGTCGCCGTCGCCCCGTACCGAGTCCAGGACCGCGGCTTCCTTGCTCGCGAAGTACCGGCTGAAGGTGCGGCGGTCGACGTCCGCACGTTCCGCGATCTCCTCGACGGTGACGTCCCGCAGACCCCGGTCGAGCACGAGGTCGAACGCGGCCCGGGCAAGCGTGTCCCGGGTCCTGCGCGCCTTGCGGCTCCGCCTCTCGGGGGTCTTCCGTTCCCGGTTCATGTCTGCACCGTACACCCATAAATGTCCCAGCGCGACAAAAGTCCCACCAGGACACACGAGTCGGCTGCGGCGCCTCGGGGCGCGGAGCCTGCACGGTGCGGGGCATGGCCTCTACCGCCCGCCGAAGGCCTCGGCGGCCCGCCTCGCCCCGTAGCCGGACGGCTCGGGCCGACGGGGGCTCCCGGACGGCGTCCGCCGCATCGCGAGCACGGCGATGTCGTCGCGCCGCACTCCGCCGGAGAACTCCTCCAGGTCGCGCCGGAGGGCGTCGAGCAGTTCCCGCGTGCCCAGGTGCGCCCAACGGCCCAGCCGCGAATCGAGCGGGTAGAAGGCTCCGGCGGCGTCACGGGCCTCGGTCACTCCGTCGGTGAACATCAGAAGCGTCGCACCGTCCGGGAAGTCCAGCCATTCGGTGACCCGCGCCTCGCTGCTGAGCTCCGCCAGGCCCAGCGGCACCGAGGTACGGCGCAGCGGGACGGGGCCGGCCACGTTGTCGTGGAGCAGCCGGGGTGGCAGGTGACCGCAGTTGACGGCCTGGACGCGCCCGGCGCCGTCGAAACCGAGCACCAGGGCGGTGACAAAGCGCTCGATCTCGCCGGTCTGGGCGGAGAAGGCGTTGTGCCGGGCGACCGCGTCCTCCAGGGCGTCGACCACCCCGGTGAGGGTGGGTTCGCGGATGGCCGCCTCGCGGAACGCGCCGAGTACGGCGAATCCCGCCCCGATCGCGGCGAGCCCCTTGCCCTGGACGTCCCCGATGATCACCCGGGTCCCGTAGGGCGACTGCACGATCTCGTAGATGTCCCCGCCGACCAGGCGGTCCTCCTCGATGGGCGCGTAGGTGCCGTGGGCGACGACCTGGTCGGTCAGGATCGGCAGCGGGCGCAGGATCTGGCGCTGGAGGGCGACGGCGGCGGTACGCAGCCGGGCGATCTGGGTGGCGTGGCGGATGCGCAGCGCGCACGCGCCGACGCCGAGGAAGCAGGCGAGGACCGTGAACACGATGCTGCTGGCGACGTCCCAGAAGGTCCCGCCGGTGACCAGGCGGGAGGCGACGGCCACGGCCATGATCCCGGAGGCCACGGCCACGGTCTGCCGGATGGTGCCGAAGACGGACACGAGCGCGGGCACGACGACCAGCAGCGGCACGATACGCAGATCGTTGCCGGTTCCCACGTCGAGCAGAACGATCAGGGCGGTCAGCAGCGCCACTCCGCCGAACAGTGCCCGGCTGCCGATCCTCGGCGCCCCGACGGCGGCCTCCCCGGCGTCCGCACCGGGGAGCGCCATGACCCGCGTCCTCGGCTGGTGGTGAAGCCCGATCACGTCGCGCCCTCCGGATCGGCCGGCCCGGCGCCGGCGTTCCGTACCAGTGCACCCGGAGCGCGGCGGGCAGCACACGAGTCGTACGGCCTCAGCCTGTGCGCCGAAAGTCCCTCGGCCGGCACCGGCAGGGGCCTTCGGCCCGCGCGGGGCGGGCCGAAGGTCACCGGGCGGTCATCGCGCGGCGGTCTCCCGGACACCCTCGCGGCCGGTTCCGGGCCGGTGCGCCGGTGGACGGTCGGGAACCAGCGCCGAGAGGAACGGTGTGCGGCGGCGGAGTGCGAACCCCAGGGCCTCGTAGAGCCGCACGGCGTTGGTGTTGGAGGCGGCGGCGTGCAGGAACGGTATGTCGCCGCGCTGCCGGATCTCGTGGGCGACGGCCCGCACGAGTCCGCCGGCGAGCCCCTGTCCCCGTACCGACTCGTCCGTGCAGACGCCGCTGATCTCGCTCCAGCCGGCCGGGCGCATGCGCTCGCCCGCCATGGCGACGAGCCTGCCGTCGCGCCGCACCCCGAGGTAGCTGCCGAGTTCGACGGTACGGACCTCGAAGGGGCCGGGCCGGGTGCGTGCCACCAGGTCCAGCATCTCGGGCACGTCGGCCGGACCCAGCCGGACGGCCTGCGGGTACGGCTGCGCGTCGACCCCGCCGTCGACGAGCTGGACGCCCTCGGCGTGGAAGACGACCTGCCAGTCGTCGGGCGGTGGCTCGCGGAAGGCGGTGATGGTGACGGCGCCGCCGGGGCCGGCCAGCGCTGCGACGTCCGCCCAGTCCCCGGCGTCGGGCGCGTCCGGCAGGGCGGCCCAGGGTGTGACGTCCGGCGGGTAGCGCAGGATGCGGCCTCGGCGCTCGGCGAAGTGGGCGTGGGTGCTGCGCAGGGCGCTGCCCACCGGGTCGTCCAGCGGATGTGCGCCGCCCGCCGTGATCAGCTCCCCGCTCATGCGGTCACCTCGGTTCGTCCGGTGCGTCCGGTGCGGTGCATACGCCTTCTCACGCCGTCACCTCGATGACGGTCTTGCCGAGGGCGTGGCCGCTCTCCACCGCGCGCAGCGCCTCGCCGGCCTCGGTGAGCGGGCAGGTCCGGGTGAGGGGGGCACGCAGGACCCCGGCGGCCGCCAGGTCCGCGACCTCGCGCAGGACCGCGGCGTTGCGGGCCCGCTGGACAGGTGCCCCGCCGAGCTCGGCCACGAGCGGCTTGCCACCGGCGCTGATCAGGGCGGCGGCCGGGTCGTCGACCAGGGAGGCCACGTCACGCAGGGTGTCGCCGCCGACCAGATCGAAGACCGCGTCGACGCCGTCGGGGGCGGCGGCCCGGACCCGGTCGGCCAGCTGGGCGCCGGACTCGACATGGACCGCGCCGAGCGATTCGACGAACTCCTTCTTGGCGGCGCTCGCGACGCCGATGACCCGGATCCCGGCGTGGCGGGCGAGTTGCGCCGCGGCGGTTCCGACCCCACCGCCGGCGCCGGTGACCAGCAGGGTGGCTCCGGGAGCGAGGCCCAGCTGGGCCAGTCCGTCGTAGGCCGTGGCCGCCGCCACCGGCAGCACCGCAGCGTCGGCGAAGGAGAGACCGGCCGGTATGCGGGCGGTCACGGCGACGGGCAGCAGCGTGTGCTCGGCGTAGCCGCCGGTCAGCGGGTTGCCGAAGACCTCGTCGCCGACGGCGAAGTCCGCCACGCCCGGACCGACGGCCTCGACGACTCCGGCGGCCTCACTGCCGAACACGACCGGGAACGGGCTCGGTGCGCTGCCGGGCCTGATGTACCCGTCACGCAGCTTCCAGTCCACGGGGTTGACCCCGGCAGCGCGTACGGCGACGAGCAGTTCCCCGGGGCCGGGCACCGGGGTGTCCCGGTCGATCAGGGCCTCCGCCTCCGGCCCGCCGTTGCGGGTGTACACGTACGCCTTGGACATGGGTTGCCTCTCTGTCGTGGTGCCTGCGGGCGTCCGGACCGTGCACCGGTAGGCCCCAGCAGCAGGAAGTCCGCCCGGCGCGCGCGTATTCCCGGGGACGGCCCTGTTCACCGGGCCGCAACGAAGCCCCGCCCGGCGGCGCCCGCTCCGGTCAGCCGGCCGTCGGGCGCAGCACGAGGGTGACGAAGCCCCAGATGTCGCGGTAGACGCGCAGCCACTCGGTGCGGCGCACGGCCGCGAGGTCCAGGACCTCGGCACTGTCCGGGTGTTCCGGGTGGTCCAGGGCCCAGGCGGCCAGCGATCCCCAGCAGGACCACTCGTAGGCGTCGAGTTCGCCCCGGGTGCTGATGTGTCCGTGGACGGGCGTCCATCCGTCGGCGGCGACCAGGTCGAGGGTGGTCGCCAGGTCGGCGGAGTCACCGAGCATCTCGATGGCCTCGGGCGACGGTTCACGTTCCCAGTAGCCGTCCCCGATCAGCACCCGGCCGCCGGGTGCCAGCCGTTCACGGGCGGCGGCGAGGGTCGGCATCAGCCCGCCGAACACGTGCACCGCCCCGACGCTGAGGACGAGGTCGAACGGTTCCGGTGAGCGGAACGCGGCGCCGTCCTTCTGGTGCAGGGTGAGGCGGTCGCGGACACCGAGGCGGTCGGCGGCTTCGGCGGCCTGCCGGAGCGAGCCTGAGGAGATGTCGACGCCCTCGGCCCAGAGGCGCGGGTGACCGCTCAGGGCGCGCAGCAGCCACTCCCCTCCTCCGCAGCCGAGATCGAGCGCTCTGACGTCGCCGGGCGGGACCGCGTGGTCCAGGAGTGTGCGCACCGAGTCGTCGTCGAGGGGTGCCTTGACCGGGTGGGCGGTGTGGGCGAGGGCGGAGATCAGATCGTGGTTCACCGGCGCAGCCTGACAGCGTCGCCGGTCTGCCGCATGCCGTTTTCGGTGCCGCGCGGAACGCCCGGAGCGTGGCTCTCCCAGGACCATTCGTCCTCCGGTACGCGAATCCACCCATCGAGAATGAGTAGCCCCATTTCCCTTCACTTTCGCCGCATTTGACCCATTCGAATGTCCACCCCTTGGACGGTTATTAGCCACTCTTTGACGCCCTCAAAGCGTTCGGATACTGTCCACGCCCAGTTGGGCAGTGACAATGGACAAAGTGAGATGGGTGGTTCCCGATGACCTCGGAACCGGGTGGCAACCTCAGCCGACGCCGACTGCTGCACCTCGCCGGTGCCGGCATGGGTGTCCTCGCCGCGTCCGGTGTGCTGGCCGCGTGTGCGCCGCCGCCCCGGGAGGACTCCGGTGCCGCGGCGAAGGGATCGGGGACCGGTGCCCAGGGCTCGGACGTGCCGATCGGCGAACTGACCCTCGCCCTGCCCTCGTCCCTCTCCAGCCTGGATGTGGGACGCGAGTCCGGCGTCCTCAACTACCTGGTCGCGGTGCTGGCCCAGGAGTCCCTGCTCTCGGTCGACCCCTCCGGGAAGCTCGGCCCCGGGCTCGCGTCGTCCTGGAAGCAGCCCGACGCCAGGACGTACGTGTACACGCTGCGCCGCGGGGTCACCTTCACCGACGGCACCCCGTTCACCGCGGACGACGTGGTGGCCTCCATCGAGGCGATCCGGGACCCGAAGAACGGCTCCGCCCTCGGTTACGCCTACGCGGGCGTCGAGTCCGTGAAGTCCACGGGGGACCTCGAGGTCACCATCCGGCTGAAGGCCCCGGACGCCATGTTCGCCTGGACGACGACCGCCGGCGGTCTCCTCGTCAGCAGCCGCGCCTTCCTCACCCGCAACAAGGGCCGCGTCGGCACGGCGAAGACCCTGCTGCTCGGCACGGGCCCGTACCGGATCACCGAGTTCGCCGCCGACGACCACGTCCTGCTGGAGCGCAACGACGCCTGGTGGGGCGAGAAGCCCGCCGTCCGGAAGCTGAAGCTCTCCTTCGTCCCCGACGCGGGAACGCGGCTGGTCGCGATGAAGTCCGGTGCGGTGGACGGCGCCCTGGGCCTGGCGTCGGACGAGGCCCGCGGCTGGGAGTCGAGCGCACGCGTCACGTACACCGGCGACCGTTCCGTGGTGTCCCTGGCCTTCGACACCGCCAAGGCGCCCTTCGACGATGTGCACGTCCGACGCGCCATCGCCCACGCGGCCGACCGCGAAGGCATGGTGAAGGGCATCCTGCACGGCCGGGCCGAGGTCGCCGACGCCCTGCCCTCCCGTGAGATGTGGGGCGACCTGATGCCGGCGGACAAGGTCCGCTCGGGCTACGACGCCATACCCGTCCTGGACTTCGACCTGGACGCCGCGCGCGCCGAGCTGGCCAGGTCCGCGTCGAAGAACGGCTTCACGGCGGAACTGCACTACCCCAACAGCGGTCCTCAGCTGGGCAAGGCGGCGCTCGCGCTCGCCGCTTCGCTCAAGAAGATCGGCATCACGCTGAACGTCAAGGAGATCACCCTGGAGCAGTGGGTGGCGGAGCTCGGCTCCGGCAAGCAGCCGCTGCAGTTCCTGTGGTACTTCCCCGTCACCGGCGACCCGGCCGAACTGGCCGACCCGTACCTCAACGCGGCAGCCACCGCGACGGACATCGCGCACTACGACAACCACACGGTCAACACCGCGCTGGACACGGCGAAGTCCGCCACGGACAAGGACGTCCGCGCCCGGGAACTGATGAAGGCCGTGCAGACGGCCGGCGCCGACCTGCCGTACCTCCCGCTGTGGTGGGCGCAGACCGCGTCCGCGTTGTCCAAGGAGTTCGTGCTGCTGGACCAGGGGCCGTTCGCGTTCATCGGACCGTGGGCGACCCGGATCCGCAAGTCCGTCTGACCGGCCCCACCACCACCACCTCCTCCACCTTCAAGGAACGGACCCCCATGCCCAGTACCGCTGCCACCCTCGTGCGGCGCGTCCGCGAGGCGATGCTGCGCCTGGTCCACCCGGTAGAGGCCCGGATCAGCCCGGACGGCCGCGCCGTCGCCGTGGCAGCGGCCGGTCCCGAGCGGGCCGAACTGGTCCTCGCCCCGGTACCCGCCGGACTCGCCGGCGGGGGTACGGACACACCGCCGCCCGTACTCCGCGCGCCGGCCGGTCCGGACGCGCCGGCGGACCGTCACAGTCCGCGCTGGCTGCCGGACTCCAGGACGCTGCTGCACATCGCCGAGAGCCGGGGCCCCTCCGGAGCCGGGGTGTGGCTCGCCGCCCTGGACACGGTCACCGGCACCGTCCGCACCGTCGTCCGGGCACCCGGCGCCGTGGAGGAACTGCTGGTCTCCGACGACGGGAACCAGGCCCTGCTGCTCTGCGCGGCGGACGGCGCCGAGCAGGACGGCATGCACCTCGGCCTGCCCGTCCGGCTCGGAGCCGAACCGGCACCGGAGCGCTTCGCCCCCGGCACCGGCCGCCGGTCGCTGCATCTCGTCGACCTCGCCGAAGGCCGGGTGCGCGAAGCCGGACCCGCCGGGCTCACCGTGTGGAACGTCGCCTGGCGCGGCGGGACGACCGCCGTCGCGACGGTCGGCGAGGACACGCTGCCCGCCGGGTACTACGGTGCCCGGTTCGCCGCGCTGGACCTCGGCGCCCGCACCGCCAGGACCGTGTACACGCCCCAGGGGCAGCTGGGCTCCCCCGCGCTCGCCCCGGACGGACGGACCGCGGCGGTCTGCGAAGGCATCTCCATCGTCGCCGGACGCCCGGTCCTCACCGACCTGGCCACGGGGAACACGACCGTGGCGGCCGGTGTCGAGGACGCGACCTGGCTGCGGTTCGACGCCACATCGCCCGGCGCCCTGTGGTTCGCGGGCTGGGACGGGACAGGCTCCCGCGTCGGGCACACCGGCCGTCCCGGGGCCGTCCTCTGGTCGGGTCCTGCGACCCTCGGCGGGGCGGGCTTCCAGCCCGCGCTCTCGCTCAGCGGCGACGGACTGCTGGCCGCGACCGTGCTCGACGCGCCGGGGCGTCCGCCCGAGGCCGTCGTCGCCCGTACCGAGGGCCCCGGCGCCTGGGAGTGGACGCCCGTCACCTCGCTCAACACGCCGGGGGCCCCCGAACTCACCGCTGTCCGTACCGAACAGACCCACTGGCGCGCACCCGACGGCCGCACCGTTCAGGGGCTCCTCCTCTCCGGGGGCGAGAGCACCGGGCCCCGCCCCCTCGCCGTCCTCGTGCACGGCGGCCCGGCCTGGCTCTGGTCCGCCGGATACGCGCCGGGCGACGTACTGGGCCTCGCACCCGCCCTGGCCGCCGCCGGCTATCTGGTCCTGCTGCCCAACCCCCGCGGCAGCAACGGCCGGGGCCTCGAACACGCACGTGCCGTGGTCGGTGATGTCGGAGGCGCCGACCTGGACGACGTACTGTCCGGCGTGCGCCATCTGACCGACGCCGGGCTGGCCGACCCGGACCGCACCGCGGTCCTGGGCCACAGCTACGGCGGCTTCCTCGCCGCCCAGGCAGCGGCGCGCACCGATGTGTTCCGGGCCGCGGTCGTCGTCTCGGCGCCGACCGACTGGCTGAGCTTCACACACACCAGCAACATCGGCGGCGGCTACGACCGGACCTACGCGATCGGCGGCCCGGACGCTCCGCAGGAGCTGATCCGGCGCTCGCCGGTCTTCGCCCGGGGCGGCAGCGGCACCCCGACCCTCATCGTGCACGGCTCCGCCGACCGGGTCACCCCGATCGGCCAGGCCCACGAGCTGTACCGGTCACTGCTGCGGGCCGGCCGCGCGCCCGTCGAGCTGTACGTGTACCCCGGCGAGGGCCACGAGTTCACCGACGGACGCCATCTCCTGGATGCCTCGGCCCGGGTCGAACAGTGGCTCGCCACCCATCTGGCGCCGCGTCCCGCGGCCGCCCATCAGACCGCCGTGCGGGGGGAGGCTTCCCCCGAGCCGACCCCCGGCACGGCTTCCCAGGCAGGGCCGGACGGTGACACCCCCCGGAAACCGTCCGGTCCTGCCGTCCCCCACCCGGCTCCGGCCGTCCCGGAAGGCGGTACGCGATGACGGCCACCGCCCGTGCGCGACTGCGCGCCGCGCTCCCCGCCCGGCTCGTACTGCGCCGGCTCGCCGGCACACTGGGGCTTCTCGTCGTCCTGTCCGTCGCCGTGTTCGCGCTGCTCCAGGCCGCACCGGGCGACCCGGCCCAGACACTGCTGGGCCCTCGCAGCGCCACCCCCGAGGCGCTGGAGGCGGTCCGGGCCCGCTACCACCTCGACAGCCCGATGGCCGTGCAGTACTGGTACTGGCTGAGCGACGCCGTCCGGCTCGACCTCGGCACGTCGATCCGCACCGGTGAGAGCGTCGCCGCCGCACTGGGCGACCGCCTGGTGCTGACCGGTCAGCTGGTCGGCCTGGGATTCGCCGTGGCGCTGCTGCTCGGAGTGCCGCTGGGCGTCCTGGCGGGTCTGCGCAACCGGCGCGTCACCGACCGCGCGGTGCAGAGTCTCGGTGTGGTCGCGCTGTCCACCCCCGCGTTCGCGGGCGGGCTGGTGCTCATCTACGTGTTCTCGCTGATGCTCGGCTGGTTCCCCGCATACGGACCGGGCGAGGGTTCCGGCAGCGACCGGCTGACGCACCTGGTGCTGCCGGCCCTGGCGCTCGGACTCGCCGTCACCGCCGTCCTGCTGAAACTGACCCGGGCGGCCGTGATCCGGGAACTCGACCGGGAGCACGTCACGTTCGCCCGCGCCCGGGGCGTGCGGGAGCGGGACATCCTGCTGCGGTACGTGCTGCGCGGAACCGTCGTCCCCGTCCTCACCGGCGTCGGGCTGATCCTCGCCTACCTCCTGGCGGGAACGGTCATGGTGGAGCAGGTCTTCGCGCTGCCGGGGCTCGGCTCCCTGCTCGTCGACTCGGTCACCTTCAGGGACGTACCCGTCGTCCAGGCCGAGGCGCTGCTCATCGCCGCCCTCGTCTGTCTGGCCAACCTCGTCACCGACCTCGTACAGCCGCTGCTGGATCCCCAGCTGCGGACCGCACCCGCGGCAAGAACACCGGCGAGGGCGAAGGCTTCCGCCTCGGCGCCGGCGTCCGGCGTCCGTGAGGAGGAGAACGGATGAAGACCCGTAAGCCCCGCGGGTTCTCCCCGCTCACCGTCTGCTGCACCGTACTGCTGGTGCTGTTCGCGCTGGCCGCGGCGGTCGGCCAGCTGGTCCTGCCGGACTGGGACGCGCAGGATCTCGCGACCGGCGCCGCCATGCCGGGCGGCGGGCATCCGCTCGGCACCGACGAACTCGGCCGCGACATCGCCGAGATGGTGGTCGCAGGCGCCCGGAGCACCCTGGCGGGCGCGGCCCTGGTCGCGATCGGGTCCATGGTGATCGGCAATGTCCTCGGTCTCCTCGCCGGGTACCGGGGCGGCTGGATCGACACCGCCGTGCGGCGCTGGGCCGATCTCCTGCTGGCGCTGCCCGCTCTCCTGGTGACGATCGTCGTCGCCGGCATCGGCGGCGGAGGCTACGCACTGGCCGTCGGCGTCCTCGTGGTGCTGACGTCGCCCGCCGACATCCGGCTGGTGCGCTCCGCCGTGCTGGAGCAGCGGCACCGCGCGTACGTCGAGGCGGCGCAGACCCTCGGGCTGTCCGACTTCACCGTGATGACGCGCCACATCTGGCCCAATGTGCTGCCCGTCGTGGTGGCCAACACCCTGCTGAACTTCGCCGGAGCGATCGTCGCGCTGAGCTCTCTGTCCTTCCTCGGCCTCGGTGTGCCGCCCGGCGCCCCGGACTGGGGCCGGATGCTGTCCGAGAACCGCACCCTGCTGTACGACAACCCGTCCGCGGCCCTGGCGCCGGCCATGCTCATCGTGGCGGCGGCCGTCGCCCTCAATCTCCTCGGCGACCGGCTGTTCGAGGCGTTCTCCGACCGTGGGAGGTCCTGATGACAGCGCACCCGGCGACGGACAGCCGTACCGCCCCCACCGCACCGGCCGCCGGGCCGCTGCTCGCCGTCGACGGTCTCCGGGTGGCGGCCACGGCCGCGCCGGGCGGGCCGGTCCCGATCCTGGACTCCGTCTCGCTGGAGGTCGGCCGGGGCGAGTGCGTGGGCATCGTCGGCGAGTCCGGCAGCGGCAAGTCCCTGGCCATGCGTGCCGTGGCGGGGCTGCTGCCGTCCGGGACAGGGGTGACGGGCGGCTCCGTACGCATCGCGGGGCAGGAAGTCCTCACCCTGTCGCCGCGCGACCGGCACGCGTTGCGCGGCCGGCGCGTCACCCTGCTGATGCAGGACCCGTTCACCATGCTGCACCCTCAGCTCACCTGCGGGCGTCAGATCGCGGACGGCCTCCGCGGCCTCGACGGCGGGCGCCTGCGCAGGGACAAGGCGGCCCGGCGCGCGGAGGTGGAGCGGCGGCTCGCCGAGGTCGGTCTCTCCGCCGATGTCGCCGACCGCTATCCGCACGAGCTGTCGGGCGGGATGCGGCAGCGCGTAGCGGCCGCCGCGGCGCTCGCGGGCGACCCCGAACTGCTGATCGCGGACGAACCGACGACGGCCCTGGACGCCGCCAACCAGCACGCCGTGCTGGAGCTGCTGCGCGGTCTGCAGCGGAGCCGTCGGATGGGTCTGGTCCTCATCACGCACGACCTGCGGGTCGCCTTCTCCGCCTGCGACCGGGTGTACGTGCTGTACGCGGGCCAGGTGCTGGAGCACGGCCGCTCGCAGGAGCTCGAATCCGGACCGTTGCATCCCTACACCGCGGGTCTGCTCGCCTCCGAACCGTCCGTGCGGGAGCGGTTCGCGGAACTTCCGGCCATTCCCGGTTCCGTGCCCGCCCCCGGTACTCGCGGGCCGGGCTGCCCGTTCGCCGACCGCTGCGCCCACGCGGCGCAGGTATGCCGCAGCGCGCCGGTCGAGTTGCTGCCGCCCGGAGAGTCCGGGGAGCCGACCGACGGTACGGGCAGGCTGTCCGCCTGTGTACGGATCGCCGAAATCGGCGGCGCGCTCGCCGCACCGTCGGCGCGGCGGGCCGCCGAACCGGCCCCACTGCCCGGTGGGGGATCCGGCGAACAGCCGGACCTGGACGCGGCGCTGGTGGCCACGTCCGTCGACCGCACGTTCCGCTCCTCGGCCGGGGACCACCCGGCGCTGCGCGACGTGAGCCTGACGGTGCCGCGGGACGCGGTCGTCGCCCTGGTAGGCGAGTCCGGCTCGGGCAAGACGACGCTCGCCCGGATCGCGGTCGGCCTGGAGACGTTCGACGGCGGCACGGTGTCCGTGGGCGGGGTCCCCCTGCCCGCCGGGCGCCGTCCCGCGACGGCGGACCGGCGGCGTCTGGCGGAGCGGGTCCAGATCGTGTTCCAGGATCCGTACTCCTCGCTCAACCCGCTGCGCACCGTGGGCGCGACGCTGCGCGAGGCGCTGACCGCCGCCTCGGGCGGGCGGGACCGGGGCACCGCGTCCGGCGTGGAAGCGCTGCTCGCCCAGGTGGGGCTGCCGGGGTCGTACGCCTCGCGGCGTCCGGCCGCGCTCTCGGGCGGCGAGCGTCAACGGGTGGCGCTGGCGCGGGCACTGGCGGCCCGGCCCCGGCTGCTGATCTGCGACGAAGCGGTGGCGGCCCTCGATGTCTCGGTCCAGGCCCAGCTGCTCAACCTGCTCGTCGCCCTCCAGCGCGAGGAGGGCTTCGCGGTGCTGTTCATCACTCATGACCTGGGTGTGGTGCGGCAGATCGCCGACCGGGTCGCCGTGATGCACCGGGGACGGATCGTCGAGGAGGGCACCGCCGCCGAGGTCCTGGACGCGCCGCGGCACCCCTGGACCCGGCGGATGATCGACGCCCTGCCCGGGGCCGCCGAGATCGGCCGTATCAGCTGACCGGCCCGCTTACGGGGGGGTAGAGTGTGCCGCTGACCTGCGCGTACCACCGAGAGGGAGGAGGAAGGGTGTCCGAAGTGACCACCGCCGCCGGACCGCTCCCTGCCGCGCGGGTGCCGCAGTCCGCGTCCGGCGCCTCCGGGGTACGGGCATCGCTGGCCGGAAACCTCAACCGCCGTCGGCTCGCCCGTGGCTGGAGCCTGCGCGAGCTGTCGGCGGCGACCGGTGTCAGCAAGGGGCTGCTGTCCCAGATAGAGCGGGCCGAAGCCAATCCGACCGTCGATGTGCTGGTCCGGATCGCGGATGTGCTGGGCACCAACTGCACGGATCTGCTGCGCCAGCCGCTGCTGGAACCGGAGATCATCCGGGCCGCCTCGCTGGACGAGCCCGAGGACGAGACCACGGTCAGTCTGCTGTACGCGGGCCACGAGCAGGGCCGTACGGAGATCTACCGGACCCGGCTCCATCCGCACGCCCAGAGTCAGGTCAGCTCGCACGGCGCCGGCTCCGTGGAACACGTGCTCGTGATGTCCGGTCAGGTGACGCTGGTGGTGAACGACGTTCCCCACCTGCTGGAGGCGGGCGACACCGCACGGTTCTCGGCCCAGTGCAGCCACTACTACACGACCGAGGACTCGCCCGCGGTCACACACACGATCGTCGGCTATCCGCGCGACTGAGCCGTCGTGGCCGGTGCCGCTTCCGGCCACTGTCGTTTTCAGCCCAACCGCCGCCGGATATACGTCGGCAGGGCCTCCGGTGCCCGCGTCTGTGGCACCCTGGTGACGACCGCCCCACCGGGCTCCCCCGTACCGGTGGGGCGGTTCTGTGCGGCGGCGTCCGGCCGCAGGCCGCCGGGGCGCGTCACCGGGCCGCTGCCCGGCCATTGACGCACTGTCACATGATCAACTTCCGTTTGTGTGCATGAGAGCTCATCCACGGGGCATACGACAAGACCTCATGGCCTACCACCAGGGGAGCGTGACGAGATGACGACGCACACTGCGCGGACTGCCGGTGCGGAGCGAGCGGAGAGTGCACGGCCGGGACCGGCCGGCAACAGGACAGCCTCGGCGGCTGTCGCAGGGCAGCATGGGCTCACAGGCGCCGCACCGGCCCCCGGAGACCTCGGTGAACTGCCGTGGATCGAGGACGCGGGCAAGGTCGCGCCCACCGACGCGCGGGAACTGTCCCGGGTGTTCTTCGACCGGCTCCAGGTCCTGGAGGAGGGGACGCCCGCCCATCAGTACGCGCGGAACACCCTGATCGAGATGAACCTCTCCCTCGTCCGGTTCGCCGCCGGGCGGTTCAGAAACCGGGGCAGCGGCGACATGGAGGACATCGTCCAGGTCGGCACCATCGGGCTGATCAAGGCCATCGACCGGTTCGACCTGTCCCGCGAGGTCGAGTTCACCTCCTTCGCGGTCCCGTACATCACCGGGGAGATCAAACGATTCTTCCGGGACACCAGCTGGGCCGTCCATGTCCCGCGCCGGCTCCAGGAGTTGCGGGTCGACATCGCCAAGACCAAGGAGACACTGGCCGGCGAGCTCGACCGGGACCCCACCGTGCCCGAGCTCGCCGAACAACTCGGGCTGAGCGAGGGGGAGGTCACCGAGGGCATCGTGGCGGCCAACGGATACACCGCGGGTTCGCTGGACATGCCGGCCGCCGCGGCCGACTCGGGGAAGCACAGCCAGACCGGACGGACCTTCGCCGATGTGCTGGGCAGCCCGGACCCAGCCATGGAGACCGTCGAGAACCTGCATGCCCTGGCACCGTTGCTGGGCGATCTCGACGAGCGTGAGCGTCGCATCATCGACATGCGGTTCGGCCAGGAGATGACGCAGTCCCAGATAGGCGCGGAGCTCGGCATCTCGCAGATGCACGTCTCACGGCTGATCAGCCGGATTCTGAACCGGCTCCGCGACGGGATGTTCGTCGAGGAGTGAGCCGGGTGTCGGGGGGCTCCCGACGGACGCCCAGGGCTTCCGCGAGCGGGCGCCGGGTGCGCCGTACCCGTCCCCCGCGGTCACCAAGGGCCGACGGGCGGTCGTGCCGCCGCTCCCGCACCACGTGTGGGTGGTCCGCAGCGGAGAAGGCCCCGGGGTGCCGGAACATCCGTTCCGCTCCGGCACCCTGCGGAAGGTCAGGCGCCGTCCTTCGCCGGAGGCCGGCCGGCGTAGTAGGTGGCGATCATGTCCTCGTCGCCGTGCCCGGCCGCCTCGGCACGTTCGAAACGGGCGGCCGACGCCTCCGTCAGGTCCAGCCGGACGCCGGAGTGTTCGGCCGCTTCGAGGATGAGACGGGTGTCCTTGAGGGCCGTGGACACGGCGAAGCTCGGGGTGAGGTCGCCGGTCAGGACCGCGGCGGACTTGCCGTGCAGATAGGCGGAGTCGAGCGGTCCGCCCTTCATCAGGTCGAGGAACATCTGCGGGTCCACACCGAGTCCCTCGGCGAGATTGAGGCATTCCGCGACGCCGCCCACCATGTTGATCACCCAGGTGTTGACCACGAGCTTGAGCCGCGAGGCGGCTCCCGGTTCCTCCGCCACCCAGACCGTGCGCTGCCCGATCGCGTCGAGCACCGGTCCGGTCACCGCGCGGACGGCGGACGGTCCGGAGACGAAGACGGTCAGCATGCCCTGTTCCGCGGGCTGCCTGGTGCCGGAGACCGGGGCGTCCAGGTAGACGAGGCCGAGGTCCGCGGCACGCTGGGCCAGTTGGACGGTGGCCTCGGGTCCGACGGTGGAACTCTGCAGCAGGACCTGGCCCCGGTGCAGCCCGTCGGAGGCGGCGGTGAGGGCGGCGGCGACAGAGGTGCCGTCGTTGAGCACGGTGAGGACGACGTCGGCGCCGCGTACGGCCTCGGCCGCGGTGTCCGCCACGGTGGCACCGTCGGCGCCGAGCGGTGCCGCCTTGGCGTGTGTCCGGTTCCAGACGCGGACGTCGAGACCGGCACTGAGCAGGCTTCTGGCCATGGCCGAACCCATGATTCCGGTCCCGAGCACGGCGACGGCCGGCCGCTCCGGGACTGTGCCGGCTGCTGAGGTCATGAGAGGTTCTCCCTTCGTCGGCCGGGCCGGACCCGGCTTCGCGTCACTTCGGATGCTCAGGACGGCCGCAGTGCGCCTTCGAGGACCGCGGCGTGCACGGCCCTGGCGAGCCGGGCGCCCCAGCGCGACCGGGGCCCGGCGAACGGCTCACCGGCCCCGGTGTCCGGGGTGGGGGCGGGGGCCGCGACGCAGACGGAGTCGGTGGGGGTGCCGGAGCAGTCGAGTCCGGCGTCCAGGAGCGCCTGCACCTTGGCCTCGGTCGCCGTGGCGACGGCGTTGACGAGTGCGGCGTCGGTGAGGGCCACGGGCAGCGTGACGACGATGTTGACGGTCCCCGGCCTCGGCGGCCCCTCGGTGCCCTCCTCGGCTGCCGCCGCCCAGCCTCGTACACCGAGACCGCAGGTGACGGTCGCGGTGACCCCCTCGTCGGCGGCGGTCGTGTAAGCGGTGACGTCGGCGGCTGTCATCAGTCCGACGCCGGGGCCGGTGAGCCGTTCGGCCTCGGCGATCTCGGCCAGGTGGCGGTCGGGGTCCATGCGGGGATAGCCGCCGGGCACCTGGGCGTTGAGGATCCAGTCACGCGGGCCGATGCCGCCGCCCAGTACCGCACTGCTGCACACCCGCCAGCCGGGCCCCAGCCGCCACACGAGATGGTGCAGATCCCGGCCTTCCTCACGCCGGGCCAGCAGTTCACCGCGCTGTTCGGGCAGCCGGATGCGTACGGAACGGATGGGATACCCCCGGTGGTGCGGCAGGACGGCGATCGGCACGGGACCCGTCGATCATAGGCGCCGCGGGCGGGGCTCTCCCGGGGGCGCCCCGCCCGTCGCCGCCCGGGTCACGCTTCGCCGCGGGCCATGGCCATCAGCCGGTCCAGTACGGCGGCGTCGGCCCGGACGCCGTCGTGGGCGTAGGCGTCGGTCACCCAGGTGCGCAGCCCGCGTACGGCGGCGGCGGTGGCCAGGGCGTGCTCCCGGTCGACGTACATGTCGTCGTGGTAGACGGCGGCGAAGACGGGAACCTCGTTGGCGGCGAGCCGGTCCAGGTCGTAGAGGGCCGGCCAGTCGGTACGGGCGGCGAGCGCCTCGGCGGCGCCGCGCAGCGGGACGAGCGCCGGGTCCTCCTCGAACTGCCAGGAGTACACCATTTCGCCGGTGAACCGCAGGGGGCCGCCGGCGGTGGCGTCGAAGGCGGGGAACTCCTGACGGATCCGGTGGGCGGACCAGTCCGTGGGGCGGCCGCCCTGGGCGTAGATCGGTTCGTGGAGCGCGGCGTACAGGGGACGCTCGGCGAAGGACACCGCCGCGTCGACACCGCGCAGGAAGGTGTCGGTGAGCGCGGGCCCGTCGGGGCCCTCGGTGAACGCGGTCTCCAGGAGGTAGTGCAGGGAGTCGAACTTGGCGGCTGTGCCGAAGGTGATGCCGAGGGTCTGGAAGCGGCGCACCGTGAGGCGTTCCCCGGCCGGCATCCGGACATCGTGGGTGTCCAGGTGCGCGGCGACCGCCTCGGCGAGGGCCTGGTCGCCGGGGTAGCGCGCGAAGTAGCGCTCGTTGTGGGCGAGGGTGCGGGCGTAGGCGGCGCGGTAGACGTCGTCGGCGTGACCGGTGAGGGTCGGCAGCCCGCCGGTGATGTAGGCCCGGTCGAGGCCTTCGGGAGCGAGGGAGAGGTAGGTGAGGGTGGAGAATCCGCCGAAGCTCTGGCCGAGGACGCTCCATGGCCGGTCGCCCTGGAGGTGGCGGCGCAGGAGTTCCGCGTCGCGGACGATCGAGTCGGCGCGGAAGTGCGCGAGATAGCCGGCCGCGGCCTCGGAGTCCGTACCGAAGCGGGCCAGGGTGACCCGGTCGGCGGGGGTGGAGCGGCCGGTGCCGCGCTGGTCCAGCAGGACGACGCGGTATTCGGCCAGGGCGCGGCGCAGCCAGGCGCCTGCGGCGTTGGGGCGCTCCGCGCGGCCGCCGGGGCCGCCCTGGAGCCAGAGCAGGCGGGGCAGCTCCTCGTGCTCGCGGCCCTCGGCGACGACCTCACGGGCGAACAGGCCGATGGCGGGACCGTCGGGGGTGTGGTGGTCGAGCGGTACGTCGAGGGTGTGGTCGGTGCAGACCAGGCCGCCGTGGCGGTAGGAGACGGGGGCGGGGGTGGTCATGGGCGCTCCTTGCGCGTGGCGGTGCGGATTCACGGTGCCGGGCGGGGGCCCCCCCCGGGGGGGGGGGGGCCCCCCCGGGGGGGGGGGTGGGGGGGGGGGCCCCCCCGGGGGGGGCGATGTGGTCGTGGGGGGGGGGGGCCTATGCGCCGGGGGCCACGGTGGGGGCGCCC
>NZ_JBVHOQ010000005.1:298501-304084 GCF_055568375.1 Streptomyces sp. NPDC026062
GGCGGGTGCCGACCTGGCGCCCGGGGCGGTTGGAGCGGGGGGGGGGGGGGTGTGGGGGGGGGCGGGGGGGGGGGGGGGGGGTTTCGGGGGGGGGGGGGGGCCCCCCCCCGGGGGGGGGGCGGCCCCGCCCGGCGGTCGGTTCAGTAGCCGGCGACGCCCAGGTCGCGGCAGATCTCGACGAGGTCGGGGTGCACGTAGCGCCCGTTCTCCTCGATGGCGACGCCGTCCAGGTAGATGGACGGGCCGAGAACGCTGCCGTCGGTGTGGGCGGCGGCGACCCACGGCTCGCCGCCGATCCAGGCACCCTTGGTGCCGATGCCGAGTTCGACGCAGCCGAAGACGCGCTCGTCCTCGACGATACGGCCGGTGGGGGCGAGGACGCCGGGGTTGAAACCGAGCGACCAGTGCGCGATGCGGAACATGTTGGGGTCGTCGAAGGACTCCATCCAGCGGCGGAAGGTGTCCGCGTCGGCGTCACCCTCGATCTTGGTGACGACGCCCTTCTCGACGGTGCAGCGGACCGGGGAGCGCAGCAGGCCGATCTCGTCCGGCGGCCACAGGGCGCCGTCGAAGACGAGTACGCCGTCCTGGGTCTCCTCAAGAGGGTTCCAGGAGATCTGGCCGGAGAGCATCACGGTCTCGCCGGGCTTCTCGGCCGGCTTGCCGCGCAGGTTGATCGGCCGGTCGCCGTTGCGGCCGACCAGGTCGGTGCCGTTGGCGGAGGTGATCCGGACCTCGTCGGCCGCCTCCAGAAGCGCGACCAGTGCCTTGCCGAGACGGATGACACCCTGGAAGTCGGGGCGGCCGACGGTGGCGACCAGCATCTGGACGTCCATCGCGGTGAGGTTGGTGTAGCGGCAGCCGTTCGCCATCGCGGCGCGGAAGGCGTCGGAGTGCATCAGGTACGAGACCGCGAACTCGATCCATACGTCGGCGTCGGCGATGGCTCCGGCGACGGGCCGGGGCGGCTCCATGGAGGCGCCGGGCAGCGTCTCGTACCAGACGACGACGGGGTGCGCTCCGGCGGCGGCGACGGCCTGGGCGGTGGCCTCGATGACCCGGCGGTCGCTGCTGGTGTCTCCGGTGAGGACGACGTGCTCGCCGCGCTTGACCAGCATGACCTCCTCGACGAGCTTGCGGGCGGCCAGGGCCAGTTCGAAGCTGAGGTACTCGGGGCGCGGTTCGAGCCTGCTGTACATGTCCATGGGGGGTTCTCCTTGCCAAGCGGGTGGTGCTGAGTGGTGCGGTGGTACGGGATGTGGTTCGGGGGCGGCTGTCAGGTCTTGAGGATCTGGGCCGAGTCGCCGAGCGAGCTGCCCGCGATCAGTCCGGCTCCGACCAGGTTGAGTTCCTCGTCGGCGGCGGGGCCGCGCAGCTTGCGGTATCCGACCCGGACGACGAGGGCGCCGAGGACCAGCCAGCAGGCCTGCGGGGTGAGGATGAGCAGGCCGGTGGCGAGCATGACGCCCATCTGCCGGCGGGTGCCGCCGATCAGCTGGATGGCCGCGCCGGGGATGGCCCAGAGCAGCATGGTGCGGACGGCGTCCGGATCGCTGAGCCCGCTCTTGATGGTGTCGGCGTAGACCTTGGCGACGGGCGGGATGAGTCCCTGTCCGAAGTAGGAGCGCCAGGCCAGGGCGACGACGGCGAGGGCGACGGCGAATCCGATGAGGGCGGCCATGAACTGCTGGCGGCGGCCCTCGCGCTCGAAGGGGTCCCAGGGGCGGTGCTCGCGTCTCAGCAGCCATCCGGCCTTGAGGTCGTACCCCATGTCGGCGAAGGCGGGTCCGGTGGCGGAGACGTAACCGACCAGCAGGGCGAGCGGCACGGACGGGATGCCGATGGCGAGGCCCAGGATGAGGAAGATCAGGGTGACCGCGAAGGACGGGAACCAGCCGGACTGCATGGCTGCGAGGCCGACGATCAGCTCGTGGACCAGGGCCGCGAAGGCGGCGAACAGCACCCAGCCGACGATGCCGAGGGGGCTCATGTCGCCGATCAGTCCGCCGAGGACGGCGAGGACGACGGCGCCCGCGGTGAACAGCGCGTAGCCCCGGACGAGTGAGAGCCGCAGAGCCTTCTCGTCGACGGTGCAGGCGGTGCTCGGGTCCGTCTCACGGACCGTCGCCACGCTCGAAGCCTCCGCCTCGGCCTCTTTCCGCTTGCGCTCGCGCCGGCCTATGAGCAGATGGACGGCCTGGCCGAGTGCGACGATGCCCGCTCCGACCATGACGCCGTGCGGGATGTACCCGGCACCGAGGTCGGTGTGGAAGATGTCGGGGCTGTACTGGCGCAGCATCAGGCCGATGCCGAACATCATCAGCGCCCAGACGTTGCCGAGGAAGGCCACACCGGCTGCGGAGAGCGGCAGGCTGAAGAGCGTGCCGGCGAGTCCGACCGCCGTGCCGCCGGCCAGGATCAGGGCGCGGCGTCCTCCCCGGTCGCCGGCCTTGATGGTCTCCGCGGCAGCGGTGCCCGGCGGCCAGGCGGCGTCGGCGGGGAGCAGTCGGGAGCCGAAGGCCCGGTAGAGCACCCAGGCGTCCACGAGGAGACCGATGAACGCGCCGGCGAGCATCGGCCAGACCAGGTCCTCGCGGCCGAACACATACGGCACGGCGACGGAGGTCAGCAGCGCGTTCGCCGAGGCGAAGGTCGCGGCGGAGATGGCGCTCTGGGCGAGGTTCTGGCGGTGCACCGAACGCATCCGGCGCAGGAAGCCGAGGGGAATGCGTCCGATCAGCATGGCGACGAGTGCGCCGACCACCGAGGTGTTGGCGGAGATGCCCAGTTTCGAGACCAGGTCGATACCGATGACGGCTCCGACGGCGGAGAGCAGGACCAGGATGACCAGCAGAACGGGTTCCGTCACCCTCGGGTGCGGCCGGGACTCTTCCGGACCGGGCGGCGGGGCAGGGTGCGGCGCGGAGACGTGGTGCGCCATGGGGCACCCCCTTCGGTGAGCAGGGCGGGGAGGTCGGTCTGTCCCCGTGGGGTGGGCGGCCGGGCGGAGCCGGAGCGGGCCGGCGGCGCGGGAGGGCCGCGATGGGAGCGGTTTCTGCGAGGCGGGCTCAGCCGCCGAGTGCGGCGGTGATCTCCGCGGCTCCGGCGCGTACCAGCGTCACAAGGGTGTCGGCGGCCCGGTCCACACGGTGGGAGGGGCCGATGACGGTGAGGGAGGCGGGGACACCGTCCCCCTGGAAGACAGGGGCGGAGACCGCGGTCACCGCTTCGTCGTACTCGCCGTGGCTGACGCAGTAGCCGTCGGCGCGGACCTGCGCGTAGCAGGCGAGCAGCGCGTCCAGCTCCGTGATGGTGCGGTCGTTGAAGCGCGTCAGTCCGGTGGCACCGAACATCTGCCGGATCTCGCGCTCGGGGTGGTACGCGAAGATGGTGTGCCCGGACGCTCCGGCGTGGCCGGGCATGACGGCGCCGATGATCGCGGTGTAGCGGACCGGTCCGGTGCCGTCGACGGCGGCTTCGCAGCGGTAGCTGCCGCCGTGCGGGACGTTGAGGACGACGCTCTCGCCGGTCTCGCGGAGCAGCCGGGCGAGTACCGGACGGGAGATCGAGGACAGCACTCCGCTGTGCTCGCTGACCCGGGCCAGCCGGGACAGGGCGGGACCCGGGCGGTAGCGGCGGCTGTTGCCGTCGCAGAGCAGGAAGCCGCGCGCGCTCAGGGTGGTGAGCAGGCGCTGGACGACGGCCTTGTCCCAGCCGTGGTGGCGGGCCAGTTCGCTGACGCCCCACTCGGGGCGCTGCTCGGTGAACGTGAGCAGCACGAGCAGGGCCCGGTCCACGGTCTGCAGCACGCCGGGAGCCTGCTGTCCGGCGGGGGCCGGGGTCCTGGTGTCCGTGCCGTGCTCAGCCATGGGCCGCGCCTCCTTCGTCCGTGTCGTCCATCTGTCGGTGCGGAAATCGCAACGGCGTTGCGATTTCTGGCGAAAGGATGCTGGCGGCCCCAGCGGGTGTCAAGGGTTTCCCGGAAATTCGCTCAGTGGCGGGAACTTCCTGCTCAGAGGTGGTGGCGGACAGGACTCGCAGCGGAGGCGGGGCCGGCCGCGATCGAAGGGAGCCGTCGGCGGCGGCCGTCTCGGGTTCTGGCCGTTCCGCGCCGTCCTTCTGCGGCGCGGGCCCAGGGGGCCACCCGCCTTCGTTCACTCGATTGGCGTAATCGGTCCGGGGCCCCCGCAACGGCGTCGCGCGGGGCCTGCGCCGACGTGGGGCGGGTGCGGCCCCCGGCCTCCGACGGCCGGGCGGTTGCAGCGTCCATCCGGGTGAGGCGCGATGGAATCCGGACGCGCCTCCCCTGCTGGACCCACCTACAGGACGCGCCCGGGCGAGGAGGGATCGGTCATGGGAGCCGCTGACGGTTTCACGGATTCCGGAGAGCTCGACGGCCTGACGGTGTACGACACCGAGGGCGAGAAGATCGGCAACGTGGGGCGGGTGTATGTCGACGACAACACCGGCCGGCCGGACTGGATCACGGTGAAGACCGGCCTGTTCGGTATGAAGGAGAGTTTCGTACCTCTCGCCGGAGCCCGTCGCGTGGGCTCCGACCTGCACATCACACATCCGAAGGACCGAGTCAAGGACGCCCCTCGGGTGGACGCGGACGCCCATCTGTCCGTCGCCGAGGAGGAGGAGCTCTACCGGCACTACGGCCTGAGCCGGAACGCCGAGGCCAGTCTCGGCGACCGCGCCGGAACCGGCGGCACCACGAGCGCCGACGCACCGACGACGACCGGTACGGGCACCATGGGCGCGGCCGGAGCCGGGGCTGGAGCGGGAGCGGCAGCAGGGGCCGGGGCCATGGGCGCCGCCGGCACGGGGCGCACGACCGACCGGACCACTTCGGCCGGTGCGGCCGGTGCGGGGACCGGGACCGGGACCGGCAGGCACCGTGACACCGAGACCTCGGGCACGTCCCGTCCGCTGGTCGGAGCGGGTGCGGGTGCCGAACGCTCCACCGCCGACCTCAGCGGCAAGGAGGAGCTGATCCGTTCCGAGGAACAGCTCCACATCGGCACCGAGGAGTACGAGAGCGGCAAGGCCCGCCTGCACAAGTACGTCGTCACGGAGAACGTCACCAGGACCGTGCCGGTGTCGCACGAAGAGGTACGTGTGGTCCGTGAACCGCTCAAGCCGGGCGAGAAGGCGGCCGGCCGGACCGACATCACCGAGCAGGACGTGGAGGTCACGCTGCACGCCGAACGCGCCACGATGCGCAAGGAGACCGTGCCGGTGGAGCGGGTACGGATGGAAACGAAGAAGGTGACCGAGCAGAAGGAAGTCTCCGCCGAACTGCGGAAGGAACAGATCGACTACGCGGACGGCACCACCAAGAGCAGCGAGGACATGGGTGGCAAGGGTATGGGCGGCAAGGACATGGGCGGTGAATTCGGTCAGGGGCGGCACCGCTGACCCCCCGCTCACCGCGCCCCACGACCGCACCACACCGCACCGGCGAGGGGCGGGCCCCACACGGGGACACTGTTGGCCAATGCCTCTTCGTCGTGACGTCGGCCTGATCCATCTCGTTGGTGGGTCAGGCCGACGTTGTGTTTGGGGTGGGTGGATGTC